>CAYWNK010000145.1:0-15658 GCA_964459495.1 uncultured Planctomycetaceae bacterium
CCTCGCTCGTGATCAACAACGACGGTCACGTACTCGTGGTGCTTGCGGTAGCTGAGCTCATCGATACCGATGTAGCGAAGACCGTTGAGGCGATCGCCGAGGCTGTCGAGCTTGCGGTGACTGGCCCTCCCCGCAATCGCCCCCACGGTGCGCCAAGATGTCCGGAGGAACTTAGACACCGTCGTTTGACTGCACTGCTGTGCGAGGAAAGCAACCCGCTCTTCAAAGGCGTATGTGAAATTGCTACCAGGCTCTGCCCATTCCACGCGCTCCGTCTTGACGCCGCTGCACGGGGCAAAGTGGGCACGGCGGATCGCGTGCTCGAAGTGCACCGTCATCCCCGCGAAATCCAGGTGGCGCCAACGGCGAAGCCGACGGTCCTTCACCAACTTGCACTTGGCGCCGCACTCACCACAGCGGGGGAGCTTGCGGCCATCGGGAGCGACTTCGACCACCAGCCCGGCCTCCTCGAAGTAGAAGCCCCGAACGATGAGGTGCTGGATGTCAAGGAGGGCTCGGAGTCGTGTCGTAGCGTGCATGACGGGGGTGCTGGGTGAGGTCGGTTCGCACCCCGAGTCTGGTGTCCTCGTCTTGCGCATCAACCAATCACCCCAGAACTCCCGTAAGGGCGCCCCAATCGGTAGACAACCCCACCATTTGGTCTACCGAGCTTCCACTAAAGGTGCAGGAGAGCCGAAAAAAGTAGGGGCAATACGGCGAGGCAGGCGAGCGTCTTTTTTTCACCAAGGTACTGAGGGGCGGCCATTCCTGCTGGGGGGCGGCCATTCCTGCTGGGGGGCGGGCCCGGTCCCCAGGCCGGGGCACGGCGTGCCCAACCCAGCGCTTCGTGATGAGGTACCGAGGCCGTCTCCCATTCGTTGGATTGGCGTGAGCCCGACAAATCGGTGCCGGGCCGGGTACATCTCCAGGGTGTGCGACCCCGAATCCATGGACGGAACTGCACCTTCGGAGCGTCCGGGAAGTCAAGGGGCCCAGTCAGCTTCTCCGCATCATGCCCGACTCGCCTACTCGACCATATTCTTGACTCGGATCAGGACTTCATGCCTGAGCTTCATGCACATTTCATTCGGCGTCTTGCGCATGACAACAATGCTCCGTCCGTGCTCGCCTTTCAGCTCCAAATCGATCACGCGCTGGGCGTCCGGGTCCCATCGCCCACTGCCCCTCAGGTTGTAGGTATCGGTCACTTCGGGAGTGTCGATCGCGCTTAAGTCCTGGAGGGGGATAGCATCGGATTCGGCGAAGTCCTTCACCCACTGAAACTCGGCCCGAAGATCAAAGTGAAGGAGATGACCGGCTTGGGTCGCAACCCATCCTCTGCTGGTTGCCGCACACCGGCTCTGGCGTTCGATCTCCTCGTTGATGGGGATTGCAGTTTGATTCCAGGTGAGATCCTCACGCCGACTCACCGCCTTCGCAGGTGTCACGTGCAGGTTTCCGCCGGGCATGAACAGTGCGCGCAGGGAGGCGAGCGAGACTTTCCAATCCTGGCCATCGCCGATCCCGGGAGGCGGGCACAATCCGAGTAGGTCCAGGTCCGCGCTTAGGCCTTCGGTCCATTGCTCCTGGTCGCCCTCCTGGGGGCTCGCCAACGATACGGCGTAGCGATCCTCCAGCCGGTGTTTCCGAAAGATCTGGGTGCGCCCCGAGAGAGGCGAAGACCGGGCCAGCGAAATCTGCGCCTCTTCGAAAACGGGATTGGCTGGATTGGGGCCAGTGAAATTCCACTTGGCCACGAGGGATCTCTGAAACGTTGGGAAACGGGGTTGGACCGGAATTTGGAATCGATCTTCGACTTCGATTCGCTGCTCAGAGCTCGAATCGAAGTTGACCAAGAGGTTCTTTTCATCGATGTGAATGGGTGACTCCTTGGCCGGGTCCGTGCTTGTGCGTTGGATGAATTCGAACAAGCGTCGAACCGTCACTCCCTCCCTGTCCGAGGGAAACTCCGGCCCGGGGCTAGCCTGTACCGGTTCGCCGGGAGCGGGTTCGGTGCCTTCGCCAGGATCGGGAGGCGACGCCCGAGCTACGCTTTTCTCCTTGAGCGTTGTAGAGGAGTCCAGAGGAGGCTCGGTTGAAACAGCCGGGTGGTCTTCGACCATCCGCACAGGAGGAGGTACGGAGACCTGCCGATTGGAGGCTACCGACAGGAGCTCCTTCGACCCATCAGGTTCAGGCACAGGGGGCAGTTCCTGGGTCCTGAGCGAATCGGTCTTTCCCACGTAGAACAGGACTGCCGCTAGTACGGTCGCAGTCCCACCTAACTTCAGTGCTCCAGCCATCCAGGCTCCTCCCAAGGTCGCCGATTTCGTTGTCGCTTCAGCGGAGAACCAGGGCATCAAGGCCCCGACCCAAACGCTCCGATCCCCAGCCGATCGATGATCCAAGTTGGAACGCAGGAGTTCCAAGCCCCGGTGGACCTGGCTCGCGACCGTGCCCTCGGGAATGCCGAGCTCGCGGGCGATCGCTGCGGATCTCTTCTCCTCGAAGAAGCGCAGGTACAGCACGGTTTGGTACGGCTCCTTCAGTTGTAGAACCTCCTGAACGAGGGTCGCGACCTGCGCCTTGCGCGCGACGAGATCGACGGTGGCCGGTAGAGCCTCTTCCTCGGCCGCCTGGCGTTCGCGATAGGCCCGGGAGCGGTTCGAACGATGACGGTGGAGCGCCTTCTGTCGCAACACCCCGCGCAGCCACCCACCGATTCGATCCCCATCCTGAGGGGCGGACTCGAGGGCCAGAACCATCGTGTCCTGAACCAAGTCTTCTGCTGCGGAATGGTCCGCGACGAGGGCCTGGGCCAGGGCTCGAAGGGCCTTGGCATGGGTCAGGAGCTGGCTGGTTCGCTGCGTTTCAGGAATCATCAAGAATGCCGGAACATAGGGTTCACCAAGATTCTCCAGCCGTCAGGGAACCCCTTGCATCAATCTCGAATTCTCCTGTGATTCTCTCCCAGACACCGAGCTGCTTGGTCCACGCCTCACACTTGCGCAACATCTCATGCCGAGAAGGAGGGGGGGGAGGTACGGAGCCCGGAGTCAATGCGTCGGACCGCAACTCACTGCCAAGTGGCCCAGTCCGGCGGATGGAAGCCGGGCTTGATTCCTCTTCCCGCCCCGCTGGCATTCCCATCCGGCCTCCGGGTGCGAATCCTCGTGAATCAACCCTTGGCAGGGGGAGAGAGAGTTCTAATTCAATCCGAGATTTTTCGTGCGGTCCTGCGCCGCGCGCCGCTTTGTCGTCCGCGATGGAACCTCGCCCCCATCGCCAATGAGCCGTCCCCCCCCAGTCGCAAGACTGCCCCCATGCTCGCCAAATCCAAGCCCGTGGGCTCCGCCCTAGCCGTGCTCTCGCTCTGCGCCCTCAGCAGCCCTTCGACAGCGGCCACCGCGGACTCCGAGGATCTTCCCCAGGACCGGATCGTACTAGCCAACAAGGGCCGAGTGCAGGAGGGTCGCATCGTCTTGGTGGACCAGGAACGTCTGATCATGCGGGACAAGCGCAGGCTCTTGGAGTTTGACCGGGAGGAGGTCCTCTCCTATGCCTGGATGGAGGACGTGCACCGCAGGTGGCAGCCTAGGCTTGAGCAGGCGCGCTTCGACCCGGGCGCGAAGCTGGGTGAGCTCGCCCTCGAGCTAGACTCGGTCGGGCTCGCCCGTGAGGCCGATGCCGCCCGCTGGCTCGCGATTTTCCGCAAGGGTCAGTCCGCCGAGCTGCACGAAGGGCTCGGCCATCGCCGGCACGGGGACTCCTGGCGCGTTCCCCACGGCCGGCGCTGGATTCCCCTCGAGAACCTGAGCAGCGACACCTCCCGCTGGAGCCAGGCCTGGGAGACCTGCAGCCTGCACTTTGACGTCCGCAGCAATTTGCCCCCCGAGGCCACCTTGCGGGCCATGCTGGACGCCGAAGAGGTCTACCGGCTGTTCTACAGCAGCTTCGCCGCCCCCTTTGGACTGATGCAGGCCAGCAAACGGCTCCAGCTTCACCTGCACGGCGACGGCAGTTCCTTTCCGAAGGATGGCCTCCTGCTCCACGTGGTGGACGACAGCAAGCTGAGGGTGTCCCTGGACCTCGAACGGGGTTACACGCCGAGCCGCCTTGTCATCCCCCTGACCCAACTTCTGCTGCAGGCTTCAGCCGAGACCCAGGGGGATCGACCCGAGCTGCCCATTTGGCTAGCACGCGGCCTGGCGCGTAGGTTCTCCGCCCAACTTGGCATCCAGGGCGAGCAAAGCGAGCGAATCCTGTTCGACGCCGAACGGGGGAACGACTGGGATCGTGAATTCCATGCCAAGGCCGAGCGACCCCTGGAGTTTCAACGACTGTTGACCCTGTCCATCGGTGACTTCGACGGACCAAAGAGCGCGCTGACCTACGCCCAGTGCGCCACTCTGGTGGACTTCTGCTGGCAGGGCGAGGATGGCCGCTGGCGCGAGGGCTTCGTGGAATACGTTCGCCAAGCCGTGGCCGGCCAGGGAACCGCTACGCGCTTCAAGAAGCTGCTCAAGCTGCGAGACAAGAAGTTCCAAGAAGCCTATGCCGCCTTCGTAGCAGGAGCCTAAGGAAGGCGCTGGCGGCTAGGACGAGTCAAAGACGACGTGCCTGGCCTTGTCGCGGGACCCCAGGTCAGGCCGCTCGCAAGACCCGTGATCTCTGCGGTTCGTCCCTCCCGCCACCCAAGCCGCGAGCATCCATGCCCATGCCGTGGCGGTGTTCAGACAGAACCTGACGTTCCGAGATTTCCAAACCCACCCCATGTCTACACCCGGCCCGGGGAGTGCAGCGCACGAGATCGGGGGATGGCGTCCACGTCCGAACACGAGTGACCTGTAGGGGGCCGAAGGCACCTGGTCCGGCGCTCTGACGTGAATCCTGGTGAGTGATTCGGACTAGAGGCCCGGCCAAAAAAAGGCCCAGGAGGAATGGCTCACACGAGGGCCGAGGTGGCTTGAGGAGTCTGCGTGGCTCGAACCCCTGAGCCGTTGTTGGCAAGATCCACGCTACCACGCGTTCAAGACCTCGACACACCGCCGCCAGGCCCAGGTTGGCTACCATGGCGGCCATTGCTGCCTGCATCGCGACTTTGGCGAGGCCAAAAGACCTCGCCTTGCCCATACGCATCGCACGCATCCGACCGATGGCGTGCTCGACTGCGATGCGCCTCCTGTAGGCCTTCTTGAATTCTGGCGTCTTCTGCGCCTTCCGATGTCGATCCAGCTCCCTGGCCTGTGGACGATCTGTCACTGCACGGGCGAGGGGCAGAGATTTCGTGCACATCTCGCGACGCCGAGTTTGTCGTCGTTGTCAAAGTCCGTTCTTCGGTAGGTACCGCCTTTGGATCTTGCCGGCGGCGCTTTCGCTACGACCTCGATGTCCGTCGCTGCGAGCTTCTTACGCGTCCCACTGTAGCTATAGGCCCTGTCGCCAAGCACTCGTACAACAGGCCCGTTCGCCACCTCCGCCGCTGCCTCGACCAACGCATCAGCATCCATAGGATCGGGCACATTGGCGCGCCGCGCATCGGTGGCGAGTACGGCGCCGTCTTCGGCTTCGAGGACCACGGACCCCTTGTAGGCATCGAATCCCTTGGAGTGGCTCTTGTGACCATGCCGCATGTCGGTATCGGCAGTCGAGATGAATCGATTGCGAGAGGTCCTCTGGCGGATCTTCGTGCCGCCTCCATCCGGCGGAGATTCGTCGATGTTCTGCGAAAGTAGGCATTTTTGGAGCGTCTGCGTTTCACGCAGTTTGAAGGTCTTGGGCGGGACCTTGGCGTATCCCTTGAGTCCTCGCCGTGCAAACTCGATTGCCTTTCGGGCATCAGCGACAAGCCGCGCCAAGAGTGCCTCGCGCTCTTCCCGGTCGGACCAATCCAGATGCGCTTCGCCCTCGAAGCTGGATCCAAAGTGGCTTTCCAGCTGCGTCTCTTCGATGAGCTGGTCCTTGTCCCATCTCTTCAGCCGGAATGCCTCCTCCACGACGCGCGGGATTCCATCCGAAGCCAGGTTGTAGGTGTCCTTGACTGCTCCATGACCAATGATCGGCGCCGTATCGATGGCGACCTCGAGGTCCTTCGACTTTGCTAGACCCTGCCGGCGGCACTCTTGGACGCTGGCCTCGAAGAGGCTCAGGAAGATGGCGAAGGTCCTGAGCAAGCTACCGAAGGGGATTCAGCCGCGCCCAAGGATGGCCTGCATCGGATTTGGATGGCGGAGACACGTGAGGAAGCCGACAAGTCCTTCGATGTCTTCGCGTCGAAGTACGAAGCGAAGTTCCCCAAGGCCACGGCCTGCCTCGTGAAGGACAGGGAGGAGCCGCTCGCCTTGGATGGCTTTCCCGCGGAACACCGGAAGCATCTGCGGGCTTCCAACCCCATCGAGTGGACCTTCGCTACCGTTCGCCTGCGCACCAAACGGACAAAGGGGGCAGGGTGGCGGACCGCTTGTCTGGCCATGGTCTTCAAGCTCGCTCAAGCCGCGGAGCGCAAGTGGCGGAAACCCGGGCGGCACCAGCTCCTCGGTGATGTCACCCGAGGGGTCCAACTCAAGGACAGCACCAAGGTCGCCGTGTAGTTCCCAGCAGATTCGATCCACGACTCTTGACCATATCTCTCCTTCGGTACAAGGCGGTTCTTGGTGACCGCCTTCGGTCGCGATCATTGGCGCCGCAGGCAAGGAGACTGGAGTGGTTATCCGTGTCAAGGGCGGGCGGGATTCCGGTCGAGGCCCTGTTTCCATGCAGGCTGCGTTATCCTCAAGTCCATGTTCACGGGGTCAATGACGCAGAAGCGCTACATCGGGACCGGCCTGGGCCTCATGGCGATCAAGTACGGCGTCGACGCGGGGGCCTTCTACTCGGTCACCAAGACTTGGTGGCCGCCGCTCGATTACCTGAGCCCGCTCTACGCCCAGCGGATGGCCACGGCTCCGGTCGCGGTCGAGATGCCGCCTTGGTTCCTGATCTTCCTGCTGCTGTGGGGGCTCCTGTTCGCGTGGATCGCGAGCATGTTGTCGTCCATGCGCGCGAAGAACGCAGGGCTCTCGCCCTGGTTGGGGCTGTTGATCTTCTTGCCCTTCCTCAACTACGGGCTGATCCTGATTCTCTGCTTCAAGTCCTCTGCGCGGACCAGTGCTGAGGTCGCTACACCCGCGGCCGATGGGCCACCGGACTCAGGCGGGCCAGAGCCCAAGGTGCGCCCCAGCTCCGTGCTGCTTTCTGGCTTGGGGCTCCTCGTGGTGGCCGGGCTTTTGTTCGCGATCATGGTGCGCAGCGAGGCGGACTATGGACTGGCCGTGTTCCTTTCCCTGCCGCTGGCGTTCGGCGTGGGGCTTGGGTACCTGATCAATCGCCATGCACGCAAGAGCTCTGCCTACACGGTCAGCTTTGCATCCCTGACAGGTGTGGTGGCCAGCTTCGGGCTGCTGCTCTTTGCCTTGGAGGGGCTGGTCTGCATCCTCATGGCTTTTCCCATCATCTACATGGCGCTGGTTGCAGGGGCACTGCTCGGCCGACACTTGGCGCAGCCAGCAACACCACCGCGTTCCGCGCCCTTGGCCCTCCTGTTCGCGCTGCCGATCGCGTCCTGGATCGACGGGGAGCTGCCGGGGACGCAGGCCCGCGAGGTGCGTTCCAGCGTCGTGATCGATGCGCCTCCCGAGGACGTCTGGCAGAACGTGGTTTCGTTCTCGGAGCTCCCGGAACCGGACAGCTGGCTCTTTCGGACCGGCGTGGCATTTCCAATGCGGGCGCGAATCGAGGGCAGCGGCGTCGGGGCGGTGCGGCACTGCGAGTTCTCCACAGGCGCCTTCGTCGAGCCGATCACCGTTTGGGACCAGCCCCAGCGGCTCGCGTTTGACGTGATCGAGCAGCCCGAACCCATGGAGGAATGGAGCTTCTACGACGACATTCATCCGCCCCATCTCTCGGGCACCTTCCGCAGCGTACGCGGCGAGTTCCGCCTGGTGGCGCTGCCCGGCGGCCGCACCCGCCTGGAGGGCAGCACCTGGTACGAGCTGCGCATGGCGCCTCAGATCTACTGGCAGCTGTGGACGGACCTGATCGTGCACCGCATCCACGGGCGTGTGCTGCGGCACGTGAAGGAGCTTTCGGAGTAGGGCTAGCTCTTGGCCCTTGGCTGCTACCTGAGCTCGACGGTCGCTCCGCTGCGGATCGCGGGTTCGGGGATGAGGAGAGCGCCGCTCCCCACTGCGCTGCGCCAGCGTGCGGCCAGGACACGGACTTGGCCGGCTGGCATGGGCTGCTGGCGGGGCTTGGTGGCGTAGGGGACGCGTATGCGCGCCACCCCGTCGGGACCCGGCATGGCTCGGCGCACGAACTGGAAATCGGGGCGGCTGCGGTCTGGGCCCCAGGCCAGGTCGATCTCGATCTCGAGCGGACCGGTGGACGCGTGGGTTACGCGAGCTCCCGGGACCCGCTCCCACAGGATCGCGCTGGCGTAGGGCGGAGCACCGTGGGGGAGCACCAGGTGCTTGACCTGGCGGGGGCTCACGTAGATCGCCCGCAGGAAGGCGAGGGATTGGTCGAGGGACGGTGCCGCGACAGTGGATTGGGATGCGAGCTGCTGGACTAGGGGCTGGGGCAGCTTTCCGAGGAAGAGCAGGCGCGCGGCCATGGTCTCGAACCACGGCCCGAACAGCTGCATGGCCGGCTGGGCTTGGGTGACGTTCTGCTGCGGGGTGAGGCGGCGGTAGAAGCTTCTGAGCTCGTCGGGCCGGGTCACCTTGAGGGAGGTTGCGAAGGTGGAGAAGTAGCGCGAAGTGATCAGAACGTAGCGCGCTTCGCGATCGAGCAGCAGCTGTTCCGCAGCTTCGGGGTCGGAGTCCAGCAGGAAGCGCCAGGGGGCCAGGTAGCTCTCGAGTCCTACGTACAGGCCGAAGTTGGTTGCGACGCTGGGAAGGCCGGCCGCCCATTCGATTGCATGGCCGCGGTCCCAGTTGGCGAGCACCGCGCGGTGGCTAGCGTCTTCGGCCTGGGAGGGCTGACGGCTACCCTCGTAGGTACGCAGCCACTCGAGCGATTCGCGCACGCCCCGCTCTTGGTGGGGAACCGGACCGCGGGGGAAGCTCTCCCCTTTGCCCAGAACAAAGGCCGCTCGACCGGCGACCTGGGGATTCAGCAGGGGGACACCGACCAAAACCAGCAGGGCGGTGAGCGACCGAAGGATGAGTCTTGGGCGCGCTGCTTTGCTCTGGCACAGTTTCTCGAGCAAGAGCGCGCCCGCCCAGGCCAGGACGATGGCGATCAGGGGCGCAGCGCTTTCGGCGAAGCGCCGCTGCACGAGGCTCTGGTAGACCAGGACCGGCGTCGCGGTGAGCCAGATGAGACTGCGGTCATAGTGTCCCCTCCGCGCGAAGCACACGAGCCACGCGATGGGCAAGAGAAGGATGCTGTAGCCGAGATAGGCGAAGACTTCCCCGAAGCTGTTGTCGGCCCAGTCCAGCAAGGGCTGAGATTCGGTGATGAAGCCCATGAACTCGTTGCTCCGGCCCGCCCACGCAAAGCCGTCGGCGATGCCTCGAGCGGCAGGCGTTTGCAGCAGCCAGGCTGCGCCCGAGCCTAAGGCGAGCATCAGGGCAACGATGGCCGGGTAGCTACGGCGTAGCGCGGTTCCTGCGCCCAGGGCCTTGGGGAAGAACAGGAGCGGCAAGAAGACGCACAGGCCTAGGCCCAGCTCAAGGGGGTGGAACCAGGATAGGTTGACCACGATCCACGGAACCTCCTGCTGCCAGGGGCTGCTGGCGACCGCCGGAAGCACGGTGACGAGGGCGGCGAGGTGGAAGCTCGCACCGAAGGGTGCGAGGCCCGGGCAGCGGCGGGGCGAGCAGAGCGCCAGGCCGAGGGCTGCCTGGATCAGAACGATGTACATCAGTCCGCCGACCCAGGAACCCAGCAGCCATCCCGCAAGGAATCCGCACAGGCCGCCGTAGATCCAGCCGGCGCTAGCCCGGTCTCGGTTGCGCTCGGCCATCGCCGCGGCGAACACCGCGAACATCAGGACCATGAGGAGCGTGACGAAGGCGTGGTGGTCCCCGATCGCAACCGCCGAATAGAGAAGCGAGACACGCGTCCAGGCGAAGAGCAGCCCTGCGGCGAGGGCGGCGAGCAGGGACTGCGTGAGCTGATACGCCGCGAGCCCGGCGACCACCGCGGTGCCGGTCGCGAACACCGCGGGCATCCATCCGACCCCGTGTTCGAGGCGTAGGCGCCACTCGGCGTGGGCCTTCGTATCGGCGCCGCCCGGGGCTGCCCCGAGCCAGGGGCGCAGGCAGGCGGCTAAGGTGTAGGTGTAGTAGGGCGGCCAGGGAATCGCTGAGCCTTGGGGGGCGTTCAGGTAGTCGTCCCGTTCAGCGACGAGCCCTTCCTCGGTGAGGAAGCGCTCCAGTCGACGCATGTGGTATTGGCTGTCGGGGTCGGTCGACCACCAGTCGCCGTCTTGCGTGGGCACCGCTTCAAAACCCAGTCGTGTGTTGTGCAGGCCCCGCAGGACGAGGGCGTTCGCGGCCACGAACGCAAGAACGAGAGCAAGGAGCAGACGATGGCGACTGGATGTCATGGCTCGGAGGGCTAGGCCTGGAATCCCTGTTGGCGCAGGGTGAGCACCAGGGTGTCGCGCCAGGCGGGTTGGCCGGGCTGGAGCGGCCGAATTGGGGTCGACTCGTGGATGACGCGCTCATCATCGAGAAGCAGCGCGCTCCAGGGCTCCGCCATCGTGAAGCGCATGCCCTGGGGGCCGCGGATGTCGAAGACGCGAGTTTCGCCGCCGAGGATGTTGTGGCGGTCGACCATGAGGACGGCGACGAGGTCGACGCCGTCGCGGTGGGCACCTTCCGGCGTCGGGCGGCCAATGCCGCCGGTGGCTTCGATGCGGAAGGTGTGGGCCTCTACGAACCAGGGCTGCGGGCCGCGCAGGACGCTGGCGTGCTGCGCGAGGGCGCGCAGCAGCGCGTGCCAGTTGCTGTCCCTGACGAGGGCGTCGGGAAGGGGCTGGAACCAGCGCTCGATGCCGCCGTGCAGCGCGTTGTAGTCTGCCGACTGCCAGTGGGGGCGGTCAGGAACAACCTCGACCTTCGCCTCCTCCACCACGAAAGCGCCGAAGCGGCGACGGCGGTACTTGCCGTCGTCGAGCAGATACTCGTCGAACGGGAGGTCGTCCCAGTGCGGCTGCCACGCGCGCAGTTGGGCCGGCGTGACGCCCGCGGAGGCGCTGACGTTCGCGGAGTCCAGGACCGCGAACCCGGCGCTTTGGAGCTGGCCGTCGAGGTCGCGGAGGGCGGTTAGGGGGGGGCTGGGCAGCATCGGAGCCCAATTCTCCTACCAAGCTCGCTCACCACAAGACCGAGAGCCGACATTCAAGCCCGCGGGCAGCGGTTGATGCGAGCCGCGACCATGATTGGCTCCGGCGGATCCATGGAATCACGCGGCTAGAGGGGCTCGCGCTTCGGTGTCCCCGGGAGGCGAGGGTAGCTGCGGGGGGTCGGCTGGGCCTTGGTGATCGAGACTAGGACCAGATCGTTGCCCGCGGCGGCTGGATAGGCGCTGTCAATCGTCTCGAGCTCGCCGCCCAGCTTGAGCAGTGCGTCGCTGGCGACCTCGAGCTCGGACGTGACCTTCGGCCCCTTCATCGCGACCATCAGACCGCCGACCCTGAGGAGGGGGAGCGAGTACTCGAGGATCACGTTCATCGGACCAACGGCGCGGCTGATCGCTAGGTCGTATTGCTCGCGATGGACTGACTCCTGGCCCAGGGTTTCGACTCGCTCGGGGTGCAGGTCGACGTTGGGCAGGGAGAGGGACTCAACGACGGAGCGCAGGAACGCAATCTTCTTGCCCGTCGAGTCGATCAGGCTGAAGCGGGTTTGGGGCAGTGCGATGGCGAGTGGAATGCCGGGGAGGCCTGCGCCCGTGCCGATGTCGACCGCCTTGGCGGGCGGGTGAGTTTGGAGACCGGGAAGAGGTGTAAGGCTGTCGATCAGGAGCCGGCGCCAGGCGGCGTCGCGCTCGCGGATCGCCGTCAGGTTGGTGCGCTGGTTCGCCTCGAGGAGCAGGTCCAGGTAGGCGTCGAGGCGTTCCAGTGTTTCGTGGGCGAGCTCGATGCCGAGGGCAGCGAGCTCAGGGGCGACAAAATCGGGGATCATTCGGTGGCGCGGGCCTTGGTGTAGGCAACGGCCTTCTCTTCGAGCGCCTCGCTGCGCAGACCGATCTGCTTGGCCTCCGCGAGGGCCTCGTCGAGGCTGCGACCCTGGTCGAGGACCAGGTAGGGGATCATCACCGCGCCGACCCGATTGGCGGAACCGCAGTGCAGGATTGTCGGCGTGCCCTCAGCGCTGCGCAGCTCGGCGCGCATGCGATCCATGTACTCGTCGTCCAGGGCGTCGGCGCCCACGAGGGGCAGGGGTTTGTAGCTCATGCCCGCAGCCTCGGCCTCGGCGCCCCCATCGCGGTCGGGCACCTCATCGGCGCCGCGCATGTCGATCATGGTCTCGACCCCCGCAGCGCCCAGGGCGGCAACCTGTTCGACGGTCGGCTGGCCGGCAAGGATCAACGATCCCATGGCGCTGGCGTTCTTGATGCCCTCGACGCTGGTGTAGGCGACCGGTCCGGGAAGGGCTGGCTCGGGGCTGGTGCCGCTGCAAGCGGGCAACAGGGCCAGGACGAGAAGGGTGGCGCGCAGGTTCATGGGCCCAAGGATAGGGCCGGGAGCGGCCTGCGGAAACGGGTGGGTAGCGATCGCTTCGGACTTACGGCTCGCAGATCCGGCATGGTCGGCGGGCGAGCAAGGCACTCGGCCGCGACTTCCAAGTCACGGTAGCCCGCGACAACTCCAGCCGGGCACAGCCTCGAGTGTGGAAAACCGAGCTTCTGGGCATCCCTACGTAGGGATCTTCCTCGGCCACCGGCCCAGCAAGGCCGGCAACCACAGTTCTCGCGGGATCCGCCGAAGGCTCGGGATCCAAGGGGCGGGTCTCGCCGCGCCATTCGCGGATCAGGGTCCATCCGATCAACAGGGCTGCGGGAATCGAGGCAGCGAGCGCGAGGCACTCGACTCCGGCAAGGAACTGGATGAAACCGCCCTGGCCTGCACTCTGCAGCAAGAGCGCAGCCGCGGCTGCCTGCGCAACGAGCGGGAGCATTAAGCCCAGGGCAAACACGGACGTCAGCACCGCGCGATTCACCCACCAGACGCCACCGGAGCCTTCGATCAGGCTGACCAACCAGGGATGATCGAGGTCCGCCAACGCTTCGTCGGGATGCCGTTCTTTCAAACGTTCTCTCAGGCTGTCCTTGCGGCGTTGATGGGCCAGCAGCATGTGCAGGAATGCCGTGCAGGAAAGCGGAAGCAGGACGACCAGGACTGCCTTCTCCACTTCCGTAGGGAGGAACGAGACCCTCACCCGCTCCGTTTTGCGCATGACGGCAAGGCTGCGCCCCGTAACGTGCAGGGCGATCTTCTCGGGGGTGTCGACGGGATTCACGAGCCCGTTGTCAGCGGCAAATTGCTCGAGGGCATTGACCGACGCCAGCACTGTTTTTCGGCTTGGAATCTCATCCAACATCCGGGTTAGCTGACTGTCCTCGGTTCTCTTGCCGACGAATCCTCGAAAAGTAAAGTCCTTCGGTATCTCAGGAATGTCCAGGGCGAGAGAGTCGGGCTGCAGCGTGGATACGACGCTCCGACAGGCCTCGAGGACATCTTGGATTCCCGCCAGGTTCGATTGATGAACGTAGGTCTCGTCGAATGTAGCGAGGTTGAATACCGGCAAGTTTCGAAGGTCCGAGCCAGGGGAGTTCAGATCCAACTCGACTTCATAGGTGGCCAGCGAAAGGTGGAAGTCACGCGCCAAGCTGAGCTCCGACTTGTCCAGCGCTTTCCATTTGAGGGAACTCGTGGAGGCGTCTGACACCGCAATGGAGACCTCGTTCTCAAGCGATGAGAAGGGCGCCAGGAAAGCGCGGTACGCGTTCACTGGTTCTGGGTTGTCGTTGATCTGTTCGCTCAGCCGTAGCAGCGGTTCGAGCGTCTCCAGGTGCTCCATCACCTCGGTTTGGGCCGTCGACTGTTGCCCCAAGGGGATCTCAAACCCAAAAGCGTCGTACAGGAAGTAGAGGCTTACGGCACCCACGAGCAGCGTGACGTAGAACACGCGCTGGTAGGCGGTACTCGCCTTCAGAAGGCGGTCTCTCAAGAGATCCGTTTCGATGAATTCTGTCTCCCCGGTTCTGTTGCTCACCTCGGGGCCAGTTCTCTACCGGTCCACGGAGCCAACTCACAAAATCCTGCTGCGCCTACAGTACAGCATTCGGCCGAACTCTTCCCCGGATAGAACCGCCCTTTGGGGTCGGCCTACTCGGTTTTCGCCTTGTCGACGGAAAGCGTGGTTCGCTCTTTGTGGTGGAGGTTGCCGGGATGGACTTCCACGCTGAGTTGCGCTTCCGATTCTCCAAGGCTCAGCCGGATTTCATTGCTGCCATGGGGAAGGTCTTGAAGCCAGTATCTGCCGGACTCATCGCTTGTCTGCGTTTCGTTCGTCCACGGACCGGACGATGGTCGGGATACAATCACACCCGCAAGCCCACGGCCCTCTTGATCGACAACGGTGCCGGCCAGGGTCCCTCCATAGGCCATGTGGATTTTCATGTAGAGTCGGTCTCCCGAGCGGGGGAATGCCCTGGTGCGCTCTGGGGCTAGCCCTGGGTATTGAATGGCGAGGCGGCAGGAGGCCCCGCCGCCGGCTGGCCAGCTAAAGATCCCATCGGGGCCGGTGCGGGTTAGGAATCCTCGGTTGTGGAATCCCCCCGGCGTGACATGGACGGCGGCGTCCTGAAGGGGGAAGCCCAGGGGAGACAGCACTTGGCATCGATAGCTCTTCTTTGCTGCCCTAAGGACGATTGTGAGAGGGCTGCTTTCCTGGACCTCGACAGGAGTGGACGATGCGTAGCCGGGTGCGGCGATCGAATACCAGGCACCATGTTGGACCCGCGGGGTGTAGAAGCGTCCGTTGAGAGAGGTCACCGCGGCAACCTCGCCAATGACCTGGTCGCCGGTCCACAGGTGCAGTTGCGCCGATGCGATCGATCTGCCATCTGTGTCGATGACCTGACCAGCCAAGGCCTTGAGCAGGTTGCAGCGAAGCGCAACGGGTCGAGGGGTTTGCGCGCTAGCACTCTCAAACTGTGCCTCTGAGTGTTCCGCTAGCCGATCGGCTGAATAGGGGAATGCCGTGATGAAATAGGTCATCTCGTCCGAATCTCCAACTATGCACACTTTTCCTGTATCGCTTGGTGGCAGGCCCATGGGGTACACAATGTGCTGGATCGTGCTTCCGAGCGTGGAGATCTCATAGGTTCCCAAGTTCAGCAAGGCTGGTGCCCTTCCGTTTGCGTCTGTTTGCAGATTCAGGGGTGCTTGGAGAGCTGGAGAAGTGATTTGAATCGGAACGGATTCTTGGATTGGTTCCTCGTCCGCCCACTGAACTTGGAGTTCGAGGAGCCTTGTCTGTGACTCAGCCGGACTGGAGCGAATGAGCCAGTCCTTGACGGTTGGGTGGTCCGGTAGAGTCAAGGGTGTCGCCGAGTTCGTCGATGAGATAGAGGGTGACGAGGGTGACGCGGGGGACGCGGG
>CAYWNK010000146.1:0-15640 GCA_964459495.1 uncultured Planctomycetaceae bacterium
CACCATGAGCGACAAGCGCGACTACTACGAGGTTCTGGGAGTCCCCAAGGACGCGGACGAGACCACCGTCAAGAAGGCCTACCGCAAGCTGGCCATGAAGTACCACCCTGACCGCAACCAGGGTGATTCCTCTGCCGAGCAGAGCTTCAAGGAGGCCGCTGAGGCCTACGACGTCATCGGCGACGCTGAAAAGCGTGCCCAGTACGACCGCTTCGGACACCAGGCCTTTGGTCCTGGTGGCCAGTATTCCGGAGGCTCCTTCACCAACATGGAGGACATCTTCAGCGCGTTCGGCGACATCTTCGGCGGTGGCGGCGGCGGCGGGCGCCGGCGCAGCGGCCCCGGACGCGGACGCGACCTGAAAGTGGTGCTCGACCTCACCCTGGAAGAGCTCGACGCAGGCGTCACCAAGACGCTGTCCATCGGGCGCGTCGAGCACTGCGGCACCTGCAGCGGCAGCGGCGCCAAGCCCGGGACCGGTAAGAAGACCTGTGGCACCTGCGGGGGCCGGGGCCAGGTCGCTCAGAAGGCCGGTTTCTTCACGATGGCCCAGCCCTGCCCCACCTGTCGTGGTGCGGGCGAGTCCCTCGAGTCCCCGTGCGGCAACTGCGATGGTGGCGGCGGCGTTCGCAAAGAGGCCGACGTCGAGGTCGCGATTCCGCCCGGCATTGAAGAGGGCGTGCGCCTGCGCGTCACCGGCCAAGGGGACGCGGGCCCCGCCGGCGGACAGCGCGGCGACCTCTACGTGGTCGTCCGCGAGAAGGAGCACAACGTGTTCCAGCGCTCGGGCCCTGACGTGCTCACCGAGGTCCCGTTCTCCTTTGCCCAGCTTGCCCTCGGTGACAAGGTGGAGATTCCCACCCTGCGCGGCAAGGTCGAGATGAGCGTGCCCGCGGGCACCCAGAGCGGCAAGGTCTTCCGCCTGCGCGGTCAAGGCCTACCTCGGATGGAGGGGCGCGGTCGCGGCGATCAGCTGGTGCGCGTTTTCGTGCAGGTTCCCACCAAGCTCACCGACCGCCAGAAGGAACTCCTCAAGGAGTTCGGCAACATCGAAGACGAGGGCAAGGGCTCCAAGTCCTTCTTCGAGCGCATCGCAGATCACTTCAGCTCCTGAGCCCAGCTGCTCAAACCCATCCCGTTCGACCAGCACCACCCATTCGCAACATGGCCGATCCCAACAAGGAAAGCAACGAGCCCCAAGACGACGCAGAGCTCAATCCCCCGAGCCAGGCTGAGCTGGCGGAGGATGAGTTGCCCGAGGCGGAGATCGTCGAAGAGGCGCCGGTGGACCCACTGGAGCAGGCCCAGGCGGAGCGCGATGAGTACGAGGACAAGTGGAAGCGCGCCCAGGCGGACTTCCAGAACCTGCGCCGTCGCAACCTGGCCGACATGAACTTGGCCGTGCAGCGCGGCACCGGTGCCATTCTGACCGATGTGATCGGAGTGCTCGAGTTCCTCGATATGGCCCTGCAGTCCCCCTGCGAAAGCGCCGACGCCAAGGCACTGCTGACCGGGGTGCAAATGACCCGGGACCAGCTTTGGAAGGTCCTCGAGGGCAAGGGCGTCGCCAAAATCCCAGCCGACGGCGAATTCGATCCGAGCGTGCACCAGGCCGTGGCCACGGTCGAGCAAGAGCCGGCGGGCTTGATCGTCGACGTGGTTCGCCCAGGCTACCGGCGCCCCGACGATGTGCTGCGCCACGCACAGGTCCGCGTCTCCGTGGCTCCTGCTCCGCCGGCGGAGGAAGGGACCGCAGATGAGGTCGCGGAAGGCCAGGAAACCGAGGCCGGCGAGGCCGAGGCGGAGTCCGCGAGCTAGCGATGCCGACGTACGACTATCGCTGCAAGGACTGCGGGCACGAGATGGAGCTGTTCCAGTCCATGTCCGAGAAGCCGAAGCGCAAGTGCCCCGAGTGCGGGAAGCTCAAGCTCGAGCGCCTCATCGGCATGGGCGGCGCCCTGCTCTTCAAGGGCAAAGGCTTCTGGCAAACCGACTACCGCAGCGAGTCCTACACCGAGGGCGAGAAGAAGGACAAGGAGGCCTCGAAGAAGGCCGAGTCCGGGGCGGACAAGAAGGACTCAGGCAAGGCCAAGCCCAAACCCGCCAAGGCCAAGGCTGATCCAAAGGCGGCCCCCGCCAAACCGAAGAAGGGCAAGAGAGAGAAGTAGGCGGGCCACGCCCCGGACGGCCGGCGCAAAATGAACTCGAGTGGGCTGCGTAGGGTGGGAGTGCTCCTCCCTCCACCCCCTGGCCCCACTCATGATCCAACCGCTGCTGCTTGCCTGCCTGACCGTCTCTGCTCCCCTGGGGATTGGCACCCAGGATCCAACCGCTGTGGAAGCTCCGGCCGAAGTCGCCGACCTCAGCGGCTCCTGGGAAGGCTCGATCGAGATCCCCGGCCAGGCCCTCGAGTTCGACCTCGATTTTGAACGACTCCCCAGCGGCGAGTGGTCGGGCGACATCTCGATCCCTGCCCAGGGCGCCACCGACCTGCCTCTGACGGCCATTGGCCTTGAGGGCGACCAAGCGACTTTCCGCATCCAAGAAGTCCCCGGCGACCCCACCTTCGATGGCTCGCTGGATCAGGCGAGCCTATCCGGCACCTTCCTGCAGGGAGGGGCGGAGTTCCCCTTCTCCTGCCAGCGCGCAGGTCTTGCGGCCAAGGGAGCCAAGGAGCGGCTGGCCGCCGTCTTCCCCCTGATCGAGCAGGCCCTGGCCGACCATAACGTCCCTTCGCTCGGCGTCGCCGTCGTCTACAAGGGCGAGGTTTTGCTGGCCGACGGATTCGGTTTCCGCGACGTCGAAGGGAAAGTACCGGCTGACGGGGACACGCTGTACTCGATCGGCTCGTCTACCAAGGCGTTCACCGCATTTGCGGTCGCCCAGCTCGTCGAACAGGGCAAGCTCGACTGGGACACGCTGGTCAAGGACGTGCTGCCTGGCTTTGACCTGCACGACGAGTACGCCACGGATCACATCACGGTCCAAGACCTGCTGATTCACCGTTCGGGCCTGCCGCGCCACGATTTCGCTTGGTACCTGTCGACCGATGCCACGCGCCCCGAGCTGCTCGGTGCCATGGAGTTCCTGGAGCCCAACGCGCGCCTTGGCGAGCGCTTCCAGTACCAGAACTTCATGTACATGACCGCGGGCATGGTCGTCGAGGCCATCACCGGTAAGAGCTGGGAGGAGTCGCTGACCGAAAGCGTGCTGGCCCCACTCGGCATGGGGCGCACCAACTTCGAGGTTCCCCAAGATGCGGACGGCGCCGCCGCCACCGGGAGCGCGCTGCCCTACAACCCTGCGGGGGAGCCCGAAGGTGGGTCCGCCGCCGGCGGTGATCACTTGGCCACCGTCGAGCTCGAAGACTACTACCCCATCACCGCGATGGGCCCTGCGGGCTCGATTCGCTCCAGCGCGAACGAGATGACCCGCTGGCTCCAGCTCCTGCTAGCCGGCGGTGAATTCGAAGGTGAAGAGCTGCTCGGCAAGAGCCAAGTGCAGCATCTGATGACGAGCCACAGTTCAATCGGCGCCTACCCCTCGCGTACGGATGAGGTCACTGTCGGCTACGGCCTCGGCTGGTTCCTGCAGGCGCACAAGGGCCACTACTACGTGCAGCACGGCGGCAACATCAACGGCTTTTCAGCCATGGTCGGCCTCTATCCCCTAGACGGCCTAGGCATCGTCGTGCTCGCCAATCGCAACTCCACGGGCCTGCCCAACCTGGTGGCGCTGACGATCGCCGACCACGTGCTGGAGTTGGAGATCGAGGATTGGCTTGCGGCCCCCGGCTCCGATGGGGACGAGGATGAGGACGGGGATGCCAAAGACGGGGAGGACTCTGAAGATGAAGACCCCGCCGGCCAGCGCGTCCTAGATACGACGCCCGCGCACCCGCTTGCCGACTACGCGGGCACCTATCACCACGCCGCCTACGGGACGGTGTCCGTGGCGCTGGCCGCTGAGGGCACAGGGCTTACCGGCGACATCGGCGACGGCCCCTGGCCCATGATCCACTGGCACTATGAGGTCTTTCAGGCCGACGGTGACGGCGTGCCCGATCCACTCCAAGGCATGGCAATGCAGTTCCGCACCGACGTCACCGGCCGCATCGAATCCCTGGAGATCGCTGCAGAACCCTCGATCGACCCCATCGTGTTCGAGCGCCAGCCCGACGCCTCCCTACGGGACCCCGAGTTCCTCGATCGCCTGGTCGGCAGCTACGCGGCCAGCGAGGCCATCACCTTGACGATCTCGCGCGTAGGCGATGAGCTGCGGGTGAGCCAAAACGGTAGCCCCTTGATGAAGCTCGACCCTCTCGATGGCACGAGCTTCCGGCTCGCCGAACTCCAAGGGTTCACCCTCGAGTTCGAGCTCCCCGAAACGGGCCCGGCCACCGTCATGATCGCCCACGAGCCCGGGGACAGCACGCGCTGCGAACGCATCGAAGAGGACAGCGAGCCCGGGAACTAGCCCGGTCTGGCGCCGCCTAGGCAGCCAGCTGGTCCAGGCCAGCGGGCCCGCCATCGGCAGCGCCCTTTTCGCCCCGTTCCCCGGATTCGTCCTGGTCGACGCGCTTGCTATAGAAGCGGAACACGGCCGCCATCACGACCATGCCCAAGAGCAGGCTCCACCAGGGCGAGAGACCCGCGATCACCGCCGGGAAGTAGCCGCAGAGGATCGCCGTCCCCATGGCGAGCAGCGCATAGGGCGCCTGGGTCCGCACGTGCTCCAGGTGGCCAGAGCCAGCCGCCATCGACGAGAGCACTGTCGTGTCCGAGATCGGGGAGCAGTGGTCACCGAAGATCGCTCCCTCCAAAATCGAGGCGATGCAGACAACGACCATTCCTGTTCCGCCGATGGGCGTGCTCTGGCCAAGGTCGTAGGCGAGGCCTACGACGAGCGGGAGCAGAATCGTCATCGTCCCCCACGAAGATCCGGTGGACAGGGCGATAGCCCCCGCCACGGCGAACAGCAGAATCGGCAGCAGCAGCGGATTGAGGGAATCCTGCAGGATGACCGACAGGTAGGCGGCGGTTCCGAGCTCGTAGCAAACCGCCCCCAGCAGCCAGGCGCAGGCGAGCAGAGCGAGCGCAGGCAAGGCCGTGCGTACCCCTTGCACGCCCGACGCCAGGACCCCGAGCCCAAGCCCGCGCAGGCTGCCCAAGACAAGCGCGGCGGTGAGCCCAGCGCTTGCGCCCACCACTAGGGCAGTGGTCCCGCTCCCCACCAGCACCGTGTTCAGCAAGCCAGCCGCCTCTCCGCTCCGCGGGCCCAAGCCGGTCCCTCTCACCCAAGCGGCCATCATGGTCGTCAGCACAAAGACAGCCAGGGGGACCACCGCCGTGGAAGCGCGCCCCTCTACGACAAGGCCGGCATCGGGCCCAGCCTCAGGCTCCGCTTGGGTGCCATCGAGAACGGTGTCCTTGAAGCCAGGTGTCGTCACCTGGCCCGCGCGCGCCCGGCGTTCCGCGCGCAGCATCGGGCCGAAGTCGCGGCCGGTGAAGACCACGAGCGCAACGAGCCCGAGGGTGAACAGGCTGTAGAAGCGATAGGGCAGCGTTTGCAGGAAGACCTCATAGCCCTGGGATGCGGCCATCCCGGCCTCGGGCAGCTGCGGGCTGAATGCCGAGACCTCGAACGCGATCCACGTCGAGAACACCGAGAGACCTGCCACGGGCGCGGCCGTCGAGTCGACCAGGTAAGCGAGCTTCTCCCGCGACACGCGGAAGCGATCGGTCAGAGGACGCATCGTCGTCCCGACCAACATGGCGTTGGCGCAGTGGTCAAAGAACACAAGCAGCCCAAGCCCGAACGTCGCGCATTGGCTGCGCCGCGCGTTGCCGGCCACCCGCGCCAGGGATCGGGCGAGCCCCTGCAGTCCGCCAGCGGCGCTGACCACCCCGACCATGGCGAGGATGGCGACGAGGAAGATCAGGATCTCGCGTCTCGTGGGGTCCTGGAATTCTTCCCAGGCGTGGTGCTGCACGAGGTGCAGCGGCCCCTGAACGGCGCTCTCTAGCCAGCTCTTGCCGTGCGCGGCACGTTCGAGAACGGCCCCCAGAAGGGCTCCCAGGCCCAGGGCCAGAAGGGGCTTGCGAAAGAGCAGAGCGACACCGATCGCCAGCAGGGAGGGCAGCACTGAAACAGGGCCCGCCGGACGCCAGGGGCGCTTCGCGTGCAGCGCGCTGCCGTCGGGCAGCTGGACCTCGAGCAGCAGGGAGTCCTCGAGCATGCAGCAGAACAGGACCGCCCCTTCGAAGTCGGCCCGGGTGCGCTGTTCGAGCTGGACCTCGACGCCCTCCGCGGCGCCGATCGCCCGCAGGCTGCGGCCCACCGATTCCAGCATCCTTGCGTGCAGCCTTGAGTCCTTCCAGGAGGTCCGGGAGAGGTCCATCCGATAGCCGCGCACGCGCAGGGTCCAGTTCCCGTCGGCCCCAGCCTCGGCGGCGGAGCTTTCGCGTAGGACGTCCCATAGGCGACCAACCGACTCCACTTCCGCCGATTCAGATCCATCCTTCGCGGCTTCGTAGAGCCCCGGGCTCGCGGGCTCCAGCAGCAGACTACCGACCTGGGTGGCCGCAAGGCGCACTCCATCGGGACGGGGAAGGAACAGCAGGGCGCTGATGAGGCCCGCAATGACAACCAGAAGGACGGTTCTGGACATAGGGTTCAGGAACTAGGGGGACGCTTCTGGCTGTCCATCGGAAGAGTCCCTCAGCCACTTGAGCCTCCCCTATGGGGACTCCTACTCCAGTTCCTTGAAACGGGCCTCGCCCCCGCCGGAAGCTAGCCCTCGTGCTTCAACCAGGCATCCAGAAGCAAGGGCAAGACCGCCTCTCGGGAGTAGCGTGAGCGGCAGGCCAGGTCGGCTTTCTCCCTCCGGCGATCGAGCTCCTCGTCGCTGTAGGCGCTGCACTCCTCAAGGGCGGCTACGAGCGCCTCAGCCGCGAATGGATCCACGCAATGCCCCAGCTGGCCGTCATCGATGATCTCGAGCGGCCCGCCGTGGTCCGAGCCGATCAGGAGCAGGCCCCTGGCCGCCGCCTCGGGATACACCAGCCCAAAGGGTTCATCGAGGGTCAGCAGCACGAAGACCGTGCAGCGGGCATAGACCTCATCCAGCTCGGCCTGGGGCAGGTAGCCGTGGAACCGGTAGGCCTCCGGGGGCAGAGCCTGCGCCGCGATCGCCTCGAGGTCTTCCCGCAGCGGTCCGTTGCCGACGATGTGCAGGTGCGCATTGGGCTGGGAACGATGGAAAGCCGCAAAGCCCCGGATCGCCGCGTCGACGTTCTTGTGCATCTCCAGGCGCGTGTGGATCAGCACGTGCAGCCCATCCGCTCGGTCGCGCCCTGACCTTCGGGTCACCGGCTCTGGGAACTCGACGATGGGATACACGACCTCGTCGCCGCAGCGGCCGTAGATCGCCTTGACATTGTCCCGGCTGAACTCGGAGATCGCGTAGACGTAGTCGAGCTGCTGGGTCATCTCGATGTCGTAGTGGGCCAGACGCGCTTCGCGCTTCTCGCTGCCGTAGTAGCGATCCTGATCGGCGATCGCCACCTGCCAGAGGCCGGTCACCAGGTCCGTGGGCTCGCCCTCGAACGCTTCCGCATGCCCGGTCAGACGCGGGTTGGCCAAGCGCGCATGTAGACGCCGGGGCGGCTCGTTGCATTGCCAAACCCTGCGCTTGGGTCGCACCGCCTGGCCGAGCATGGTGTTGCACGGGTAGTTGTGCGCCACCGCGACGTCGGAGCGGCGCATGAACTTGCACGCCCGGCGCCCGCGCATCTGCTGCTTGAGCCTCTTGCTGTAAAACACGAAGGCATCGGTGTTGCCGCGGTACTTGGCGACACGCACGCGCATTCCATCGAGCTTCGGTCCCCAGATCTCGGGGTCGTACTTCATCGTGACCAGATCGGTCCGATGTCCCTCCTGCGCCACGACCTGAGCCTGGCGCAGGCAGAGCAGCTCCGCTCCACCGGGCGTTTGAAAAGCGGGATGAAACAGGGAGATCCGAGCCATGCGGGGCAGCCTAGCGCTTGGTCGATTCCGGAACCAGGCCGACCGGAGGATGCGGGAGCGGCCGCTTTCACCCCGCTGAACTTGACCCCTATGGGCTCGGATGCCACGGTCTCGAAGGTGGCGACATGGCCGCAAGCCCCCTTCATGAAGGTCCTCATCGTTGGAGCCACCGGGTTCGTCGGCCGAAATCTGGCGGCACACCTGAGCGCAGAAGGCCACGAAGTGCATGGCTGGGGCCGCACTTGGCCAGCCCCTGGCCCGGGCGCTCTCGATCGCACCGTCGATCTGCTGGCATCCGAGCCCCTCCCAGCACCGCCCGCTGGATTGAACGCCGTCCTGGTTTTGGCCGCGGAGTCCCGGCCCGCCCTGGTCGCCCAGGGCAGCGGCGCCGCCAACAACCTCCGCATGGTTCAAAGGTTGCTGGGCCATCTGGCAGCCCACTCGCCAGGTTCGCGGGTCCTGGTCACTTCGAGCGGCCACGTCTACGGGCCCGGCACGGCCCCCAGGCGCGAGTCGGACCCGACGACGAACCAACACCCCTATGCGCTGAGCAAGCTGCAGATCGAAGCGTGTGCGCTCGAGCACGCCCGGGAGCTTGAGATCGTGCTGCTGCGCCCCTTCAACCAGATCGGTCCCGGAATGGCACCTGGCCTGCTGATCCCGGACCTGCTGGAGAGGCTCCGAACCAGCGATGGCCCCCTGGCGATGCGCGGCCAGGATGCCGCCCGTGATTTCCTCGATATCCGGGACGCTTGCCGGGCCTACAGCGTCCTACTGAGCGCTGATCTGACCAGCGGCTCCTTGTTCAACCTCTGCACCGGCAGGGCGACGCGGGTCTCCGAGCTGATTCACGCGCTGCTTGGAGTTCTTGGCCACCAGCGCGAGGTTACGTTCGCGCAGCCTGGATTCAGCACCCTGGTGGGCGATCCAAGCGCCATCACCACCGCGACCGGATGGCGCCCAAACTTGGGTTTGGAAGCCACCGCAAGCTTCCTTGCAGAGTGGATCCCGGACTCCGCCACCGGGTAGAATTCCCCATTGGAGATCCCGCTGGCCCAAGGGCTGGACAAGCAACCGAATGAGCACGACAACGCGAAAAATCGCCCTCGTCACTGGCGTCACAGGCCAGGACGGCAGCTACCTCTCCGAGTTTCTGCTCGCCAAGGGCTACGAGGTTCACGGCGTCGTTCGCCGCTCGAGCCTCTTCAACACCCAGCGCATCGATCACCTGCACATGGGCTCCGAGGCATCGGAGGATTTCCATCTGCACTACGGCGACCTCTCGGACGCCGGCGCCCTGCGCAATCTCCTCGATGAGGTGCGGCCCGACGAGATCTACAACCTCGGCGCCCAAAGCCACGTCCGAGTGAGCTTCGATCAGCCCGAGTACACCGTGGACGTGACCGGGGTCGGCGTCATCCGCCTACTGGAAGCGATTCGTAGCTACCAGAAGCACAATGGCAAGCCCATTCGCTTCTACCAGGCCGGCAGCTCCGAGATGTTCGGATCCGCGCCCCCGCGCCAGGACGAACGCACTCGCTTCCAGCCCCGCAGCCCCTACGCCTGCGCCAAGGTCTACGCTCACTATCAGGTGATCAACTACCGCGAGAGCTATGGACTCTTCGCGAGCAACGGCATCCTGTTCAACCACGAGAGCCCCCGTCGCGGCGAGAACTTCGTGACGCGCAAGATCACCAGGGCCGCCACCCGCATCAAGCTCGGCCTGCAAGAATCGCTGGCCCTGGGCAACCTCGACGCCAAGCGCGACTGGGGCTACGCCGGGGACTATGTGCAGGCCATGTGGGCCATGCTGCAGGGCGACCACCCCGGCGACTATGTCGTCGCCACCGGGGAGAGCATTTCCATCCGCACCTTCCTCGAGCTGGTCTTCGAGCAGGTCGACCTGGATTGGAAGGAATACGTCACCATCGATCCGCGCTACTTCCGACCGGCAGAGGTCGACCATCTCGAGGGGGACAACACCCGCGCCCGCACGGCCCTCAATTGGGAGCCCGAGCACGATGTCCGTTCTCTGGCCAAGATGATGGTGGACTCCGACATGCAGCTCGCCCGCCGCGAGGCCGTGCTGCGCGAAACAGGCCACTCCATTGCCCCAGGAATCTGAGGCCAGCCTGCGTCCAGAACGGGCGCAAGAGAGTGCCCCCACCGGGGCCGGGAAGTCGAACCAAGGGGCGCCCCCCCAAAGCGGCCCTGGCGGGGCAGCGTCCGGCGTAGGGGGCTTTTCGGATGTCCCCACCGGCCCGGGCCCATCGCTGCCCGAGTTCCTCAGGTCCAACCCGGACCGCCCCGTGAAGCTGCATCTGGGATGCGGCGGCATGCGCTGGCACGACTTCGTCAACGTCGATCTCTACCCCGCGGATCCAGACTCGGTCGACAGCTCCCGGGACGGCTGCATCGCCGAGGCCTACCAGGACATCCGGTCCCTAGACCTTCCGGACGCGTCGGTTGAGGAGATCTTCTGCGCCCACGTGATCGAGCACTTCCCTCGCTGGGAGGCGATCGACATCCTCCGGCACTGGTACGAAGTCCTCCAGCCAGGCGGCCAGCTGGTGATCGAAACGCCCGACTTTCGAAAGTGCGTGCTTTGGCTTTTTCATCCAAAGCGGAGCAAGCGCGAGTTGGCGCGCACCCAGTTCTACGGCAACCAGTGGGATCGCATCGACTTTGAGACCCACCGCTACGTGTGGACCCTGAAGGAGATGCAGACCGCCCTCAGCGAGTGCGGGTTCCGCAAGGTTCGTGGAGATCACCGGGCCCACACCCATCACGCGGGTCGAGACATGCGTGTCGTGGCGACCAAGTAGCTCGCCGATCCATGGCTGGCCGACCTGCACGCGTTCGGATCGTCATCGCCGATCAGGGCTGGATTCTTGAGCGCATGGCGCGGGAGATCGAAAGCCGCCTGCCCGACGTCGATGTCGACACCGCGCCCGACTCGCGGGCGCGACTGCACTATTACATGAACTACAGCGCCTGGCGTCAGCGCCAGTCCCCGCTGCAGGCCGCCTACTTCACCCACGTCGAGGAACGCGACGATGCAGCGAAGCAGCGCTTCTTCCACGTCGCCCGGCGGATGGACGTGAGCGTATGCATGGCCAAACGCTACGTGCACGCCCTCAAGGCAGACGGCGCCGGCGATGTCCGGCTGATCGTGCCCGGGGTCGACTTGGACCGCTTTGGGCCCAAGCTCAGGGTTGGCGTCGTCGGTCGCAACTACCACACCGGACGCAAGGGCGCGGACCTAGTGGAAGCGGTGCTGAATGTGCCGGGAATCGAATGGGCCTTCGCCGGTGAGGGCTGGCCCGGTCCGACCAGCAAGATCCCTGACGCCGAGCTGCCGGCCTTCTATCGCTCCCTCGACTACCTGCTGGTCCCCGCCTACTACGAAGGTGGCCCCATGCCGGCCCTCGAGGCCATCGCCTGCGGAACACCCGTCATCTCCGGCGATGTGGGCTTCATGTCCGAGCTCCCCCACCTCCCCTTTCCCGTGGGGGACAAGCAGGCCCTGCGCGCGCTCTTGACGGAGCTCGCCGAGTCGAAGGCCAATCCAGCGCAAGCTGCCGCGCCCTACTCGTGGGACGCCTGGGCCGAGGGCCACGCCGCCCTCTTCGAGGAGCTGCTCGCCCCCGAACGCCCCGTCCAGGTGACTGCCAAAGCCCCCTGCTGGAAAGTCCTGCTTAGCATCGGAGAGTCTGAGGGCAAGCAGCGCGGAGGTCCGTCCGTACGCGTGCGCCGCACCGCCCAGGCGCTGCGCGACATGGGGCACCAGGTGGATCTTTGGTCCAGCGGCGAAGCGCCCGCAGGGCCCTATGACATCGTCCACGCCTTCAATGTTTGGCCGGCGGACGAATCCCTCGAGCGGCTCGACAGGCTCGCCCGTTATGGCGCCCCCGTCTTCTTCTCGCCCATCTTCATGGACCACGGCGAGTGGGAATGGTCGTGGCCAATCCTACTCGAGGTTTGCGGGCTCCCCGGAACCCACCGGCGCCTGACCCGTGTCATCAAGCGGCGCGCCCACATGCCGGTACCCGAGCGCCGAACCGCGAACAGCTTCACCACCGAGTTCCACGGACAGGTCCGACGTATGGTGGAGGCCGCAGACCATCTGATCTGTCTCAGCGCCCACGAACAGGAGAGCCTGGCGGGCATCGGCGCCGATGCCCGCAGCGCCCATCTCGTCCACAACGGCATCGAGGTTGCCGCGTTCGACGCCCCCGACCCGCGCGCCTTCGCTGAGAAGCACGGTCTTGGCCGTTACGTCCTCTGCGTCGGGCGCATCGAACACCGCAAGAACCAGGCGCTGCTGGCCCATGCCCTGCGCTACTCGCGCCTCCAGCTCGCCCTGGTCGGCGAGTGTCTTGTGCCGGAATACGAGCAGATCGTCCGCCAGCTCGCCAACCGTCGTACGCTCTTCGCCGGCAGAATCGATGCGGAGAGCCCCTTGCTCGCCTCCGCCTACGCGGGAGCCGCCGCCTTTGTCCTGCCCAGCTGGTGCGAAGGCGCACCGATCTCCGCCCTGGAGGCGGCCGCCTGCGGGACGCCTCTTGTGCTATCCGATCGCTCCGGGGAGTCGGAATACTTCGGAGACCTGGCCGAGTACTGCGACCCCGCCGATCCAAGGTCCATCGGCCAGGCCATCAAGCGAGCTATCCGCGGGGATGACCCTGGCAAGCGCGAGCGCAGGCGGTCGCTGGTGAGGGATCGGTTCACGATTCGGGCCACCTCCCAGGAACTGGCGGCGGTCTACGCGCGAGCCCTATTGGCTGAGGCAGCCAGCTAGCTGGCGACCCCAATCCCCGTCGGCGGCCTCAATGGAACGTCACCGACACCGCGTCGGTGAAATTGCTTGTCGCGATGAAGTTGAAGTCACGGAACCAGGCCTGGAAGTACCAGGTCTCCCCCGCCACCACCGCAGTGGGCGGCGTGCTGGGAATCCCCGTCAGGTCGACGTCCATCTGGAAGCTCCCCACCGCTCCGCTGTTCAGGATGTTGGCCGCGTAGCGCACGAGATCGCCGGTCAAGCATAGGTCTCCCTGGCTCGCCCCCGGGTTCTGGATCAAGCCAGCCTGCTGCGAGGCCAGGAAGTACCCGAACTGGTTGGGCGGCATCTGTTCCGCGGTCAGGGTGAGGTCGTTCGAAGCCGCGATGGTCGAACCGCCCGCATAGAGGACGGCGGGCAGGTTCGTCGAGTTGACGTGGGCTGGTGAGCAGATCGCCAGCCCCAGGTCGTCCCCTTCGGTGACCGTTGCAAGGTCCCAGATGCCGCGGCCGTAGGTTCCAAAGCGCATGCGGCCGGTCGCCTCAACCCCCTCCACCGACCAATAGGTGGTGTTCGGGGCCGACAGCCCCATGGCGTTCTCCCACTGGCCCGTCGCGGCGCGGCGTACCCAGGCGCCCGCTTCCGTGGCGGCATAGATGTCGTCCGAACCGTCCACAGCCCAGGCCAACTCAAAGGCCAAGGTGTTCGGCAGTCCCGCCGCCGCGGCCGACCAGGTCCCCCCGCCATCGGTGGTTTCGCGCACGCCGACGCCCGAGTAGCCAGCGCCCCCGACGAAGGCGTGATCGGAGTCAGCGGGATCGATGACCAGGCTGCTGCCGTAGAAAAAGTGGGAGCTCGGCCCACCCTGGATCGACTCGGTCCATGTCACGCCTCCATCGCTGGAGTGCCACAGGCGGCCAGCATCCGTTGCCGCGTAGACCTTGGTTGCATCGCTCGGCGCGAAGGCCATCGCCGACAGGAACGAACCGGCCCCCGCCGCGAAGTTCTGGGTTGAGTGCAGGGTCGGGTTCCAATCCGCCCCGCTGCGCTCGTAGCGCCAGAGCCGATCGCCGAGGAAATAGAAGGTGTCCTCCACGAGCGGGTCCGCAACCACAGGCGGCAGCCACAGGTTGTCCGCTCCCGCCGGAAAGTCGACCAGATCCAGCGAGGTACCTGAGGTGTTGCGCTGGATCAGCACAAAGCCGGGGTAGGTGCTATAGACGTTCTTGTGGTCGCCGTTGGTCGAGCTGAAATGCCCGTAGTCCCCGCTGATCAGCTGGTCGAAGTCCGTGGACGGCCCGGGCCCGCTGGGCGGTTGTACGTAGCCGCGTTGGTAGCCCTGGTCCTGGGTACCACCAACGACGAGGCGGGGATCCAACGAGGAGGTGAGGGTGTCGTAGAACTGTCCGACCCCGAGCCCCTCAAGGCACTGGTTTGCGACCGTCTGGCCGTGATCGGTGGTCAGGTAGGTGCCGCCGTCGGTGTGGATGAAGCCGAGGTGCTGCCCTGGCTGGTCGGGATCGGGGAAGCTGTTCATGCCGCGCAGGTCGGCGTGCAGACGTTCCGCAGGGTTGCCGTAGTAGGCCGTCCAGCTATTGATGATGTCGAAGCTCACTCCCCCATCCACGGAACGGCGACCATCCACCCCGCCGTACACCAGGGCGAGGGGATCGTCGGGGAAGGCCATGATCGAGTGATTCCCGCCCCAGTAGCCACTGAGTTCCCCCCGGTCCACGCTGGTCTGGCCGCCGTCCGTGGACGCGTACAGGCGCCAGGCTCCGTTCTGACGAAGGAGCGGATACAGGTGCGGGCCGCCTGCCTCGGAGCCGACAAGCGCGCCCTCGCTGCCCGAGGTCGCCACAGCGTGCAACAGGTTGAACGTCTGGCCCTTGTCCGTGGACTTGCGCAGGCGCCCGTTCACCAGCACGTAAACGTCGTTGCCTGCACCGAGCTGGGGCGCCCAGACGTCGCCGCTCCAATTGACGGCAAACGAAAAGCGCTCCTGGAAGCTCGCCCCCAGATCGGTCGATGCCCACAGGCCTAGCTTGGTGCCGCCAGAGGTGTTGCCACGGGCCAGGATCAAAACGGTCTGCTCGGCGTCGGGCAAGGTCACGATCCGGCGGATCTCAGCCAGACCGCCCAGGCCTGGCGGCGTCAGCCAGGTCAGCCCACCGTCGTCGGAGCGCAGCACGTTCGTGCCCCTGCGCATGACGAGCACGTCGAGGTCGCCCGCAGCGGGGGACACCAGCGCCACGACGTCGTCGACCCCCCCAAAAACCGAATCTGAAAGCGGCTCCCAGTCTTCCGATCCAAGGGGACTGCGCCACAGGCCCCCGCCCGCGGAGCCAAGGTAGAGATAGCGCCATCCGCCCTGGTCCCCACCGATCGCACAGCAGCGGGTATGCCCCGCCTGGTTGCGACTGCCGATTTCCTCCCAGGGCAGCGCGGCGCCCAGCGGGTTGTTCGAACCGGGTTCCCCGGCTGCGCCCAGCCCCCCGGAGCGGCGCAGCTCGTTGCGGCGCAGCCGCTCGGCGCGCCGATTGGCCTCCTCGACCTCGCGCCAGTCGACCTCCGGATCCGAGCGGTGCATCAGGTCCAGCCAGGCTTGCCGCTCCAGGCGTTGCTCCGCCTGCTCCTCCTCATTTTCCTCGCCGCGCTCCATCCGCCGCGGGTCGGTCGGCGCCGGGATGTTGGCGCGCTCGGCTTCTGCGGCCGCGGTCCCGGTTTGGGATGCGGGCCGACAGCCAGGACCGGCGAGGAGAGCGAGGACCGCAAGGGGTCCGAGGGTGGATAGGCGCATGGTTTCCTTCGTCGAAGCCCGCTCCGGAGCGG
>CAYWNK010000147.1:0-15592 GCA_964459495.1 uncultured Planctomycetaceae bacterium
CTCCTCGGCTGGGGAGCCCCCCCCCACACCCTGGGGCTGGCTGCTGCCCCTGGTCGTGCTTGGCCTGGGCCTGCGCCTTGGGCTCTGGCTGCTCGCCGGCGAATCCGAGCTGCAGTCCGATGAGGCTGGCTATCTGCACCTAGCCGTGCAGTGGAAGCAGCTCGGCTTCTACCCCGACTCCTTTCGCTTCCTCTGGCCACCGGGCTATCCGGCCTACCTACGCGCCTGCTTGGAGAGCTTTGGCACGGGCGCGCTCGACGCGGCGCGCGTGGGGCAGATCCTAGCCAGCGCTTCGACGGGCCTGTCCACCGGGCTGATCGCTTGGCGGCTCTTTGGTCGTGTGCCCGCCGTGCTCGCGACCGCCGGCTGGGCCCTCTACCTGCCGCTGGCAGCCTTTACGCATCTGCTTTGGAACGAGACCCTCTTTCTAGCTCTCTTCCTGCCCGCGCTCTACCAGGCCATCTCGGTCTGTGGTGAATCCAATCCCGCCCGCGCGACCCGGCGACTGATCGTCTGCGGCCTCTGCGTTTCCGCCGCGCTGATGGTGAAGGAAGCCGCCACCTTCCTGCTGCCCGTCTGGGCACTCCTGTTTGCCTGCTCGAACCCCGCCGGTTGGTTCGATGGCATTCGCCGGGCGAGCCTGTTCGCTCTGGTCGTGGCCGCGTGCGTCACCCCCTGGGGTCTGCGCAACCTCGAGGTCTATGGCCGCTTCATCCCGCTTGGCTCCAGCCTCGGAGAGAACGCCTACAACGGTCTCAACGCCACCTACCGCAACTTCGACCTGATCCCCCTGGACGTGGCCCGCATGCGGCGCGGCATGGAGCCACTTGCACCGCGGGCCTTCGGCACAGCCCCTCCGGATGGCGCCGAGCCCTGGGAGCGCGCCGAGGAGATCGCCTGGCTGCCCGAGCGCATGGCCGAAAACACGCGACGCGGATTGGCCTTTGCGGTCGAGCACCCAGCCTGGCTGGTGCGCAGCCGACTGCAGAAGCTCAGCGACGCGCTCGTGCCCACGACCTTCTTCACACGTCACCTCGCCTTAGGGCACTACGCCGGTCCCCTAGGCTCAGGGGCGCTACGCAAGGCGGCGGCATGGGGATCGGGCCTGCAGGTCGTGCTGCTGCTGGTACTCGGCGGGGCAGGCCTCATCGCTGGCCTGCGACGCCAACCCGCCCGCTGGCTGGTGGCTGGCACCCTGCTGTACTTCTTCGCCACCACGATGCTGGTGTCGATGTCGCGCTTTCGCTTGCCGGTGGTTCCGCTGCTCCTGGCGGGTGCCGCCGCCGCACTCTGCAATCCGCGCAGCCTGCGGAAGCGCGCCCTCCCCGTAGGCCTGTGGTGGGCCGTGCTCCTGCTGGCCTGGTGGTGCAATGCGCCGATCCTGGCCCAGGTCTGGCCCATGGTCCTGGGCGCTGGTGAGGGATCCCTGTGATGCGCAGCTGGGTCCCCCATCTCGCCTGCTGCGCGCTCCTCGCCCTTGCTGTATGCGCCTGGTCGATCGCGCACGACACCGACGAGGACCTGCGTGCCCGAGCCTATGACCAGGCCGCCAGCCCCCTGGCCCGGGTCGCTGCGATGCGCACGCTCGCAACGCGCCCCAGCGCCAGCGCCGAAGCGGTGCAGGACCTGTGGGATGAAGCCATGTTGTCCGTCGCCCCCCAGGTTCGCTTGCTCGCCGCCGGCACCGACCTGCTGCGCTTTGGAGCGCACGATCGCTGGGGGACCCCGCCAACACCGCCACCCGCAGCCGAGGCTTACCTCGCAACCCTGACCAAGCCCAGCGCAGACGAATGGCTGTGGTTCATCGTCTACCGTCGCAAGGTCGGCGGCATGCAGGTCGGGTCCCGGCGCCGCTTGGATCTTCGGGAGGCCGCCTGGACAATCCAGGCACTCCAAGGCGAAGCTCCACCTCAGCCTGAAGCCAAGTCCCACGTACTCCAGCGTGCCCAGAACGGTATGCGCCGCCCGCGCTGATCCCCTACCCCGCGTCTTTCGATGAGTATCCCGGCAACCGCCCCGACCCGCCCCTACGCCCGCCTCGCGCTGGCATCTGCCGCCCTGTGCTCCCTGGCCGCCTGCGGCAGCTCGAGCAGCGAAACGGGGGCTGGACCGCGGCCGCTTAATGTGCTGCTCATCACCCTAGACACGACCCGCGCCGACCGCCTCGGCTGCTACGGACACGCAGCCGCCAGGACCCCGGTGATCGATAAGCTGGCGAGCGGCGGCCTGCGCTTCGAGCGCGCGCTTTCCACCGCGGGCATCACGCCGATGTCCCACTCCTCCATCCTGACGGGGCTCAACAACTACGACCACGGCATGCGCGTGTTCCACTCCGAGGAGGTGAGCCACCGTCTCAAGGATGAAGTGAACTCGATGCCCGAAATCCTGGGCGCGGAGGGCTGGCGCACCGGGGCCTCGATCAGCGCCTACCCCGTTTCCGAGCCCTACAACCTGAACCAGGGTTTCGACCGCTTCGAGAGCGGCGTCCTCAAGGTCGATCAACTCAACCTGGCGAAGCAGCAAAGCCACAAGACCTTCTGGGGCCGCGGCGGCGCGACCGTGACCCAGCGCGCGGGCGATCAAACCGTCGACGACGCGATCGACTTCATCGGACCGGAGGGCAGCGAGCAGCCCTGGGCCCTGTGGGTGCACCTGTTCGATGCCCACGACTTTTCGATCGTGCCGCCCGCGGACTTCCTCGACTCCCTGGGCGTGGAATGTCCGCCCGAAGGCACGCGAACCCAGGGCAAGGCGCAGCACGAATGGCGCGAGCGCATGTACGACCCCGAGCTCGCCTACATCGACACGCTGCTCGGTCGCATGGTCGATCACCTCGAGGACATTGGGGAACTCGACTCCACGGTGATCGTCATCACCGCCGACCATGGCCAAGGCTTGCTCGATGGCCTCGAACGCCACAATTGGGGCAAGCACCGCCTGCTCTACGACTGGAGCCTGCATGTGCCCATGATCCTGCACGTTCCCGGGGAAGCACCCGCGGTCATCGGCGACCAAGTGCGAACGATCGACGTGCTGCCCACGGTGCTCGAGGCTCTGAACTTCCCCCCGGCCGAGGGCATCGAAGGCCTCAGCATGCTGCCCCTGGCGCGGGGCGCAACCGAGCCCAAGCCACGCATCGCCTACGCCGACGCGCTCAACCTGCACGACAGCCACTCGCCGCCCCTCAAGGCGCTCGGCAAGAACTACGACAATCTCTACTGCGCCACCGACGGGGTGTGGAAGTACATCTTCCACGAGGAGCAGCCGGCCAACTCGGAGCTGTTTCACCTAGCCGAAGATCCGCTCGAGCTGAGCAACCTCTACGCGGCCGAGCATCCCCAGGCCAAGCGTCTTCACGCCTTCCTTGACGAGCGCAAAGCCTGGAACACCGAGAAGCCGACGGCGGGCAGCGGCGGCAATGCAGCCTCCCTGCAGTCGCTCGGCTACGGGGGCGGCGGGAGCGTGGCCGATCCCGCAGACGACGACGTGCAGGAAGGCGAGAAGAAGGACTAGCTCGCGGCCATGAGCCAGCCGGCGTTGCCGGCCGCGTGCAGCAGGGCGGGGGCCCACCAGCCCTTGCTGCGCTCGGCCACTGCCGCGAGCAGCAGGCCGGCGACCACGTGATGGGGGCCGGCTCCCGCACCGGCCAGCTCGTGGACGACGGTGAACCCAGCGGTCGAGACCAGAGTTGCCGGTCCCGCGCCCCAGTAGCGGCTGAGACCCCGCTGGATCAGACCGCGGTGCAGGAGCTCCTCGGTGAGCGGTCCGCTGACCACCATGGTCAGGATCAGGGCAAGGCTGCCGTCCGTGCCTGGGAGTCGCTGAGCCACCCAGTCCCCGTAGGGCCCGGTCAGCGCCAGACTGGGCAGCAGCACGGCCCCGGTACATCCCAAAACGAGAGCGGGGGTCCCGCGCTTGCCGTAGCGACCGGGCTCCAGCGCATGCCCCAGGAGCTCCTGCCCCCCCACCGCCGCGGCCACGGCCAGGGCCAGGGCAAGTCGGGCCTCCAGGGGCCAGCCGAGGGCGGCGCCGAGTAGCTCGCTGGCCAGGGCGGCAAGGCAGCCGGCAAGGGCGCCTGAGAGCGAACCTGGCTGGGATCCAGACTGGGGCCCTAAGGGGCCAAGGAAGGGTTGCCGTGCGGAGCCCACGAAGAGAGGATTCGGTCGCCCCAGGGTCCCGGCTTGAGCCGGGATACCCGGAACCGGTTCCGCGTCCCCCACAGGCTACCCCATGCGTCCCGCCCTCCCCACCCTCCTCCTCGTCGGGCTCATCGCCGGGCTGGTGGGCTGTTCCCCCGAAACCCCGAGCGCCGCCACCACCCCGGCGGGTGCCCAGCCCGCGGGGACCGCCATGTCAGCTGCGCAGCTCGCGATGCTGGTCGAGGGTCCAGAGCGGCCACTCGGAGGAGAGCTCACGATCCTGGACCCCTTCGACCCGGGCCGGCCGTACTTCCACGACTTCGGCACGATTCGCTACGGGGAGCGCGTGAGGAAGACCTTCCGGCTGGCCAACACCGGCTCCGCGCCCGTCAAGCTGCTGCGCGCCCTGGGCGCATGTTCCTGCACGCGAGTGACCTCGGTTCGACTGCTCGCCGAAGGGCGGGACCCAATCGCGGGCGCTACGACCAGCACCGAGCACATGTTGACGATCCCGCCGGGCGAAGTGGGCGAGATGGTGGTCGAGCTCGACTCGACCAAGACGACCCCCAATCGCGACAAGCTGGCGGTCATGCGCCTCGCCACCGACGCCGAACTCACGCCCTTTCTGATGTTCGAGCTCCACGTACTCGCTGAGAAGCTGTTCGAGGTTAAGCAGGGCAACGTCAACTTGGGCGAGGTGGCCTACTACGGCGGCGCGGGCAGGACGATCCAGATCTTCCAGCGCATGCCCGAGAGCCTCGCGGAGCTGCTGGATGTCGTCGAAGCAAGCGATGGCCTGCAGGCATCCTTGGCCTACGTGAGCAGCGGCGCCCTTCCCTTCTGGAACCTGACCGTTCGACTGGACGAGGAAACGCCGCTGGGCGGCTTCCAAGGCGAGGTCGTGCTCTCCCACTCGGGCGACGACGGGGTGGGCGACTCCGGGCGTCTCAGCATCGACGTCTACGCCTCGGTCGTGGAATCGATCGTCCTGCATCCGCGGCACCTATCCTTCGGTGCCGTAAGCCGCGGGGAGGCCAAGCTTCTGACCGCCAGCTTGAAGGCCCTGCTGCCGGGTCAACGGATCCAGCTGCTCAAGGCGAGCCTAAGCGGCCCATCGGCCGAGCACATCGAGGTCGAGGTCGTGCCCTTCACCAACAACCCCGATGGGCTCGCAGGGGAGTTCCGGATCGAGCTAACGGCGGGGGTCGAGCTGCCAAAGGGCAAGATCGATGCCCAGCTGAGGCTGGAGCTTAGCGACAGCCAGGTTCCGCTCATCGAGCGATCCCTGGCCGGGGTTGTGCGCTAGCCCAGCCGAAAACGAGCCCCTAGCCGGGGCCGAGACGCCCGAAGCGCTTCTTACCCACTTGCACCAGGCGCACCGCGGTGACGCGCTCCACCCCCTGCATCGGGTCGCCAGACTGGACCTCACCGTCCAGCCGTACCGCGCCCTGACTCACCATGCGGCGCCCCTCCGACGTCGACTGCACGAGACCGAGGGCCTTCAGCAGAATCGCGAGCGGCTGACTCTCGCCCCAGTCCTCGGCCCATGTGTGCTCGGGGATGTCGTCGGGCAGAGCCTTGTCACGCACCTCCCGGTCGAAGGCTAGCGCCGCGGCTCCGGCCTCGTCCGCCCCATGGAAGAAGGAGGTCACCTCGTGGGCCAGCCGTGCCTTCGCGGCCCGCGGGTGGCCGGTCAAGAGCTCGGATATCTCCGCCTCGGGCAGGCGCGTCAGCTGGGTGAACCAAGTGGCCATCTCGCCGTCGTCCAGCCGCATCAGCGCAAAGGTCATTTCGCGCGCCGAATCGAGCAGCCCCACCGCATTGCCGTAGGACTTGCTCATCTTGCGCCCGTCGAGGCCATTGATCAGCGGCGTGGTCACCACGAGCTGCGGCGCCTGCTTCTCCTGCTCCTGCAACCGCCGGCCCTGCAGCAGGTTGAACAGCTGGTCGGTGCCCCCAAACTCGATGTCCGCCTGCACCTGAACCGAATCCCAGGCCTGCATCAAGGGGTAGAGGAACTCGTTCACACCGACGGGCTCGCCCGCCTGCATCCTGGTCTGGAACGTGTCGCGTTCGATCATTTGGGCCACGGTCATCCGCGTAGTCAGATCGAGCAGGCCTTCAAACCCCATGGAGTCGAACCACTCCGAGTTGCGCCGCACCTCGGTCCGCTCCATGTCCAGCACCCGCCCCGCCTGCTCGGTGTAGGTGACCAGATTCGCCTCCACCTGCTCCCGCGTGAGTACAGGCCGCAGCTTGCTGCGCCCGGATGGATCGCCCACCATCGCCGTGGCGTCTCCGACGATCAGGACCACCTGGTGGCCCAGGTCCTGAAGGTCGCGCAGCTTGAACAGGGGAATCGCGTGACCCAGGTGCAGGTCCGCGGAGCTGGGGTCCATGCCGAACTTGAGCCGCAGCGGACGGCCCTTGGCCGCTAGATCGCGTACGCGCTTCTCGAGCTTGGCGTCCTCAACGAGGTCCACCGAGCCCCTGCGCAGGGCGTTGACGGTGGCTTCGACGGTTTCGGGTCCGGGTGCGCTGGTCATGGGGCGGCCATGGAACGCCCCCGGGACGCCCCTGTCCAGGGCCCAGCCCTATTCCGTGGCCTGGCGCTCGAGCCAGCGCACCCAGGGCTCGCGGCCGCTCACCCCGGGGCCATCGGGCGCAAGCCACTGAAGAGCCGGTACCATCCGCTGGAACTCTAGCTCGGTGGCCCGCTGCACCAGGGGACGGATCAAGGCCAGTGCCTCCCCACGGCGGGCGGGGAGGATTCGAATGGCGCGCTCCATGATGGGCGCGGAGGCGGGCTCAGGCCGCTGGAGGTAGGTTGCGAGCTCGGCGGGCTCCAGGGCTGCGTTGGGCAGGAACGGCGCTAGCCCCACGTACTCCAGGGGCGGCACCTCGTAGCGCTGGGCGGGGAAGCGATCGCCACCTTCAGCGATTTCACCCGCTCGCACCTCGAGCCGAAAAACGAGCCGCTCGGCCAGGGCGTCTCCCGATACGCGGGAGGGAAAGCTCCCAAGCGAGATTCGCTCGGGTTGCCCAGGCTGGATCTCGGGACGCAGCGCATCCAGCGTCAGGGTGCGGGACACGGTCGCCTGACGGCCCGCCTGATCCACTTGGCTGCGGGCTAGGACCAGGTTCGCTGGGCCCGGCTCGAGCTTCAGGGCTTCCTCCCAAGCGCTGTTCACCACAAGGAACAGCTCGTGGTCCGGCCCCCCCTGGGGGTCCGCCACCAGATCCAGGCCCATCTCCAGCGCAGCCAGGCGTTTGCGCCCCTCCACGATCCGTTCGAAGCCCTCGGCAAGCTCCAATGCCGCCCGAGCCTCCACTGCCACCTCTCCGCCGCCCAAGCTGGACTCGCGCTCCAGTTGGCTACGCAAACGCGTGAGCACCGCCTCAGCGTTGGCTACGTCGCGGTCATCAAGAGCCCCCTGCACGGCAAGAAAACTCGGCTCGTAGCGGGCGGCGATCCCCTCCCGCAGGTCCGCTTGGCTCTTTGGCCCCGTTTGGGAGCAAGCGACGAGGAACAGGCCGGCGGCGAAGGAGCAAAGGCGGGCGAGCGGCATGACGTTCGAATCTTGGTTCACGGCGATGAGGATACCCCAGCCGACCGCCCCGACTACAAAAGAGCCCCCGGCCCCGCTCGAGGCGGGACCGGGGGCCGTGCGAACCGGAAAGGGTGCCGGGACTAGGCGTCGGCGGCGGGAGCATCCCCACCTTCCGCCGCAGGAGCCTCGGGGGCCGCGGCTTCCGGTGCGGGGGCGTCGCCAGCGGGCGCCTCTTCCGTGGGCGCTTCCGCGGTGGGAGCCTCGCCCTCCTCGGCATCCGGGGTGTTCTCCCCGGGGACAACGGGCGGCAGGTTCTCGTTCTCCGCAAAGTCGGAGTGCACGAAGGACAGGCCGATCTTGCGCTCGTCGATGTCGACGCGGATGACCCGAACCTCGACCTTCTGGCCGGGCTGCAGGATGTCCTCGGGCTTGGCCTCGCGGTCCTCGGTGATCTCCGAGATGTGCAGCAAGCCTTCCAGGTCGTTGTCGAGCTTCACGAAGACACCGAAGTTGGTGATCTTGGTCACGAAGCCGGAGAGCAGGTCGCCAACGTGGTAGTTGTTGGGGATCTCCTCCATCCACGGGTCGGGGGAGAGCTGCTTCTTGCCCAGGGCAATCCGCTTCTTCTCCTTGTCGACCGAGAGGACGACGCACTGCAGCGTGTCGCCTTTCTTGACCATCTCCGAGGGGTGGCTGACCTTCTTGGTCCAGCTCATGTCGGAGACGTGCAGCAGGCCATCGATGCCCTCCTCGATCTCCACGAACGCGCCGTAGGAGGTGAGGTTGCGGACGGTGCCCTCGATGACGGTACCGATGGGATAGTGCTCCTCGACCAGGTCCCAGGGGTTCATCTCGGCCTGCTTCATGCCGAGGGAGATCTCCTGCTTCTGGTGGTTGTACTCCAGCACGACCACGCCGACCTCGTCGCCGGGCTTGACCAGCTCGGAGGGGTGGTTGACGCGGCGGGTCCAGGACATCTCGGAGATGTGGACCAGACCTTCGATGCCCTCTTCGAGCTTCACGAAAGCGCCGTAGGACATGATGTTGACCACGTTGCCGCGGTGCTTGCTGCCGATGGGGTAGCGCACCTCGATGCCTTCCCACGGGGACGGCTGCTTCTGCTTCAGGCCGAGCGCGATGCGCTCGCGCTCGAAGTCGACGCGCAGCACCTTGACCTCGATCTCCTGGTCCATCTCGACCATCTCCGAAGGATGGTTGATGCGGCCCCACGACATGTCGGTGATGTGCAATAGCCCGTCGATGCCACCCAGGTCGACGAACACCCCGAAGTCGGCGATGTTCTTGACCACACCTGTGCGGATCTGACCCTCGGAGATGTCCTTGAGCAGACCTTCCTTGAGACGCTGGCGCTCCTCTTCCAGAAGCTTGCGGCGCGACACGACGATGTTCATGCGCTCCGGATCAATTTTTATAATCCGAGCACGAACCGGTTCCCCAATGAAGTCGGAGATGTCGTGGGTGCGACGCAGGTTGACCTGGCTCGCAGGCAGGAAGACGTTCACGCCTTCCACGTCCACGAGCAGACCACCCTTGATCTTGCGCTGGCAAACGCCCTGGACGACGTCGCCCTCTTCGTACTTCTCCGAGACGCGCTCCCAGGCACGCAGGCGATCCGCCCGGCGCTTGGACAGCATCGACATGTCGTACTCGTCGAGCCCTTCGAAGAAGACCTCGAAGGTCTGGCCCTGGCTCGGCAGTTCCTCGCCGAATTCGGAGAGGGGGATGGTTCCCTCGGACTTGCCGCCCACATCCATCACCACGAGGCCGGTGCGCTCATCGACGGAGTCGACGATGGCGTTCACAATCTGGCCGGGTCGGACGTCAACGATGGACTCGTTGAGCGAAACCTCGAGGTCCTCGAGGGAGATGTCGGCGAAGGAGGCGTCGAGTTGCTTCTCGAGGTCCTCGGGGTCAAGTTCGTACTGACGAACTCGTCTGCTGGCTAGAGCCATGGAGTTGGAGTCGGAAACGGGTCTCGAAGACAGTTGGAATCCGCGCCGGCACGGGACCAGGAAAAGGACCCGCAATCGGTCCTGGTCGCGCGCGAAATAGGCGTGGCGAAGTCCGCCGATTCTAGGGGCAGCCCCCCCATGGTCAAGCACAACGGCCCAGGCAGGGACCCCAAACACGGGATTCGCGCGGGGGGTCCGACCGGCAGGAATCTCGGGGCCCCCCCTTGGGGGGGGCATGCGACCGGGGTCCTAGGCGCTGGCGGCGCCGATATGGTCGATCAGCCGCTCCACCACCGCCTCCAGGTCCAGCCCGTCGGTGTCGATGCGCACCGCGTCCTCTGCCTGCTTCAGGGGTGCAATCGCACGCCCGGAGTCCTGGGCGTCCCGACACTCGATCTCGGCCGTGATGGCCTCCGCCCGCTCAGGGGCCCCATCCTGGAGGGCCCGGCGCTTCCCGCGCACCGTAGCGCTGGCCCAGAGGAAGAACTTGTGGTCCGCGCAGGGGAAGACCACGGTCGTGGTGTCCCGGCCCTCGGCCACCGCCCCGTAACGCTGGCCCAGCTCCCGCTGGCGCAGCACCAAAACCTCTCGCACGCCCGGCAGCAGGGCGATCTGGGAGGCCATCGCACCCGCTTCCTCCCCGCCGACCAGGGCCTCAGCACCCTTGCCGTTCCAGAGCAGCCGCCCACCACTGTCCAGATCGAAGACCTGATCCTTGGCGATCGATCGGCAGACCGGCTCGTCCACGGGATCCGCCCCGGCCTGGGCGCAGGCCAGCCCCACCGCCCGGTACATGGCGCCGGTATTCAGGAAGGGGAGCTCTAGGCGGTCGGCCAGGAGACGGGCCACCGAACTCTTGCCCGAGGCCGCAGGCCCGTCGATAGCGATCACGATGCGTTTCACGGTGATCAAGTCTACCCGGCTGGACAGACCCCGCCCAAGCCTGCCCCCCCAGGGTCCCAATCCTGCCGCCTAGGCCAGCAGGCCGAGTTCCCCAAGTCGAGCGAGGAGGGCGTCCACCTCGGCGCTGCCATGGTAGATGCCCATGCCGAAGCGCAGCCGGTCCCTGCGGGCATCCGTGAGAATCCCCCCCGCCTTGAGCCGCCCCTGGAGGACCGTGGCATCCCTCAGCCTGAAAGTGAGAAAGTGCCCCCGATCGGGCGCCTCCGGGCCCGGAATCAGGTGCTCGAGGGCAAGCGCCGCCCCAGTCGCGGGTAGCCCCGCTAGGAACTCGCCTTGCAGGCCCGACACGTGCGCATGGATCGAAGCGGGATCCAGGCCCGCCTCATCCAGAGCTCCGAGGGCTGCATCCAGCCGGTACAGCGCCACCGGGTCGTAGGTCGACCCAAGGAAACGGCTGCCGTCGGTGTCGTAGCCCACCTGGCCCTGAAAATCCTCCGTCGCCAGGCTGCCGAAGCCCGCGAACCAGCCGGTGAAGCGCGGCCGCGGCAGACGCCCGGGCGGGCAGTGCAGGAAGCAGCAGCCCTCGCCCCCCATCGCGTACTTGTATCCGCCGGCGGAATAGAAGGCCCGCGCTTCGATCGAGGACAGGTCGATCGGCAATGCGCAGAAGGCGTGGTAGCCGTCGATCAGAATCTCGGCGTCCTCATCCGGCACCGCCGCCACCAGGCGCTCCAGATCAGGCACCACGTAGCCGGAGTCAAAGAAGACATGGCTCCACGTCACCAGGTCGTAGCCGCCAGCAGCGATGGCCTCCTCAAAGCGCTCGGGGAAGGTCTCCAGGGGCTCAGCCGCAACCGACTGCACCTCCACGCGCCCAGCCTCCCTCCAGCGCGCAAACTGCCGCCGCGCGCTATGGAACTCCGCGTCCGTGGTCAGGATCCGAACCACATCCCGTTCGATCCCCGACACCACGCGCACGAGTAGCTCGTGGCTCGACGGCGCGAAAGCGAGCGTGTTGGGATCACGAATGCCCAGGCGGCTCGCCACCCGCCCCTTGAGCCGGGGCTGAAGCTCGCCAAAGATCAGCCCCCACTTCTCGTCCAACAGTCGGGCCGCGTCATCAAACGCTCGCTGCTGCGCCGAACGAGCCGCATCCGGCCAGGGATGATGACTGTGGGCGGCGAAGTGCATCCCGCCTTCAAAGGCGGGTAGCGTGGTCGAGAAGAGATGGGCGTGGCTGTTCACGCAAGCCAGCGTAAGCCCAAACCACGAGCCAAGCGAGGCCCCTAGCCCACGGGCTCCAGCCATCCGCAGATTCTCCTGGAGACGCTTTCAAACGCCCTATCAGTGGATTTCCGCCAGGGGGTGCCCGCCGGGCTCCCCTTCCGCGCCGCAGTACAAGAACGAACAGGTGACGGATCAGCCGACTTCACAATGACGGTCGATTCTGGCTCCAGCGGGACCATGCTGGGCCGGAAAGCCTGCGTGCCGCCCCTAGAGGTCCGGCCGATAACCCCGCGCAGGCGAGGCACGGCTGATTCGCCCCGACTCTGCGTTGCCAGAATCCGCGAATGGAGCCGACCATGCACGGATTCCGGCGCCTTGATTCGAATCGAATCGCCCGCACCTCGCCCGCGCGGTGTTTTCGGCCGGGCCTCTAGCTCGAAACGCCGATTCAGGAAGGGCCGGTGCTGCGCTCGAGCAGTTCGTCGTGCGGGCAGGCTTGCCAGCCATCGGCCCCCTCCACCAGCGTGTCTCGAGATCCTCCCCACCCGTCGAGGACGAGCCAGCGCAGTCCGCCGGCGCCTTCGGAATCCGCCCGCAGCTCGCGGTCCTGGAAGCGGTGGGCATGACCGCAAACCAGGGCTTGCACGTCAGCCGCAGCGGCCTCCGCCAGGGCCGCCCCGTCCTGCATGGACTTCTCTTCAGGCGCCTTGGCCGGCACCGCGCGCTCGGACTTGGAGCGAAGGCCGCCCGCGATGCGCCGCAGCAAGAATAGGGGCAAACGCGGCAGCAGCGACTTGGCTAGCGGCGATTGGATCACCCGCTTGTAGCGCTGGTAGCTCAGATCCAGGGTGCAGAGCTCGTCCCCGTGGATGAGCAGCGTCGGGCAGGTCGGCCCCTCGATGACCAGGCCCTGGGCATGCACCAGCCCGCCGGTCCTGCGCTCCAGGTCCGGCCCCAGGAGGAAGTCCCGGTTCCCCGGCACGACGTGCAGCTCGCAGCCCCGGGCCACCAGGCGACCCAAGGCCTCCATAACCGGAGCGGAACCAGGCAGCCGCAGTTGCTTCGCACCGATCCAGGAGTCGAACAGGTCCCCGAGGATCACGAGCCTGGGCACCAGCAGACCATCGAGCCAAGCCACGAACGCGTCGACCCGCGCCCCGCCCTCGGGGGCCAGGTGCAGGTCGGCGATGACCGCGCCCCCCGGGACAGTCCCTAGGCGTCGCCGGGATCGAGGTCCAGGTCCTTGATCTTCTCCCACAGTACCTTGCGCGAAATGCCGAGCAGCTCGGCGGTTTGGGAGCGATGGCCCCCCGTCAATTCGAGGGCCCGCTGGATGTGGCTAGCTTCGGTGGCCCGCAGTACAGCCTTCAGGGGCTGAACGGGCTCGGGCACCTCGACCGCCCCCCGCCAGCGCGGGTCCTGGGGCAGGAGGTCCTCTGCGCGCAGCTCGGTGCTCGTTCCAGCGAGCGCCATGGCCCGCTGCACAGCGTTCTCCAGCTCCCGCACGTTGCCCGGCCAGGGGTAGCGCTCGAGCATGCCTAGGGCCGCCCGCGAGAGGGTGTACTTGCGGGTTCCGCCGTGGCGGCCCACGAGGAACTCGACCAGGTGCGGAATGTCGCCGGTTCGCTCCCGCAATGGCGGCAGCATCACGGGCACCACGTTGACCCGGTAGAAAAGGTCTTCCCGGAACCCGCCCTCGCGGACCAGCTCCCGCAGCCCGACCTTGGTCGCCACCACGACCCGAATGTCCACGTCGATGGTCTGCTCCCCGCCCAGGCGCTCGAAGCGCCGCTCCTGCAGCACGCGCAGCAGCTTCACCTGGGTCGGCAAGGGCATGTCGTCGATGTCGTCGAGGAACAGCGTGCCCCCCGTCGCTAACTCAAAGCGGCCGCGGCGCTCCTTCTTCGCGTCCGTGAACGCACCCTTCTCGTGCCCGAACAGCTCGGCTTCGAGCAGGCTCTCCGGCAGGGCTCCGCAGGAGATGGCCACGAATGGCCCCTGGGCACGGGAACTCTCCGCGTGCAGCGCGAGCGCGATGCGCTCCTTGCCCGTCCCGCTCTCCCCCTGGATCAGCACCGTCGCGTCGGTGGGCGCCACAGTCCGCACACGTTCAAAGACCTGGGCCATGGCCTCGGAATGCCCGACAACCCCTTCGAAACCACGGCTCGTGCCCAACTCCGCCCGCAGGGCCGCGTTCTCTGCCTCAAGCGTCTGCACGCGCGCGAGGGTCTCCACGCGTCGCACGATCGCCTCGTTGCGAAAGGGCTTTTGGATGTAGTCGACTGCGCCGCTGCGCATCGCTTCGACGGCATGGTCGACGGTCGCGTAGCCGGTGATCAGCAGGACGGGGCGAGCGGGGTCGCGCTCCATCGACCGCTCAAGCACCAACATCCCGCCCTCGCCGGGCATGCGCACATCGGTGATCACCACCTCGACGGGCTCCTGATCCTGCTGCAGGACCGTCAGGGCCGCCGCCGTGTCGGCCGCATGAATCACCTCGTGGCCAGCGTCCATCAGGTCGTCCGCCAAGGTGACCGCGATGGTCGGCTCGTCCTCAGCCAGCAGGATGCGCATCGATCAACCGTTTTCCGTCGACACCACCAGGAGCCGGTCCCCGCCCGCTCCCTGCGCGTCGTAAAGCGCATTCTCGGCGGCTTCGAGCATCGCGTCGAAGAACAGACCCTTCCCGCCCTGTTCCGAGGAAGCTCCCAAAGACAGGGTGACCGAAAGCATCCGGTCTTCGTTCTCGAACTGCAGCTCACGTGCACCCCGCAGCAGACGATCGCCGAGAACCTTGCAGCCATCCTCGCCCGTGTGGGGCACGACAGCCAAGAGTCGGTCGTCCGCCATGCGGCCCAGGAAGTCCGAGCTGCGGGTCTGCTCCTTGAGCAGCCCGACAACGCCGTCGAGGATCTCTTCCTTCGCGTCGTATCCGTAGAGATCGCGCAGGTGGCCGAGACGGTCGATGGCGATCAACATGGCGGAGATCGGGTAGCTGTAGCGCTGGGCCCGGTTGAACTCCACGCGCATCAGGTGCTGGATCTGCGCCAGGGAAAACAGCGCGCCTTGGGTGTCGGACATGGAAAGTGTCGTTGCTTTGGTCGGCCCGGCGGTGGGCCAATGGGTCCCCGCGCAAGGATCTTGCGGGGCGGCAGGAGAGAGGGGGCCGGATCCGTGAAGGCGCCGGCGGAGGCACTAGCCCCCGAAGAGCGAGCCCAAGGATTCCAAGACGGAGTCGATCATGCCATCGAAGCTGGTGCCCTTTTGCGCCCGGAGCAAGAATGCGATCGAAACGATGATCAGGGTGTAGGCCGTCAGGGCCAACAGATTGGCCACCAGGAAGGCACTGCCACCCCGCGCCGCCCGGCGGGCTCCACGGCCGGCTCCGCGCACGCCAGATTGGAGCGGCATCATGACCAAATCCCGTTCCAGGCGCCCGGCCCGCTCGAGCACCTTGGGGCTCTCCAGGTGGTCGGCACTGGCCGCGATCAGGTCCTCGGCGGCTGCGTCCGCCTTGAATTCCCCGCGGATGACCGCGTCCTGCCAGCGCTTGGCTGTGGATTTGTCCGCCAATTTCTGCTCCACGAGGATGCCCGCGAGCACCCGACGCCAGGCACGGCCCCCCGCCCCGGCGCTCCCTGGGTTTGCCGGCGGAGCTCCCGCGCGGACCTTGGCCCCGGAAGGCTGGCCCCCGGACTTACTGGGCCCGGACTTTCCAGGACCAGGGAGTTCCTCGAGAACGGGAGCCGGGCTGCGGAAAACGATGATCCCCCCCCCCCCCTGCAGGGAGGGGATAAGG
>CAYWNK010000148.1:0-15578 GCA_964459495.1 uncultured Planctomycetaceae bacterium
GTCCTTCATCGGGAGGAGCTTAGTGGTGCCTAGGGCGCTCCCAAAGCGGGCCTTTGCGGCGCGGTTCTAGGGCACGGCCAGATGAAGTCAGGACCGCGGTGCGCACGCGGCCTAGGCGGATCAACCGGCCCTCCAGGTCCATGCCCGCGGTATTGAGCCTCGGGCTAGCCCTCTTCCAGTCGGCGCGGAGGCGGTCGATCAAATCCATGGCGCGTCGTACTGGCTATTCGGGGCCATAGGAAGCCTTGGCAAGATGGTAGATATCTTTGTCTTGAGGCAAATGCAGGCTGGCAAGGTGGTGAAGGGGGATCCCGCGGTGGAGGCTGCGATGGCGCTCCAATACCGATCGGCCGCCCTTGACGCGGTCGGGTCCGGGATGAATCGGGCCAGCCGTAAGGTCGAGATCGACGCGATTGCGGCGGCCGAATGAACTCCCTCGAATCCCTCTCTCTGAACGACAAGACCCATGTGGATCAACGACGCGATTCCCCGTACGGGGTGGAGCGAACTCTGCCCCGAGATCGACTTCATCGCAGCGAAGGCCAGGATTGAAGAGGGCATTCAAGCGACTCCGCTGCTCCCCCTGCCCGTGACGGGAATGGGCCTACGCGTGCTCGGCAAGATGGAGAACCGGCAGAAGACGGGGTCCTTCAAAGCGCGCGGCGCCTTGAACAACTTAGCCATGCTCAATCCTGAGGAGCGCTCGCGAGGCGTTGTAGCTTCAAGCTCGGGCAACCACGGCCAGGCGCTCGCATGGGCGGCCAAAGCGAGCGGTGTCCCCGCGTTCATCGTGATGCCAGAGAACTCCTACGCGAACAAGATCGAGGCCTGCCGGGCCCACGGCGCCGAGGTGATCCTCGCTCCGGATCGCCCCCGTGCCGACGAGATCGCCGAGGAGTTGGCCAATGAGGGCAAGGTCTGGATCCATCCCTATGACCGCCCGGGCACCATCGAGGGGGCTGGCACGGTGGGGCTGGAGATCTATGACGAAGTTCCGGATGTGGACGTCGTGCTCCTCTGTGTTGGGGGCGGAGGGCTTTCGGCCGGTTCAGCGCTGGCGCTGCGGCGGCGGCGTGAGGCGGCAGGTCAAGCCCAGCCGGTCGTGATCGGCGTCGAGCCGATGGGCGCAGCAACGATGGACGCGGGGCTTCACGCTGGGCAATCCGTACGCCTCCATCCGATCACGAGCAAGGTGCAAGGCTTGAACACACCATTCGCGGGGGAGCACAACGTTTCCATCAACCGGCGCGTGCTCGACGCAACGATGAGCGTGTCCGATGAAGCGATCTACGCAGCCCAGCGGGTCTTGGTCAATGACGACGCGATTCATGGTTGGTCGCGCGAGACCGTCGAGCCGGCAGGGGCGGCCGCGTATGCGCTTGCCTGCGAGCCGACGTTTCCTGGGCGCCTAAGCCAACTGCTGGTGGAGCGCGGCAGAGAGGCGGTGAATGTCCGCGGTCTCTCCATCACCGTCAGCGTATCGGGGGGGAACCCAGACCCGGACCAGCTCGAAGGGCTCCGGTCGTAATGGGGTTCGACCACAGCCGCGATCGGGGCGACTTGGTTTCGCCCGATTGGCGTCCAAAGCGAAGCGAGCAGCGATGAGACCCCTGGGCCTGATCGGAGGTACTTCGTGGCGCTCGACCAGCCACTACTACGGCTACATCAATACCGCCGTCAATGCGCACTTCGGCAACAACACAAACCCGCCCCTGTTTCTCGCCAATGTGGACCAAGCAGCTGTCCACCGCAGTCAGGCGAAGGGCGACTGGGATGCGGTAGCCGATCTGTTCACAGATGCGGCTCGACGTCTGGAAGCCACTGGGGTAGAGGCCTTGATGTTCTGTGCTTCTACCCCCCACAAGGTGCATGACCGGGTCGCCCGGGAAGTCTCGGTCCCCTTCCTCCACATCGGGGACGCAATCGGGCGAGCTCTGCGGGGCAGGGGAGTGTCCACGGCAGGGTTCATTGGGACTCGCTTCTCGATGGAGAGCCCGTTTGTGACGCAGCGGATCGGGGCGGAGTGTGGACGCGTCCTCGTGCCCCAGGGGGACACCGTTCTGGAGGAGCTGCAGCGCATCGTCCGGGACGAACTGTCGATGGGGCGCCGTGTGCAGTCCTCCGTGGACTACGTGGTCGATGTTCTCGAGGCCCTTGTCGACCGTGGCGCGGAGGGGGTGGTGCTCGGCTGCACCGAGTTCCCCGCAATGCTGGCCGGGGTGGATCGTGGCATTCGGACCTTTGACGCGCTTGAGCTCCACGCGCAGGCTGCGGTCGAGTTCGTTCTGGGTGAGGGCAAGGGGTAGTCCATTGCGCGATCCACGATGGGGGAGCGGACTCGACACCGTGGAACAGTCGCCGCAGCTCAAGCGTGCGTACTGGGCCCGGTGAGCCGCGGCTCCTGTTGGTGACGAGGGCTTTGTGCCGGTCCGGCCGTGCGCGTACTCGGTGGGCCAATTGACCGCCTCTTGCGCAGGTCACTGTAGCGGTGAGTGGTGGGATTTGCGGGTGATGCCTGCGATGGGGACTGTCCCAGAAAAATAATTAGGAGGTTGGATTTATTGCGCTCTCCTTGCTTGCCGATCTGCCCAACAAGTCATGAGTTTCTCCCTCCAGAATCCGTTGAGCCCCAGGGGCAGTGCCTCGAATCGAGCAGGCATTTCCATGGTGGAGATGCTGATCGCTACGAGCGTGCTGCTCGTAGCGGTGATCGGAGCCTATTCCGCTCAGCTCGCTTCGATGCAGGCGGTGCGGCAAACCACGGATCGCTCCGCGGCTTTGACGGACCTGGAAGCTTGCCTGGAGCAGGTCATGGCGACACCGGCTGAGCAGCTACCGATCCCCGGTAGTGCGTTCGAGCACGGACAGCCGGTGGTGGCTTTCGATGGGTTGCACCTGCAGGAAGAGCAAATCGTCGTGACCTATCCCGGCTACGTCCCTTCCGGAACCGTTCCTGATCCCCTGGCGATCGTCCTGACGGCGACGTGGGTGGACAGCAGTGGGCGGGCCGGTACGCAGTCCCTTCGCAGCATGAAGACGAGATGAAAGACACCATGCGTTCGAAATCCGGTGGGTTCACGCTCATTGAGATGATCCTTGTGGTCACCATCTTCAGCGTCCTTGCCCGGTCCCTCGTGCAGGCTATCAAGGGGATGGATGCTCTCTCTGAGACGGGGACCACGCTCGCCGTGCTCCAGGCAGAGGGGGATCGTGCCCAGCGGGCTTTCCTCAATGATCTGCGCTGGTCGGGGATTCAGGATGTCGCCGGTCGCCGCTACCCCTTTGTGTTCGAAGGCGCAAGTCCAAGCGTGGGGTTCGCAGAGCACTCCTACGTGCCTGGACCTCAACAGGCCGAAGCCGGTGACCCCGACTTCGGAGCTCCCCACGCGTTGATCTTCGTCCGCCCGTCGGACTTGGACGGAGACGGGCGTCCGGACTTGGACCTCGATTTCAACGGCACCCCCGAGCTGGACGGCAACAGGGACGGAAGCTTGAGTGAGTCGAGCGCCGATCTCGTGGACTGGTCCGTCAGCGACAACACGATTGACCCGGATACCGGTCTGGTATGGAGTCACTCGGAGATCAGCTATCTGGTCGTGGCGGGACCGGGAGGTCGCAACCAGCTTGTTCGCCGCGTGGAAGCAGATGCATCCACGTCACAGGTCATCGCCAAAGACGTAGAGCGCCTCGAAATTCAAACGTCGGAAGACACGGGATTTGCAATTCCTACCAATGCCCTGCGCATCGGAGTGTACTTCCGCAAGCAAGACAGTCACGGCGTCGAGCACTCCCACCAGGTGGAGTTCGTCGTGCGCCTGAGAAACGGAGAGGTAAGCCTATGAGAGTTTTCAAGCAGGGAGCTGAAGGCCGGAGGGGGATGGCGCTTGTCTATTCCGTATTCGGCGCATTCGTTGCTGCAAGCACGGTCTCGGTGATGTTCATGATGGCTACGGTGACCGAGCGTCGATCGAGCCTGCGCACGGGACAGGTCGAGGCCAGCTACCTCGCGGAGGGCGGGGTTGAGGCTGCGCGCCAAGTCCTGAGCAACGCGATCGCCAACTTCGAAACCGTGCCCACAACAGGCAGCATCGACATCGATGGGATCGAAGTCGAGTACTCGATTTCGGACTTGTCGGGAAGTCAAGTGATCCAGGATGCCTCGGGGATTCAGACGATCCGGACCACGTACGAGATCGAAGCTAGGGCCGAGGATGGGCCCTATCCCGCCACCGCGCGACGGCTGGTTCACACCGAGGCGACTCCGGTCTTTCAGTTTGCTGTGTTCTATGACAGCGATCTTGAGGTGCAGCCCGGGCCGAGCATGACGCTCAGCGGCCGGGTTCACGCGAACGGGAACATGCACTTGGGTTCGGGCAACACGCTGACCCTCGACACCAACTATGTGCGGGCGGTGGGGGACATTTTCCGGGCGCGAAAGAACAACGGGTCGACCAGTACGGGTCGAGTCGCGATCCGGGAGTGGGTTGTCAATCCCTTCGACTCCTCCGAGCCGGCCAACTACGTCCAGATGCTGAACAAGAAAGACCTGGCGAAGGAGGGGGCGGACTCACTGAGCGGATACGACAGCCACTTCACAGCAGGACTCGACCTGGACGGGGACGGCAACTTCTTCGGTCCCGGGGAGTGGATGCCCTTCGACGCAGGAGCCCTCGAGCTGTGGGATCAGCCGGCTGGGTACGGTGGCGGGTCGGGCAAGACCGTGCTGACCGGCGCCCACGGCGTCTCGGCGGCCGCTGCCCCCGACATCGGAAGTGTGCTGAAGTACGATGCCCAGGCTGGAGGAGACTACATCCTGGACGCGTTCGGGGAGTACCAGCATGTCGGCGGTGGTGCGGGCGACTATGCCAAGGGCTACTACCATGACCAGGCCGGCCTGACGATCATCGTCGACGAGCTGGCCGCTCCGGGATCGAACGGTTTCACGGCCTACCTCGAGGGAGGCGTGGAGAACTTGGGTAGCGGCCTCAGCATCAAGCAGGCTCTCATCAATGCGGGTGCCATCCAGTTGATCGAAGTTCCCGACATGCGTCAGTCTGAAGGAAGCAACGACAAAACCCTATCGGTTGAGGTCGACTTGGCCGCCCTAAACGCCTCGGGTCTTTTTCCTAGCAATGGCCTGCTCTACGCGAGCCACTACGGACTCGGGGAGGGGACCGATGCGAAGGGGATCGTCCTGACCAACGGGACGGAGCTACTCGACAAGCTGACCGTGGTTACCGATGGCTCCGCTTACATTGACGGCGACTTCAACACCGTCAACAAGAAGGGATCAGCGGTCATCGCGGATGCGGTGAACCTATTCTCCAACGCGTGGGACGGTACCAAGTCGGGCAACAGCCTGCCCAAGGCCTCGGAGACGACCTTCAACGTGGCGATCATCACTGGCAACCAGCACACCGATGGATCTTCCTATGGCGGCGGATTTGAGAACCTGCCGCGGTTCCACGAGAACTGGTCTGGGGTGAATTGCCACATCACGGGCTCCTTCGTGAACACCTGGGAGAGCCACTTCGCGACGGGTCCTTGGAAGGGCGGTAGCAACCGCTACAGTGCTCCCGGACGCAAGTGGAACTACGACCCCGACTTCAACCTAGTGTCCAACCTTCCGCCCTTCACACCTGTGGTGGTGTCGGTTCGGGATGTGATCAGCTGGTGAGATCCGGGTTCGCCGAAGACGAGCCATGCAACAGAGGGGGCCGTGCGCGAGGCGCACGGCCCCCTCTGTTTCCTAGGTCATTTTGCAGTGAGCGCGGTTCCCACCGGAATTCGCTGATTGCGGGTGCCAGGGCTGGATGGACCCTCCGATTGTGGATCCGGGCGTCTGGGTCTCCCGCGGGATCGTCGAGCATTGGACATCCAGGGGAGCTAACATCCTCCCATGCACACCCTGCTACTCGCCCTCTGCCCCCTGGTCGCACCTCCCGCGGCGGACATCGAGGTAACGGCCGCCATGCTGAAGGCCTGCCGTGTGGAAGTTCCAGCGGAGCTCTTCGCGGTCACCCGCGTGGTCGACGGGGACACGCTTTGGATCGAGCGCGACGGCGAGCAGGAAAAGCTGCGACTGCTTTCGGTCGACACCGAGGAAAAACTGTCGACCGGCAACAGCAGCGCCTCGAAGCCGGGGACGGCCTACGGGGAGCGGGTCGCTGGCTGGACCCAGGGGTACTTCAGCCCCCGGGCGGGGGACGAGGATCCGGTGCGGGTCGGCCTCCGCTTCCCGCCCGGCGGCGAGGCGCGTGACGTCTACGGCCGGCTTCTGTGTCACGTGGTGACAGCGGAAGGCGTGGATTTCAACCTGCTGCTGGTGCGCAGCGGCATGTCGCCGTACTTCAACAAGTATGGCTCGAGCCGCATCGACCACGGGCGCTTTGTGGAGGCTCAGGCGAGCGCGAAGCTGGAGGGCCTTGGCATCTGGGAAGCCGACCAGCGGCGCGCTGGAGCGACGCGGCCCTACGCCAAGCTGGTTCCCTGGTGGGACGCCCGGGCAGAGGCGGTTGATCTCTTTCGCGAAGTGGCGAAGGCAAAGCCATTGCTTGCCGTGGAAGCCGACGATCCGGCTGCTCTTCAGGCGGCCCTCGACTCAGGAACAGAGTGGGTGACGGTCTTAGGCCTGATCGACCGAATCTTCGAGGAAGATGACGGGAGCCGGACCCTGCTGCTGCGCGGCGGAGACAAGAAGCGCAGCCTGCGCGTCAAGATCGCCGCCGAGTCCGTGCACGAGCTTGGGGTTGTCGATCTCGAAGGGGCCCAAGCGGAGTACCGCCAGAACTACCTGCGATTCCGGGGGGGACTGCGCTGGGGCAGCCGGGGCTTTGACCTTGTCAATGTGAACCCGATGATGATCCGCCGCGCCGGACCGGAGCCCGTCCGCTAGCTTCGAGGGATGGGCATACTGGCTAAACCCTGGTTCCCCCTGGCCGTCCTGATCGGGACGATCGGGGCGGTGATGCTTGCCGCGTTCCTGCCGAGTGGTGGGGCGAACCTGCCCGAGCGCCCCGACTGGACAGGGACCTGGGACACGCGCTGGCAGGCCGGGGGCGCGACCTTGGTTCTGGAGCAGCGTGGGGAGCGGGTCATCGGCAGCTACCCGCTCTACCAGGGACGGATTGAGGCGCGTGTGCGCGGGCGGCGGCTGCGCGGGACCTGGGAGCAGCCTGAGCGCAAGGGCACCTTCGAGATGCTGCTCGCGGGGGACGGCCAGACCTTTGCCGGGCAGTTTGAAAATGAGCAGTACTGGAACGGCGCGCGGATGCGGCAGGGGGAGGGCCGCAACTTCGACGCTCCCGATCTGCGCGCACCCCGGGATACCCTGCAGAGCTTCTTGAGCTCGGTGTATCGGGCCCGGCGGGGCGAGCATGACGCGCTCCAGTCCGCGATCCGATGCATCGACTTTGGGCCGGAGCAAACCGCAGTCGTCGGCACGCTGGCCTCAAACGTGGCGTTGCTGTTCGAGGTTCTCGACCGAACCACCTTTACGTTATTCGAGATCTCCGGAAGAGAGGCGATCTTGGATGCCCAACAGGAGGTGCTCCAACTTCGTCAGGCGGGGACCAGCGTCGTGGTGGAGCTGGATCTGCGTATTGGCGAAGACGGGATGTGGCGCATCGCCTGGCCGGGCACCGAAGCCCTCGATGCCAAGCTCGCCGAGCTGCTGGCGGCCCGCGGGGAGAAGCGTGCCGACCCCCAGCGGCACAACCGTCTGGCGAGCCCGCGCGGCACGATGCAGACCTTTCTCGAGGAGGCGGGGCGCTGGTCAGCGGGCGGCGCGCCCATCGTGCAGAGCTGTTTGGACCTCAGCCAGGTCGACGCGTCGGTACGGGCGATCGACGCACAGCTGTTTTCCTTCACGCTCAAGCGCGTGCTCGACACGATCGGCTACGTGCACCTGTGGGGCATCCCGGACGACCCGACGGATCCCCTGCCCTACGTGCACTACGAGCACGCCCTCGGCAACATCGTGATCGCGCCAAAGACCATCTCCGGTCAGGATGCCGGGGACGCGGTTGAGGCTCCGGGGATGGGGACGCGTTGGGTCTTCACAGCGGAGACGCTCGCCGGCCTGCGGGGGCTCTACGACGCGTTGGAGGGGTTCCGCGGCTCAGCTACGGACCACGACCTGCCGCGGGATCCCTATTTCCGGCTGCGCCAGTTCTCGCGCTCGCTCAGCCCGAGCCTCGTGCGTCGCGACCTGATCCTCGAGAACTGGCAGTGGATCGGGCTGTTGGTCCTGGGCCTGGGCGGCTGGTGGATCGGCCTGGGCGTCCAACGTCTGCTGAGATTCCTCTTCGGGCGTGTAGGCAAGACCGCGTCGGCGGAGGCGCCCGGGGAAACCCTGCGGGACGAGGAGCAGGGCGACGATGGCACCTCGCGCGAGTGGCGCTTCTTCGTGCCAGTCCGGATCAGCTTGACAGCAGGGCTGTGGCTGCTGGGCCTGCGCTTCCTCGGACTTCCCGATCGCCTGCAGGTAGCCCTGCTCTCGGTGTCCTTGTTCGCCGGGGTGCTCGGACTGGTGTGGGCCTCGATCGCCCTCATCAGCGCCGTCAGCGCACGACTGCTGGCACGGGCGGAGCTGACCAATACGCGGCTCGATGAAATCCTGGTGACCCTGCTGGCCAGCGTCGCGAAGATCGGAGCGGTCGTGCTGGGGCTCGTGCTGCTAGCGGAGGGACTCGCGCTGCCGTACCAGAGCGTGCTCGCCGGTATCGGAATCGGCGGTCTCGCGGTGGCGATCGCCGCCCGGGATACGGTGGCCAACTTCTTCGGTTCCGCCGTGCTGATCTCGGACCGCCCGTTCAAACGCGGTGACCTGGTGGAGGTCATGGGACACCTGGGCGAGGTCGAGAGGGTGGGCATTCGCTCGACGCACATCCGGACCTACGAGGACTCGGTGGTTGTGATCCCGAACTCGAGCCTGGTGAACGAGATGATCGACAACCGTGGGCGCCGACGTCGGCGCAAGGTCGACGTGATCATCGGGGTGCAGTACGACAGCCCCGCGGGCAAGGTCCAGCGACTGGTCGACGAGCTGCGCGCGCTGGTCGAGCGGCAGCCGACGGGCTACGGGGACGCGACGCTCGTCGGTCTCTGGGACTTTGGCTCCTCGTCAGTGGACGTGCGACTGTGGTGCTACCTAGAAGTGCAGACCCTGGCCCAGGAGCGCATCGAGCGCCACCGGCTGCTACTCGATGTATTCCGGCTGGTTGAAAGCCTGGGCCTGTCGTTCGCTTTTCCCACCCAGACGCTCCACCTGGAGAGCGTTCCCACGAGTGCGGACGGGGACGAGCCGATTCGCCTGGGCGGGCAGCCCGCAGGCGCAGCGGGAGGGACGGCGCGGGATTCAGCCACTTGAGCGCAGGGCCCCCGGGCGGCCGGCCTCAGTCTTCCTCGAGGCGTGCGACGAGAACCAGGAACCAATTCTCCTCGGGGCCTTCGACCGACACCGTCGCCTCGAGCAGCGCGGGAAGTCGGCGTCGATCGGCAGTGATCAACTCGACGCCCACATCCTCGATGGCGCCCTCATCGCGCAGGTCATCGAGCCAGGGGTTGCTGTGCTCGCCAGAGTCGGAGTCGCCGGGCACGGTGATGACGTCGCCCAGGCGCATGCGGGCGATCTCGGCGGGCTGCAGTCCGAGGATTTCGAGGCCGGCGGAGCTGCTCTCCAGGAGCCGAGGGTTGTCTCGGCCCGTGCGCGCGGCGACCTGGGGGTAGGCACAGACCAGGACGGGGGAGGGATCGGCGTCGAAGACGGCGCGGTAGAAGTTCGATCTGCGCTGGCTTTCAATGACGGCGCCGCTGAGAGCGTTGAGGGCTACGCCGCAGGCACGGAGCTCATCATCGACAACTTGAGGCACGTCCGCATCGGCACCGGCGAGTGTTGCTAGGCCATAGGCTCGCTCGCGAACGCGGCGCAGACTACGTGTGCGCCTGGATCCGAAGGCGTAGGCGCAGACGCCGATGAGGCTCAGCAGTCCAAGTCCCGGCAGCAGCACGTCGCGGGCGATACGGCTGCTGGCGTTGCGCACCTCAGCCACATCCATCTCGGCGACGAGCGCGAGGCGTGCTCCGCCGGCCCGGAAGGGAGCGAATGAGGACAGAACGGAGACGCCTCGGTAGTCATCGATGACCTGGGTGTCGGTCACCCCGTCCAGCGCCTGACGGACGGCGGCGGTATCGACGGTCTGGAGGAGGATGGATGAGTTGGTGCTGAGAATGCGCTCCATGACGTCCTCGGGAGTCTGGGCGCGCTCCAGGGACTCGGCGTAGGCCTCGCGGTCTTCGGCCAGAAAGCGCGACTCGGTGCGCATCAACAGGTCGCTGCCGACCAGGTAGACCTCCCCGGATTCGCCGAGGCCTTCCTCGCGCCAGCGGCCGCCGCCAGTCAGCAGCGTATTCAGGCGGGTGGGGTCATGCTCGAGGGCTAGGGCCCCAATCCGCTGCTGCTGTCCGTCGGAATCTTCGGCCCATACGCTCGCCATGGTGAATGCCCGGGGGGCGCCGTCCCGGGGGGCGTAAGCCCCGAAGTTCGCAAGGATCGGGCCTTGGTGGCTCAGTTGGGATAGGCGCTCGAGCCCAGCGGCGAGCGGACCGCTGGCTTGCTCCCCGTGGAGCTCGGTGTCCCAGGCGATGCGTCCGTCGGCGTGGATCAGGATGCTGCTCCACGCGCCCAGGGAGCGCGCAGCCTCGACGAGCAGGTTTTGGTTGGGCGCTTCGCCGCCGCTTAGGGCATCGACCACGCTCGGATCGCTGGCTAGCGCGACGGTGCTGTCGAGCAAGGTCTTGACCGAGTCCGCCAGGTGCCTGCCGTGCATCTCGCGCAGGGAGCGCAGTCGGTCGGCGGTCACCTCGAGCTGGGTCCGATCCGCCCGACCGCGCGCTACCCAGGTCGCGGTCGCCAGCCCCAGACCGGTGCAGACCAGCGCAAGGGACACAGTCCGGTTCGTCTCTTTTCCCATGGGGGGAGTTTACGCTTAGCGCACCCAGGAGGGCCGGGAGATGCCCTTGATCGGATTCCAAGGCCAGAAGACGCAGACGGCGCGGCCACGCATCAGGTGGCGGGGGACGAAGGGGGCCGAGCTGTTGGAGGCGTGCACGCGGGTCGAGCGGAACACGCGGCGCTCGCCCCATTCGTCCCGGAAAGCCACGTCGTCGTGGTGCTCGCTCTCGATGAGGTTCGCCGGGTTCTGGTCGGGTCTGCGTTGGCCGGAAATCGAGCCCTCGAACTCGCCCTCCATGGAATGCACGGTCGTTCGCTGCCAGGCGCGGCTGTCCGCCGAGTCTACACTGTTGTCGCCAAGGACCACGTAGTGGTCTTCGGGCACGCGCCAGGAATCGACGGGTCCCGAGTCCGCGTCATAAAAGATGTCGCGCTCCAGGACCAGGTCGTCGAAGCGTGCTCCGCCGCCGAACGTCGCCAGCGCCACCCCGGTATTGCCCCTGCGGGCGGGCTCGATGTCCATTTGGAGGAGCACCTCGCCGTCCCACTCGAGCTCGACGCGATCGTCGAGGTTCCAAAAGCGAACGCGGGTAGGAGCGCTGGAGCTCAGGCTGAGGGGCCGGTCCATGGTCGCATGCGTGCCAGTGGAATTTCGGATCTCGATGCGCGCGCCCTCCGGCGCCGCGGGCCCCGGGAGCGCCGCTGTGTACGCTTGGTTCCCTTCCTTGATCTCTAGCCGGATCTCGGTGCATCCGTCTCCAGCTCGCAGCATCGCCGACAAACGCAGGTCGCCCACGTCATTCTGTCCGCCGGCCCGCTTGGGCCGGCCCATCGCGTTCAGGATCGACTGCGGATAGCCGTGCTCAGCATTGTCGCGCACGCCGGGTTCGTCCCCCGGAAAGACGGCGCTGGCTTCGTCGCTGGCGTGCAGTCCGGTTCCCATTGCGGTCCAGCGACCGGGTTGGCTGCCCAGGTTCCAGCGGTCCTCGGTCTTGATCCCAAACCAGTGCGACTCCTGGACGCCCTGGGGGCGGCGCACGATGCACCACTCTGGCTCGCCGTCCTCGCCCGGAAGTTCCAGCCACAAGTCGCCGCCCGCGATACGCAGGTGGTCACCTGGCATGCCGACCAGGCGCTTGACGAAGTGCTTGGAGCGGTCGAGCGGAAACTGGAAGACGACGACTTCGAATCGCTCCGGGTCGCGGGCGTGGAACGAGAACTTGTCGACGAGCACCCGGTCGAAGAGGCCGCCTCCGCGGCCGTCGCTCCAACCCATCAACGTCGGCTGCATTGAGCCCGTCGGGATCTTGTAGGCCTCAACGGCAAAGTACTTGAGCAGCACCGCCACCACGAGGGCCAGGGTCATCGCCTCGAAGTTGTCGCGCCAAATGCGGCGCGGCCTTCTCATGCTTTGCGCGCTGCGCTGATCAGACAAGGCGGATGGACTACTTGTCGTCGCCGCCAAGGACCGACAGGAAAGCCTTCTGCGGGATGTCCACGCTGCCGACCTGGCGCATGCGGCGCTTGCCCGCCTTCTGCTTCTCGAGCAGCTTGCGCTTGCGGCTGATATCGCCGCCGTAGCACTTGGCAGTGACGTCCTTGCGCAGTGCGGCAATGCTCTCACGGGCCAGGATTTTGGATCCCACGCCGGCCTGCAGGCGCACCTCGAACAGGTGGCGGGGGATTTCCTTGCGCAGCTTCTTGAGGACTGCGCGCCCGCGCACCTCGGCGCGGGATTTGTGCACAATCGACGACAGAGCATCGACCTCGTCGCCGTTCACGAGGATCTGCAGCTTGACCAGGTCGTCCGGGCGGTAGCCCACGAGCTCGTAGTTGAGGGTGCCGTAGCCCCGCGTGGCCGACTTCAGCTTGTCGTAGAAGTCGTACATGATCTCGGCCAGCGGGACGTCGAACACAACCTGCACGCGTGTGGTGGAGAGGTGCTCTTGACGTACAAAGGCTCCGCGGTGATCGGTGGTGATCTGCATCACAACCCCGATGTACTCGGTGGGCAGGAGCAGGGAAACGCGCACGATCGGTTCCTTGATCTCCTCGAACTGGTCGGGAGCGGGGAGCGCACCGGGGCTGTGGACCCACGATTCCTTGCCGTCTTTCTTGACGATCTGGTAGGTCACCGAGGGAGCCGTCTGGATCATGTCCAGGTCGTGCTCGCGCTCGAGCCGCTGCTGGATGATCTCCATGTGCAGCAGGCCAAGGAAGCCGCAGCGATAGCCGAAGCCCAGGGCATCGGAACTCACGGCTTCATGGCTGAACGAGGAGTCCGACAGGGTCAGCGTCTCCAGTGCGTCCTTCATCACCTCGTAGTCGCCAGGACTCGTGGGATAGAAGTCGGCGTACACCATGTGCCGGGGCTCGCGGTAGCCCTCGAGCATCGCCTCCGCCGGAGCCCGATGCAGGGTCATCGTGTCTCCGACCTTGATGTCCGACAGCGTCTTGATGTTCGAAACGAAGTAGCCCACCTGGCCCGGACCCAGTTCGTCCACGGCCAACATCTTGGGTTTGAACTGACCGATCTCGACCGCGTCGTAGGTCTTGTGCGAGCTCATCATTCGCACCAGGTCCTTCTTGCGCAGCGTGCCGTCCATGACCCGCAGGTACACGATGACGCCGCGATACTCGTCGTATACCGCGTCGAAGATCAGCGCGCGCAGGGGAGCGACGGGGTCGCCTTCGGGGGCGGGCACACGCTCGATGATGCGGTCCAGGACCTCCTTGACGCCCTTGCCGGTTTTCGCAGACACCGGCAGCGCGTCGGTCGCTTCGATCGCGAGGCTGATCTCGATCTCCTCGGCGATCTCATCGGGCCGTGCGTGGGCCAGGTCCACCTTGTTGAGCACCGGCAGGATCTCGAGGTCGGCCTCAATCGCCAGGTAGGCGTTGGCGACGGTCTGGGCCTCGACGCCCTGGGATGCGTCGACCAACAGCACTGCCCCTTCGCAGGCCTGCATCGACTTTTCGACCTCGTAGTTGAAGTCCACGTGACCGGGCGTGTCGATCAGGTTGAGCTCGTAGCTATTCCCTTCGTACTCGTGCTGGATCGTGACCGAGCGGGCCTTGATGGTGATGCCGCGCTCGCGCTCCAGCTCCATGTCGTCCAGGAGCTGCGCCTTCATCTCGCGCTTTTGCACGGCGCCGGTGATCTCGAGCATGCGATCGGCCAAGGTCGACTTGCCGTGGTCGATGTGCGCGATGATCGAGAAGTTGCGGATGTGCTTGGTGTCCACGGTGGGTCGCTTCAGGCTTGGGAAAGAGTGGCCAATTCGGCGGCGAGAGCGCGTAGTGCGCGGCCGCGGTGACTGACCTCGGATTTGAGCGCGGGTTCGATTTCGGCGAAGCTCATGCCTGTCGCGGCGAAGCCTGGCTCGGTGAACTCGAAGATGGGGTCGTAGCCGAAGTCGCGGGTACCCCTGGGGGCGCGCAGGATACGGCCGCTAGCGGTGCCGCGCAGCAGCGAGGCCACGCCGCCGTCGGGGCGCACCAGACAGAGGGCGCATACGAAGTGAGCGCCGCGCTGGTCGTCTGGCACCTTGTCCATCAGCCGCAGTAGCTTTTCGTTGTTCGCCGCGTCCTGGGATTCACTGCGCGGGCCGTCCCCGGCAAAGCGAGCGGAGAGGACGCCCGGGGCCCCGTCGAGAAAATCCACGGCAAGCCCTGAGTCATCGGACAGGGACCAGTGCCCAGAGTGTTGGGCGGCGGACACGGCCTTCTTTTCGGCGTTGCCCTCGAAGGTGTCTCTGTCCTCGACCACCTCCGGTAGCCCACCGACGTCGCTCGGTGAAAGGAGCTCGAGGCCCATCGGCTCGAGCATGGCGCGCAGCTCTACGAGCTTCTTGCGGTTGCCACTGGCGAGGAGCAGCTGCATAGCGGTCAGGAGGTCTTGCCGAGGGCCCGGTTTTGCTCGGCGAAGACCGCCGCGATGCCCTGCTCGCCCAGGCCCAGCAGCGCGTCGAGCTCGGACCTGTCAAATGGTGCGCCCTCGGCGCTGCCCTGAACCTCGATGAACTTGCCGGAGCCCGTCATCACCAGGTTCATGTCTGTGTCCGCTTTGCTGTCCTCGACGTAATCGAGGTCGACGACCGGAGTGCCCTGTACGACGCCGACCGAAATCGCGCCCAGCTGGTCGACCAGCGGCCACTCGCGCAGCTGACGCTTCTCGTCCATGGCGGTGAAGGCATCGTTGAGGGCGACCCACGCTCCGCTGATGGCGGCGGTGCGCGTGCCTCCGTCGGCCTGGAGGACATCGCAATCCAGCCAGATCGTCTTCTCGGGCATCTTCTTGAGGTTCACCACGCCGCGTAGGGCGCGCCCGATCAGGCGCTGGATCTCGATGCTGCGTCCGTCGATCCGGCCAGCCTTGTCGCGCTGCTTCCGGTCGTGGGTAGACGAGGGCAGCATGCTGTATTCCGCCGTCATCCAGCCCTGCCCCTTGCCCTTGAGGAAATGGGGAACCGAGTCGCTGACGGAGGCGGTGCAGAGCACTCGGGTATCGCCGAAGACGGCAAGGACCGAACCGGCCGCGTGCTTGGTGAATCCGCGCTCGAAGGAGATCTTGCGCGTGTCGGCGGGGCTGCGGCCGTCGTGGCGTTGCATGGCAGGGTGGGGT
>CAYWNK010000149.1:0-15566 GCA_964459495.1 uncultured Planctomycetaceae bacterium
GCTCATCGATGCCAGCGGCAATCCCATCGATGGCCTGCGCAGCTCGCCCGGCATCGAGGTCGCTGCGGACCTCCCCTATCGCACCGCCACCAAGCTGTTCGACGGGGTCGGCCGCTTGACCGGCACGATCGAAGCCCCAGAAGGCGTCCCGTTCCCCAACCCCTGGCGGCTGGTGATCGAGCCTTCCAAGTACGTGGCAGGACGGGAGCACGCGGGCGAACGTCAAGTGCTGGAATTCACCGGAGAACAGCGCAACTTCGAGGTCAACGATCTGCCCCTCGGCGCCTATCGGGTTTTCGCTGAAGGCGAGCTCGTCGACTGCATCGCCCAAGAGGTCCTCCTGTTTGCGGTCCCGAATCAGCCCCCGGCCCAGGTCCAGATGCACAAGCACCTGGCCATGCGCTTCGTCGCCGCACGCGGCGTCCAGGGCTCGGTGGTCGATGTCGACGGCAAGCCCGTCGATGGCCTGCCGGTGTTCTTGGCGCGCACGGACGTGAAGGACGCGCCCCAGACCTCCGCGTACACCAACGGCAACGGGCAGTGGGCCGTGGCGCTCCTTCCCGCAGGGAGCTACAGGCTCAGCCTCGGAAACCGTCAGCGCCCCCTGATCGAACCTGAAACGCTACACGTGGAACCCGCGGGCAGCGGCCGCGCGCCTCTCGACCACAGCTCCACCGTGCCCGTCACCCAAACCCTGCACGTGGTCGTGGTGGACGGCATGGGACGCGGCCTGCCGGGCGCCAAGGTGCGCGGCATCGGCGCGACCCCAGTGGACATGGAAGTGGACTCCACCGGCGTCGCGACGGCGAAGTTCCTCGTGCCCGGCTTCTACCGGCTGACCGCGCAACACGAGGTGCTCGAACTCTCCGGCAAGGGCCGTGTCGAGGTCTTGGCAACCGGCGCCCCCCAGGAGTTCACGATCATCTGCCGGCCGTAGCCTGCGGACCCCACAAGGATGAGCGCCATTCCCCGCCGGGGGCCCCACGGGGAAATCCTGGCACCCATCCCGCCCGGGCCGCCGGGCCCGTGAACCGGCCCAACCTGTGAGCAAGCACCCTGCGGGTAGCGCGCCGGCAGTCGGAATGGGCGATCTGCTGCGTTTCGCGTGGCCGTCGATCGCTTCGTTCGTCTGCAACTCGGCCTACCGGGTCAACGACCAATTCTGGGTTGGGGGGCTGGGCGCCTCGGCGCAGGCCGCCCTGGCGGCCTGCACCTTCGTGATGATCCTGAACTTTGGGGTCTACTTCCTGGTGGTGGCCGGCACGCTCCCGCAAATCGCCCGGGCGACGGGCGCCGGCGATATCGAGGGGCGGCACTCGATCGCCGCCGCTGCCACGAGCCTGCAGGTCTCGATCGGGCTCGTGCAGGGCGTGCTGGGTTGGTTTGCAGCCCCCTGGATCGCGCAGGTCCTCGGCCTGGAGGGAGCCGTCGCCGCCCAGGCAACCGAGTACCTGCAAACGGGCTTTCTGTTCTGCGTCCCCATGGGCCTGGCCGCCCTGGTCGACAACCTGTTCTTTGGGATCGGCGACACGCGCACGCCACTGATCCTGCAGATGCTTGCGATCTGCATCAACTTCGTCGTCAACCCCATCTTTGTCTACGGAACCAACCCCATCGAGGGGTTTGATCTGTTGCGCAGCGGTACAGGCGAGCCCTGGCTCGGCATCTCCGGCGCGGCCATGGCGACGGGCCTGTCGCGCGCGACGGCGGCGAGCCTCGGCTTGTTCTTGCTGTATCGCGTTCACGGTCTGCGCTGGTGGCCAAAGCAGCGGCCGCGGGTCCAGCGGCTGCTGCGCATCCTCGCCCTCGGTTGGCCGTCGGCCCTATCGGTAGGCATCTACGCTGGCGTGTACTTCGCCATGCTGCGCATCGTGTTCGAGCCCCTGCCCAGCACGGTGATGGCCGGCTTCGGCCTCGGCTTCAACGCCTTCGAGGGAATCGCCTTTCCCTTCTACCTGGGCCTCTCCGTCGCAGGCGCCTCCCTGGTCGGCCGCTGCCTAGGGGCTGGCGACGTCCAAGCCACCCGCACCGCCGTGCGCAACGTGCGCATCGCCGGCCTGACGCTCGGGATCCTGTTCGCCAGCGTCTTCTATTTCCTGGGCCCCATCCTCGTGCCGCTCTTCACCACCGACGCCGAGGTCGTCGCAGCGGCCACCCTCTACGTCACGGTGCTGGGGGCGTCCCAGATCTTCGTGGCCCTCGAATCCGTCTCCGAGAAGATCCTCCTCGGCGCAGGCCTCACCCGCCCGATCTTCTGGATCAGCGTCCCCGGCAACCTCGCCCGCCTGCCCGCCGCCTGGTTCCTCGCCCTCCACGTGGGCTGGGGTGCCGCCGGTATCTGGTGGGCGATCAACATCACCACAGCCATCAAGGCCCTCGCGTTCCACCTGCTGGTAAGCACCGAGCCTTGGACTGAGCAAGCTCAACCTGGGACGGGCGCCGGCGCCAAAGCGGATGCCCCCTAGGCATTCGACCCTTCCAAGGGGAGCGACTCCTTCCGGGGCAGCGGGTGACAGAATTGAAAACCACGGGGGTGCCCGCGTTCCCGCCAGTGGGACACCAGCGCGCATTGCATCTTCGGACTCTCCAGTCTCAAGCGGGTGATCGATGCGGGGGCCGGAGTCAACCCACCCCCGCTATCGAGGCGTACCCCTTGCACAAGATCCTGATTGCCGAAGCCGATACTGAAACCCGCGAGTCGTACGCGTGGATGGTGCACAATTTGGGGCACGAGACCATCCAGTGCGAGGATGCGATCGCGCTGCTCGACCTGGCGACCTCCGAGCACGAGATCGACATGGTCGTGATGAATGAAACCCTGCCCGGGGCGAGTCCTGAGCAGCTCCTTTCGGTCCTCAAGGGCCTGCACGGACTGCGCGACGTCCCCATCCTGGTCGGCTCTCAGCACAAGTCCCACGCGGACCTCATGAAGCTGCTCGGCGGCGGGGCCACGCGCTGGTTCGAGTGCCCCGCCGATCCGGTGGAGCTCGCGCAGGCGATTGAGGAAGACCTGCAGACGCGGCGCTTCATCCACAAGATGCAGGGCAAGACCCAGAAGGTCCTCGTCGCCGCCGGCCCGACCAGCAGCTGGCTGCTCGACTGAGTGTTGCCTGTCAGGCCGCCGGCGACTCCATCACGCGGGCGCCAGGCACCTGAGCGCCTGCTCGAAATCCCTCACCAGGTCCTGGGGATGCTCGATGCCCAGGGCCACCCGCACCGTGCCCGGGCCGATGCCCGCGGCGCGGAGCTGGGCGTCGTCCAGACCGGGATGGGACATGTAGCGCGGCAAGCTGACCAGGGTTTCGACGCCGCCTAGGCTCGGGGCGTCGGTCGCCAGCTGCAAAGCGGCCACGAATGGCCGCAGCGCCGCATCTCCGGCAGCGAGCTCGAAGGCCAGGACCGACCCCGGCCCGTCGAGAAGGCGCGCGGCCAGGTCATGGTCGGGGTGACTCGCGAGGGAGGGGTGATGCACCGTCACCACGTCAGGGTGTCGCTCTAGGGCTGCCGCGAGAGCCGTCGCGCCCTCGCACTGGGCCCGCACCCGCAGGAACAACGTGCGCAGGCCGCGGTCCAGCAGATAGGCAGCGTCCGGATCCAGCACCCCCCCGAGCCGCTTGCGCCAGGTCCACAGGCTGGCGTACAGCTCGGGGTCGGCGGTCGACAACACACCGGCGGTCACGTCCGAGTGCCCCGCAATCGCCTTCGTGCCCGAGTGCATCACGACGTCTGCCCCCTGCTCCAGGGGCCTTTGCAGGGCCGGCGTCGCGAAGGTCGCGTCCACCAAGAGCAGCGCCCCCGCGGCCCTCACCTGGGCCGAGATCCGCGGCAGATCCGCCACCAACACCGTCGGGTTGGTCAGACTCTCGACCAGGACCAGCCGCGCTCCCGAGTCCAGGGTCCGGGCCAGCTCGTCCTCGCTGGAGATTGCGAAACGCTCCAGCCTGTGGCCCCGCGGTGCAATGCCGTTCTCCAGCAGATCCACGGTCCCGCCATAGAGCTCGCGGGAGGCGGCCACGGCCTCGCCCGGCGCAAGGCAGGCCATCAGGGCAGTCGCCATCGCAGCCTGCCCGGACCCAAAGAGCAGGCTGCCTTCCGCCCCCTCGAGATCGGCGAGCCGGCGCTCGGCCGCAGCCACGGTCGGGTTGGCGTAGCGGGCATACACCCAGGCTTCACTCCAGCGCCCCGCATCGGTGAGCTCGTGCGTGCCCGGATGCTGCAGGAAGGTGGTCGATCGGTCGATCGTGGGCACGACGCCCGGGGCCCCCGAGCTAGGACGGGTACCGGCGTGAATGCAGCGGGTGGCCAGGTGCAGCGGCTCGGAGGATCCTGTGCTCATGGGCGCCATGGTAGTGCGGAGGAGGCCAAGTGCCGTATGATCCCGGCCACATGGCCTCAGCACCCGTCCTCGATCTTTCCTCCCTCCCCCTGGACAAGGTGCTCGTGGACAGCGCCGGCCTGGACAAGTACCTGCAGCAGGTTGGCCGCTTTCGAATGCTCGACGGCATCCTGCACGTCGACCTCGAGGAGCGGGTCGTCGTCGGCTACAAGGACCTGGACCTCGACGACTGGTGGACCGCCGATCACGTGCCCGGCAGGCCGATGTTCCCCGGCGCACTCCAGATCGAAGCCGCTGCGCAGCTCTCGACCTACGACTACCTGAAACACCGCGTGGATCCCGCGGAGGTGGGCAAGCGCTTCGTCGGCTTCGGAGGCGTCGACAAGGTCCGCTTCCGCGGTCAGGTCCCCCCGGGGGTGCGGCTCATCCTCTGCACCAAGCTGCTCAAGGCCTCCAAGCGCATGTTCCGCTACCTTTCCCAGGGCTTCGTCGAGGGGGAGATGGTCTTCGAGGGCGAGGTCCTCGGGGTGATCGTCTAGGCCGGCTTAGCGGGAGACCGGCTGGTCCCCGCTGGGCTCGAAGTCCCAGACCCCGCGCCCGTAGGTGCCGTAGCGCACCAGGCCCGCGGAGGGCAGCGCCTCGACTGACCAGTACGTGGTCGCGGGGGCAAGGTCCCCCGCCAGCGCCTCCCAGGTGTCGGTCGCCCGACGCCAGCGGAAGGGTCCCGCCTCGGTCGCCGCATAGAGTGTGTCGTCATCGAACCAGGCGAGGTCGAGCACCAGGGTGCGCGGCAGGCCGCTGCCCATCGGCGCCCAAGTTGCGCCCCCATCCCTGGACCAGCGGGCGGCGGGGCCGCCATAGCCGGAGCCTCCGACGGCAAAGACCTCCCTGTCGAAAGGGTGAGCCGCGATCACGTTGGGCCGAAAGCCCTCCGCGCTGGCCCCGTCCGGGACGGCAGACGACCAGGTCACTCCCCCATCCTGACTGAAGTGCCGGCCACCGGCATCGTCGGCCGCCACCACGCGCTGCGCGTCGGCGGGTGAAAAGTCCATGGCCACCAGGTAGCTGGCCTCGCCCGCGTGAAACAGGCCTTCGCCGAAGACCTTGGAGCGGTAGCGACCGGTGCGGCTGGGTGCGTAGCGATGCAGGCGCGCGCCGAGGAGGAAGCAGGCCTGGGGGTCGTTGGGATCGGCTACGAGCGGCGGCATCCAGGCGTGCTGCGCCCCGCGCGGCAAGGGGCTGCGGTCCAGCGCGGGATGCGCGCCGTCGATCCCCAGTCCGATCAGAACGAAGTCGGGATAGCTCGCAAAGATCCGCTGATGGCTGCGCCCGCCTGAAACCAGGTAGCCATAGTCCCCCGACAGCAGCTGTTCGGTGTCGGTGCTGGGGCCTCCCCTTTCGAGGGGCGATGAGGCCTCGACGAGGCCCACCTGAAAGCCCTGGTCCTGGGTTCCGATGGCCAAGCGCTCCGGCTCGCGGGCATCGCTCAATGTGTCGTAGACCTGCCCCACGCCAAGGCCCTCGCCGCAGAGGTTGCGCCAGCTCGCTCCACCGTCCTGGGACAGGTAGGTGCCCCCGTCGGTGTGGGCGAGCGCCAGCTCCGTGCCCGCCGCGGTGTGCAAGACATCGAAGCCGCGCACGTCGGCGTGCAGTGCGTGTTGGGGGTCGGTGTAGTAGTCCGTCCAGGCGTTGACGATCGCGAGGTCCTCGCCGGCGGCCTGCGAGCGCCAGAGCTCCATGCCCCCCACGAACACCGTGTCGGCGTCGCTGCCCAAGCTGGCCAAGGTTCCAAAGCTGTCCGCCATGGTTCCGTGGTCGCGCAGCACGCCTTGGGAATCGAGCGCCAAGAGGCGATGCTCATCGCCGGCCTCGAGCAGCGTGTAGGTCCATTCGACGGGATTCCCTCCCAGGGCCAGGCGGCCTCCACTGGCCGCGGCTCCCAGCTCGGCGAAGCGGTCAAAGCTCTGACCATCGTCGCTGGAGCGCCAAAGACCGGTGTCGTGCAGGAGGACTAAGGAGTTCGAGTCCCGATCCACGGCCAGGTCCCCGTCCCAGGCCTTTGCCTGCCAGCGCACAACGAAGCTCGCCGCCCCGTCGGTGGAGGCGTAGAGAACCGTTGCAGGTCCCGATTCCGTAGCGCAGAGGCCCAACAGGAGAAGCTCAGATCCCCGGCGCAAGAGGCGACGCGCTCCGATCAGATCGTCGAGGCCGGCAGAGCGCTGCCAAGGGCCCTCTGCGAGGGAACGAAAAACATCGCGCCCGCGGCGCAGGACGAGAATCTCGTCTCCGCCGATCGCTAAGGCCTGGACCTCGTCCACGCCTCCACCTAGATCGTCGGAGAGCGGACGCCAATCCGAGCCCCCAAGGGAGGCGCGCCACAGGCCGCCGTTGGCGGACCCGAGCAGCAGGGAGCCGTCGGGCGCGAGGGCGGAGCAGCGGGTTTGACCGGACTGGTTGCGGCTCCCGATCTCGGTCCAGTTTCCCGGGGCAGCGGGCGTGAGTCCGGCCACACGCCGCTCGAGACGGCGCAGGCGCTCGGCCTCATCGTTGTCCCGTTCGATCGCGCGCCAGTCCACACCGGGAGCGCTGCCGTGGAGCTCATCGATCCAGTGCTTGCGCTCGATCCCGTCCTCCTCTTCCCACTCGTCGCTGATCGGGTCGACCGGACGGGGTAGGGACGGGGCGGTGCTCCGACAACCCAAGAGCAGGAGGCCGCAGACCCCCAGCAGGGCGCCGGAGCGAAGAGTTGAATGCCGATGGGTGGAACGCGTCACACCCAAATCTACCCCGCCCGCAGGGGCCCGCTGGAACGGGGAAAAACCTTCCGGCAAATCCAGTGCGGGGTTCGCAGGCTGAATCGCCGGAGCCGCCCGTTGGGCACCCATGAACCCCGATGGGAGACTAGATCCCTGCCCCAAACGAGGGCGGCGGAGAGGGGCGCTCGGTTACCTCAAGCTCCCCCCCGTCCTCGGCCAGTATGTTCAGCACGTCCAGATCGAGACAGGTGCAGCTCTCGACCTCGAGCATCTGCGCCAGTGACGGTTCGGTACGCCCGTCCTCCCCGCTGATGAATTCCTTCACGTAGGTGCCGTGCTGGGTGGCCACCGAGACCATCCACTCGGTCTCCCCGGCCGCGAGCTCGCGGCGCTCTGATGTCGGATCGTTCTCCAGGTCCGCCTCCACGCTTGGGCGCACCTCGCGCAGCTCGACCCAGCGCTCGCGCACGAGGTCGGCCCGCCGGTGCGCCACCCTCTGGGGTGTGTTCTGGGCCAAGGTGAAGCGCTCGGAGAGCAGGCTCGCGATCTTGTCGGCGCTGGGCTCCCCTAGCATGGCGACGCGCGCCTGGTAGGCCTTGGCCTGCTGGGTTTCTTTCAGGATCCGCACCCGGCCCTTTTCCGACCAGTGCAGGCCCTGCACCTCCAGTCTGCCGGCGTTGCGGTCGTTCACCAGGGCTTCGAGCGCAGCGAGGTCGGGATCGGTGACCTTCGGATCGATCAGCTCCATCACGAAAGGGCGCCCACGACCCAGCATGCGCACGTCCACATCCTCGCGCCCGGCGCCGTGAAACTTGTGCTTGCGGGTGCCAAAACCCCGGCCAACCACCCAGCCCACCAGCTCCTGGACGGAGTCGCGGGTCAGCTTTCCGAAGCCCTCGCAGCGCTCACAGCCCCGCCGCCGGCGGGGGTGACCTTTGCAGTCGGGACAGAAAAAGACCGTCTGGGGAAGATCCCGGGACAGCTTGCGATAGCGCCCTTCGACAAAGAGCTTGGTCTTGGGTGCCTGATTCGTGCGCGGCATAGCCGGGCAAGGTAGCGCCCCTGCCCCCTCCGCGCGCCCCCCTTTTCCACCGATCCCTTTTCCCCGATCCGGGGCCCCGTACGTGGAAGCCAGCGTGCCGGTGCGCCTACAATCCCCGCCCCATGCATCCCATCCTCTTCACGATCCCTGGCGTCGGGATTCCCCTGCGTTCCTTCGGCCTCATGGTCGTGCTGGGTTTCCTGGTCGGCAGCCACTTCATGACCCGCTGGGGGACCCGCGGCTCCCTCGATCCAGAGCGCGAGGGCCCCGGCTACCAGGCGATCCCCGTCTGGGTCATGATCGGTGTGGTCCTGGGGGCCCGGCTGATGTACGTCATCGTCGAGGTGGCCGGCGGCACGGCCGTCGGCCAGGGCTTTACCTCCGATCCCCTCTCGATTCTGTTCGTCTGGCAGGGCGGGCTGGTCATGTACGGCGGCGCCTTCGGGGGCCTGGCCGGGGGCTGGCTTTGCTGCCGCAAGTACGGCATCCCCATCCCCCACGCCACCGATCTTGGCCTGGTCGCCGGCATCCTTGGACTGTCGATCGGGCGCATCGGCTGCCTGCTTGTGGGCGACGATTTCGGCAGAGTGGCCGCTGAGGCCCACCAGTCCCTGCCCTTCCCGATCGTCCTGCGCGTGCCCGAGATCCTGCCCGAGGGCTCCCTGTTCGGGGCGGAGAACGCGGGCAAGGTGCTCTATGCCACCCAGCCCTGGATGACCCTCAACGCGCTGGCGCTGGTCTTGATCGGACGCTTCCTGCTGCTGCCCCGTCGCCGCTACACCGGACAGGTCGCCGCCCAAATGCTGCTGCTCTACAGCATTGGCCGCTACACCATCGAGAGCTACCGCGGCGACTCGATCCGCGGCCTGTGGTTCGACGACACCTTTTCCACCAGCCAGCTGGTGTCGATCGTGGTGTTTGTCGCCTGCATCGTTTTCCTCTTCGTCAATCGCGGCCGGAGCGGCGGTAGGCCGGCGCTGGAGCCGCCCACCGACGCGACGCCGTCGAGCCCTGCGGCTTGAGTTCATCCCTAGGGGTGGTCGCCGGCATCGACGAGGCTGGGCTCGGCCCGCTCCTCGGCCCCCTGACGATGGGCGTGGCGGCGTTCCGCGTGCCCGCCGGACGTGCCGAAGCCGACCTTTGGGACCTGCTGAAGGCGGCGGTCTGCGACCAGCGCCCCAGCGACGATCGTCTGTGGATCGCCGACAGCAAGGCGGTGTTCCAGCGCACGGCCAAGGGCTTCGCCCGACTCGAGACCACGGTGCTGGCGAGTCTTGCCCAGCTGGATGCCTTCGGTCGCGCGCCGGTCTCGGCGGCGGACCTACTGGCCTGCGGCCCGGGACCGTTCCAGACAGCAGCCAAGGACCTCGCCGAGCACCCCTGGTACGGCGAGCTGCCCGCCGATCTGCCCAGCGCCGCCGACGCCCTTGACGTCCAGCGCCAGGCCCGGCGCCTGGGCGAGGCGCTCCAGACCAGCGGCGTGACTCTGCTCGAAGCCGGCCTACGGCTTCTGCCGGCCGCCGCCCTCAACCGCTCCTTTGACGCGACCGGAAGCAAGTCTCGCACAGCCTGGGATCAGGTCGCCCTGGCCCTGGGCGCGCTGTGGCGGGACCACGGTGAGGAGGGGGTGCTAGCCTGGGTCGATCGTCAAGGAGCGCGCAAGCGCTATGGCCCCCTGGTGGGCGAGATTTGCCCGGGCGCCCGGGTCGAGATCCTGCGCGAGACAGACACCGACTGCGCCTACCGCCTGAGCCATGGAACGCGCCACATGGAGCTGCGCTTCATGGTGCGGGCCGAGGAACGCGCCCTGCCCGTGGCGCTTGCTTCCTGTCTAGCCAAGTACGGCCGGGAGCTCGCCATGGAGGCCTTCAACGCCTACTTCGCTGCCCTGTCCCCGGAACTGAAACCCACCGCCGGCTACGTGACGGACGCGCGCCGATGGCTGCGGGACGCGGAGTCAACCCTCGCGGCGGCGGACCTGGCGCCCCGCACTCTCGTGCGCGAGAGGTAGCTTCCCTGTGCCGGGGACTCCGCTTCCGCGCCTTGCGATCCGCAAAAGCCGCGATCGCCCGTAACGACCAGCGATGGCATCCCCTGTGGGGACCATGTTGACGAAAGCACTCCTCCCCGCTGGTCTCGCCCTCCTGTCATTCGTGCCCCTCCAGGAGCGCGTCAAGAAGCAGGAGCGGCCGAGCTTCGATTCCGCCGTCGCCGAACTGCAGGCCGCCTGGAAAGACAAGCGCTTTGGCGCGCTCGGCTCCTCGATCGACACGCTGAAGACCCACGTCCACCTGGCCCGCAGCGAAGCGCTCCATGCGGCGCTGCCCCCCGCGCCCGAGGGCTGGACGCTGCAGCCCGACACCACCCGCGCCGACTTCGAGAAACAGGCCGGCTCCCAGGCCGCCGCTTTCACAATGGGTCTCGGGCTCGGCCAGACCAGCTCGTTCAAGTACACCTCGGACAACGGCCAGCGGATGGAGGTCCAGGTGATGGGCAACTCGCCCCTGGTGGCCATGTTCGGCCTCGCGGTCCAGAATCCAGCCATGCTCGGCAAGGACCAGGAGGTTGTGCGCTATGGCTCGCACACCGCGCTGCTCAAGGCGAATCCAAATGGCAAGGGCGCAGAACTTCAGATCCTGATCGGGGGCAAACACACCGTCACCGTGCAGCTGCGCGGCGAGTCCGACGAGTTTCTGTTGAAGGTCATGGACCAGGCGGCCGTGGACCGAATCGCGAAGGTCCTGTCCTAGAGGTCCGGCCGAAAACACCGCGCGGGAGAGGTTCGGCTCCATTCGCGGATTCTGGCAACGCAGAGTCGGGTCGAATCAGCCGTGCCTCGCCTGCGCGGGGTTTTCGGCCGGGCCTCTAGGCCGCGTCACAAGTCAGGAATCTACCGGCCCGGCCCGCTTCCACGCCAGCCAGGCCGTGGATCTTGGCCGGGCCCATGGATTCCTGATTTGTGACGCGGGTCTCGCGTACGGACGCATCCGGCGGGTCCGTGCCGGGAGAGGCCGAACCCAGGGTATGCTTTGGTCCCCGCGTTCCGCGCCCCTCTCCCGCCCAAGAGCCCCAAGACCGCCACAAGGCCCCCGTGAAGATCGCCATCCTGGGCGCCGGTGTTTCCGGCCTCGCCCTCGCACGCACCCTCCAAGAGGGCGGCGTCCCGCTCACCGACCTCACGCTGTTCGAGGCCGCCTCCGAAGTGGGCGGCCTGTGCCAGTCCAAGACGGTGGATGGCTTCACCTATGACGTGGCCGGCGGGCACATCCTGTTCAGCAAGGACACGGCCGCGATGCAGTGGATGAAGGACTGCGCCGGCGGCGACGAAGCCTTCGATGTGCGCAACCGCCACACCAAGATCCGCTTCGAGGATCGCTGGGTGCACTACCCCTTCGAGAATGGAATCGGGGATCTGCCGCCCCAGGCCAACTACGACTGCCTGGCCGGCTACGTGAAGGCCTGGCACGAACGCAGCCTGACCAAATCCGAAGCCCCCGCAGACTTCGCGGGTTGGATCCGCTGGCGCTTCGGCGACGGCATCGCGGATCACTTCATGGACCCCTACAACGAGAAGATCTGGAAACGGCCCCTGGCCGAGATCACCTCGGATTGGGTGGCCGGCCGCGTGCCCGACGCACCGGTCGAAGACGTCCTGCGCGCCGCCGTGGGCATCCGCACCGAGGGCTACACGCACCAGGCGATCTTCTACTACCCAAGGCGCGGCGGCTTCCAGGCGATCACCGACGGGATGGCGACGACCCTGGAGAGCCGCATTCGACTGAACACGCGGGTGGAAGAGGTGTGCAAGAAAGGCGAGGCCTGGCTGGTCAACGGCGAGGAATTCGATCGCGTTGTCTGCACCTTGCCCCTAGATCTGGTGCCGCAGTTTGTGAAGGGCGTCGACCCCTCCGTCGCCGAGGCCATGTCGGGCCTGGAGTACAACGCCCTCGTGAGCTTCCTCGTGGCCCTCGACCGCCCCGAGCACCCCGACCTCTCGTGGATCTATCTCCCCCACAAGAGCCAGGGCCCGGCGAACCGCATCACGTACATGTCCAACTACGCGACCGCCAACGCGCCCGAGGGCAAGACATCGTTCCTGGTCGAGATCACCCATCGTGGCCGCACCCCCTACCCGGGCGCCGAGCTCGAAGAAGAGGTCCTGCGCGGCCTCGACAACGCCGGCATCATGAAGCGCAACGAGGTGATGTTCACCGACCGTAGCCAGGTCGAACGTGCCTATGTCGTCTACGACCCCGATCACAAGCGCCGGCGTCAGGCGAGCCTCGACTGGATGGAGAGCACGGGCATCGTGCCCCTCGGCCGCTTCGGCCGCTACGACTACGACAACTCGGACCAGTGTGTGATCAAGGCGCGGTCCCTGGGCCAGCGCATGCTGGCCGAGATGGGATGACGATGGCGCTCTTCCTGTTTGTTGCCGAACAACAGGGAAGCGCCTACGACATCGCCCCCGGCCCTGCCTTCAGCTCTTCTAGCTTGTCGGTGAGCTGCCCATAGATCGCCTTGATGTCGACCTCCTGGCCCGCCTCGACGCGCTGCGAGAGGATCGTGCGTACGGGAAAGCACAGCTTGGTGTCCTCGTAGCGCATCGCGAGGTCGCGGCCGTTCTTGTTCTCGATGACCGCCCAATCCAGGCCGCCCACGTTCTTGCCCAGCACGTGACCGAAGGCGATTGCGAGGCACTGCAGCTCGTAGCTTTTGTCGGTGCCCAGCTCGCCGCTATCGATCACCACCTGCATTTCGTCGAGGTCGCCCAAGGACTGATTCAGCTCGTTCCCCGATCCGTACTTGGCGACCATCTCGTGCGCCACCCGCATCATCTTGTCTAGCTGTTCGTTGTCGGTGTCGTTCGTGTGGGTGATCGGCATGGTGCTTGGGCTGGAAGGAAAGTCGCCGGGGCGCGGCTCGCGGGCAGGGCCCCCAGGATTCTGGAGAGAGGGCAGAGCTTACTGGGCCGCCCTCGCAATGGACGGGACTCCCGCTCCGATTTGGGCAATGTCGCGAGCGCCCCAGACCCAAACGAGATTCCTGTCGAGCGTGAACCGAACAGAGTCATGGCCCGGCTTGGACCGGGCGGCGCAATTCGGAGATTTCACGCGACGAATCCAGCCTTGAGCGGGAACACGGATGTCCCCCAACACCCTCACATCCCTGATTGGGCGAATCCTCCTATGAACTCTCTCATCCTAAGCCTCACCCTCGCTGGCCTCGCCGGGCAAGAGCCGGCATCCCAACCCAACGGCGTCCTATTGGGCACCGAAAGCCTCCCCGGTGCGGGGATCCAGGCCTGGGTCGAACACGCCGGTGCCGTGCACCAGCTGCGCCTGCAGCCGATCGCCACTCGTGCACCAAAGACCTTCCGTGTCGAAACCTCCGCGGGCACCCGCTACATGGAGCGTCAGATCGGCAATCAATTTCGCGGTACGGTGGAAGGCGACCCCAGCGCTGAAGTCGCTGCCTTCTACGCCGGGGACAGGCTGCACGCACTTGTCCTGCGCAGCGACGGCAGCGGCTGGACCCTCGCCCCCGATCGCGACGTGCAGGGTTCCTATGAGAGCATGACCCTCGAAGAGGCCGAGTGGCTCTCCGCTCCCTTCGAGTGCGGTACACCGGAAATCGCCCCGGCCTCCAGCAACGGACTGACGGACGCCCAAGGCCAATCCGCCACGGGCGGCAGCACCTCCGCGTTGACAGGAGATCCCCTGCTCGTGCAAGTCGCCCTGGACAGCGACTACGAGTTCTTCCTCATGCACGGCAACGAGACCGAAGCCGCCGCCTACATGGAGGGAGTCCTCATGAGCTGTGGCCTGCTCTATGAGCGCGACCTGAACATGCGTTTCGAGGCCACCGAAATCGTCGTTCGCCCTGACCCGAACGCCCCGGGTTACCCGTACACGACCTCAGGCGCTTGCGGCTCCCCCTGCATGGTTCCCTGGTGGAGCGCCTATGTAGGTGAGCCCTTCCAGACCGTTCATCAGTTCTCTGGAAAAGACCATCCCAACCAGGGCGGCGCTGGGGCGATCAATGCCCTGTGCAAGAGGGAACCCTCGTTTAGCATGGTGGGATATCACGACCGGATCCCCCTCGACAACTACGGCCAGCACGTCTGGGTCACGTCCCATGAGCTCGGCCACAACTGCGGATCGCAGCACACCATCAAGGGCATTATGGAATCGCCGGCCGGCTTCAACGGTTCCCCCCTTACGCCGCGGTTCCGCTTCGACCCAATCTCCATCGGCCAGATCCAGAGCTTCGTCGCCAGCCTTGACTCAGACTGCCTGCCCGGAACGGTTAGCAGCAGCGCCACGCCGACCGTAACCAGCGTCCTCCCAGGCTCGGTGACCCTCTTCGCGGCCGGGGAGATCACGGTGCTCGGAACCGACATGCAGAACACGGTCGAGGTTGATATCAACGGGCGACTGCTGAATTACGACGCCATTGAACTGGTCAGCGACACTGAGATTCGCATCAACTCGCAGCTCGGAGACTTGACTTCCCTTGGCACCCAAAACGTGACCGTCCGGGGAGCGAGCGCGAGTACGACGGGGACCTTCCAGCTCGTAGCACCCGCTTTCCCGGAGATGGAGGTGGATGTAATCGCCATCTTCGGTCCGGATCCGCAAGTCTCGGCGACCAGCTCCTACCAGGCCGGCTGGATCAGCGTTGTGCTTTGGAGCTACACGAACGCCACCTTCCCGCAAGGCTCTCTGCAGATCCTGCAAAACGCCTCCGTCGTCGAGGTCGGCAGCACCGCGGCGAATGGGCTGGAATCCGCCTTTTGGGACCCGCTGGCTGACGGCATCGCCACCGGCAGCACGATCTACATGCAGACCGTCCTGGTGGATCCGGTGACGGCCACGCGCGCCGCGAGCCCCGTGGTCGAAGTCCTGGTGGACATTTTCTAGGAGCCAGCACTGGAGGAGTCGTGCGGAGCCCGCGCTCCGCACTACTCCTGTTGGTTCGGCGCCAAGCCGAGCTTGCTCGCCATCACCCCAAGCACCGTCGCCACGGGCAAGAAGGTCGTGGGCGGGTACATGCAGTACAGCCCGCAGCCGGCCGCGATGCCGAGCCGCAGGCGCTTGGGGTAGCCCAGCTCCCTGGCCAGCCACCAACCGCAGGCGAAGCCGATCGGGAATCCCAGCTTCATCCCGATGGCGCCGAGGGTCGTGAAGTCCACCGCGTCGAGCAGAGCGCCCGCCACGATCGTGCCGTAGCGGCGGCTGAGCAGCCAGGCGAGCTTGCTGCCGCGCTCGCTCCGCTGGCGCTGGGGCCGCGGTCCGCGGTCGCCCTTTGGCCGCGCCCCTGCCTGGCCCCCGGACTCGCCCCCGCGGGCCTCTTCCGCGGGATCGAAAGGCTCGGCCTCGACTTTGATGCGTTCGCTGGGATCCGGCATGGGGTGGGAGGACCTTATTGT
>CAYWNK010000150.1:0-15542 GCA_964459495.1 uncultured Planctomycetaceae bacterium
CCCCCGTTCCCAGCCCCATCGCCATCCGCTAGACGGCAGCGCAATCGGGCTCCACCGCCCAGGAATCCGCAGCCCTGAAGTGCGCATGGTGCCAATCGAGGGGATTGCCGCCCCATGCATCAAAGACCCATTCATGGGAGACTCAACCAGGCCGATAGACTGGGACCGCAAGCTCCCACCAACGACCAATGGACATCCAGCTCAGACGACGGATCCAGGATCAGGCGCTGCCCCTCCTCGATTCCCATCCGGACACCAAAGTCGTCGTTTGGGGTGCAGGGGAGATCGGATCCTGGCTGATGGCCGAGCTCGGGCCCCGGGGGGTGGCATTCGTAGACGCCAACCCCACCAAGCACGGAGAGTCGATCGCGAATCGCCCGGTGTACCAGCCGAAAGACCTCGCCTCGCTCTCCTTTGACGAGGTTTGGATCGCCGTACTGTCCGACGCAGAGGCCGTGGCGGAGCAGCTGCGCGCCGCCGGGTTGAGCGAGGGCAGTGGCTTTCGCCGCCCTTTCCCGGGGGGGAAAAGGGAACAGGTGGTCGACCAGCTGCCGCGCCTCTTCGAATTCCTCGGTCAGGCGAACCTTGAGGGCTCCGAGCTGCTGGAAGTCGGCTTTGGCGGGCAGCTCTTCCTAGCACTGGCCTGCCTCTGGCGGGGCGCCCGGACCGTCACCCTCACCGACGTCAGCGCCCAGGCGAGCCCCCTCGAACGGGATCCCTCCCCCTGGCTTGAGTTTCTCGGCGTCCTCGAGGCGGATTTCTCCCAGCAGTGCCTCACAGACCGCAGCTTCGGGGAAATCCTCGCTAGCCTCACCTTCCAGACGGATCCCCTGAGCGCCAGCCAACTGCCCTTCCCCGCGGGATCCTTTGACGGCCTGATCAACACCGGCGTCATGGAGCACCTGGACGATCCCGACGGCGCGATCGCCGACTTCGCCCGCGTGCTGCGCCCAGGTGGGCAGGTCCTCGCAGCCGCCATCGGGATCCACGACCACCGGGCCAATGACCCCGCTTCCGCGTTCCATCCCTGGAGCTTTCTCAGCTCCACAACGGCGGAGTGGGAAGCCCTCGGCGCGGGGGCCTACCACCAAAACCGCTGGCGGTCCGTGGATTTCAAGCGTGCCTTTCAGCGCCACGGGTTCGAGCTTGTCCACTCCAGCAGCCAGCTTGACTCGCGCTTCGACCCGCGCTTTGTGGACTCCTTTGCGCCCGAGTTCCAGGACGCCTACTCCCTGGACGAATTCGCTGAGCTAGACCTCTACCTCATCGCTCGAAAACAGAGCTAAAGGTCGCTTCGGATACACGGGTCAAGCGCGCAGAGGGTTACGAAACCATCAACCCCACCTGCCGCCGATCCGCATTTTCGGAACTCTCTCGCGGGTGATTTCCTAGATCTGGCCTCCCGAGTGGATCTGCACGCTGGTGCCTTTCCCCGCCAGCGACATATCCCGATAAGGGACCCATGGAACAAGTCCTCATCACCGGCGGTATGGGATTTCTTGGAAGCCACCTCATCGAACGGCTCCTTCAGGATGGCAAGGAGGTCTGGGCACTGGACTTGTTCGAGCCTGCGTTCGCGAAGCAGCTTCGCAAGTACGAGCACTTTCACCTGGTCGTGGACACGATCAAGAACAAGGTCAAGCTCGAAGACTTGATCCGCAGGTGCGACCTGATCTGCCACCTCGCCGCGGTCGCCTGCCCCGAGGTCTACGTCAACCGGCCGCGCCACACGATGGACGTGGGTCTGATTTCAGCCCTCGACGTCGTCGAACTCGCTCGCAAGCACAGCAAGCCCCTCTTCTTCACATCGACGTCGGAAATCTACGGGCGCAATCCCCAGGTGCCGTGGAGCGAAGATGACGATCGAGTGCTGGGCAGCATCGACGTTTCTCGCTGGTGCTACTCCACCAGCAAGGCCGTCATCGAGCACTACATCCAGGCCTGCTCCCAGGAAGATGAGCTCGAGTACCTGACCATCCGCATCTTCAACTGCTACGGCCCGCGCCTCAAAGGCCGCGTGTTGGACCGCTTCATTGACGCGGCCCTGTTGGGAGAGCCGATCGTGGTGCATGGCGACGGCGACCAAACCCGCTGCTTCACCTACGTCGAGGACCTCGTCGACGGCATCACGCGCCTCTTGGCTGAGCCGAAAGCCTGGAACAACGTCTACAACATCGGTACGCCCCAGGAGACAACCGTCTTGGAGCTGGCGGAACTGATCTGCGACATGACCGGTTCCGAGCGCTCTTCCATCCAGTTCACGACCCACGCCGAGGCGATCGGTGCGAGCTACGAGGACATCCCCCGCCGGGTGCCGGACGTGAGCCGCATCAAGCGCACGGTTGGCTGGTCGCCGACCACATCCCTCCAGGAAGGTCTCAGGCGCACCATCGCCTACCGCAGTCAGGAACTTGCGGTGACCCATGCCTGACCTAGACCCGATCCCCGGCTGCAAGCAGTCCTATGGCAAGGCGGAGCGGGCTGCGCTGCTCGAGGCCTTCGATAGCGGGCGCATCGCCCGAGGGCCGCGCGTCAAGGCCTTCGAGGCCGCCCTCTGCAGCCGACTTGGGGCAAGCCACGGGGTGGTCTGCTCCAACGGAACCACGGCACTCGAGCTGGCCCTGCGCGCCCTGGGAATCGGTCCCGGTGATGAGGTGCTGGTCCCGACCCTGTCCTGGCTGGCCAGCGCCTCCGCCATCCGCGTGCTGGGCGCCGAGCCGGTCTTCGTCGACATCGATCCGGTCACCCATAACGTGAGCCCAGCAACCGTCGAACGCGCGTGGACTCCCAGGGCCAAGGCCCTGATCGCCGTGGACATGGCGGGCGTCCCCTGCGACCTCGAGGGCCTGCGCTCCAGCGCGGATTCACACGGTGCCTACTTGATCGAGGACGCCGCCCACGCTCTCGGCGCAGCGCATGCAAACGGTCTGCCCGTGGGTGGCGATGGCCATGCCCACGCCACCACCTTCAGCTTCCATCCGGCCAAGACCATCACCACCGGTGAAGGCGGCCTCGTGACCACCCCCGATCCCGAGCTCGCTGACCGGATGGCGCGCATGCGCTCAGGGGGCCTCACCCGGGATTTCGAAGCGAGCCGCGGCTCCTGGGATTACCTGTCGGAAGACCTCGGCAGCAACCTCCACATGACCGAGCTGCAGGCCGCCCTCGGCCTTGCTCAGCTCGAGCGCATGGACGAGCTGGTCGCACGCCGGCAAAGCGCTGGGCTTGCGCTTATGGATGGCCTCGCGGGTGTCCCCGGCCTACTCCTCCCCCAGCACCCGTCGGGCTCCAGCTGGAACCTGTTCCTCTGCGAGATCGAGAACCAGACCGACCGCGAGGGTCTGCGTGACCGCGTGGTGCAGCGCCTCCAGCGGGCCGGAATCGGCGTCCACGTCCACTACCCCCTGCTCCACCGGCAGCCCGTTTTTGGCGCGACCGCCTACGAGTCCGAACTCCCAAGCGCCGTGCGCTACTTCGATCGCACCTTCACCCTTCCCCTGTTCCCCGACCTCACCTCCGCCGAAATCCAGCGGATCGTGCGGGAAACCCAAGCCGCCATCGACGCGGAGTGCGCTGCCCCCTCCCACTAGCCATGAACGCACGCAAGGAAGTCCACTTCGGTCCCTACACCCTTGGGGATGACCACCCCGTTCGCATCGTCGCTGAACTCGGGGTGAACCATCTGGGCGACTACGGCCGGATGAAAGACATGATCGATGCCGCCATCGATTCCGGCGCTGACGCGCTCAAGTTCCAGACCTACACCGCTGAGGAGCGCTACGACCGCGGGAGCAATCCCAAGGCCGACCAGTTCATCGCCAACCTCGCCCGCTGGGAGTTTACGCGCGAACAGGAAGCCCAGCTCTGGGAGTACGCCCAGTCCAAAGGGGCGGTGGTCTTCACCTCGCCCTTCGACCCCGCCAGCGCTGCCTTCGCCCACGAGCTGGGCTCGGTGGGCTTCAAGCTGGCGGCCTTCGAGACCGTCAACCACGAGCTCGTCCGCGCGATGGCCAGCTACGGCAAGCCGGTGGTGGTCTCCCGGGGCATGACCAGCTTCGAGGAGCTCGACCGCTGCGTGGAGATCCTCGAAGAAGGCGGAGCTCCGCCGGTCCTGCTGCACTGCATCTCGTCCTACCCCGTGGATAAGGGCGACAGCCATTTGCGCATGTTGCACGCGATGCGCGACCGCTACACCCACCCCGTCGGTCACTCCGACCATACGCGCGGTTGCGACGTGCCGCCCCTGGCCGTGGCCGCCGGCGCCAACATGATCGAGAAGCACTTCACCGTGAACGCCAAGCTGCGTGAATCGGACAATCCATTCTCCGTCACCCCCGAGGAGCTGCGCGAGATCGTCTTCCGTGTTCGACAGACCGAAGAAATCCTCGGAAAAGGCCCCATCAGCAAGGTCGAGGCGGAGGACTACATGTGGACCTTCCGCCGCAAGCGCGCCTAGGCCCGTATCCCGAGAAATCCGATGTCGCGCCTTCTATTCCGAACCCGCGGCGGGCCGACCCAGGGCTGGGGCAACGTCGTACGGCTGGCTTCGTTCGCGGCCTGGTGCCACGGGCGGGGCCACAGCGATCCCGTGTTTCTCGCTGAGGGCCCCGAGGAGGTGCGTGAATACCTGCAGCACCGTGGATTCGAGACCCACCTGCTCGCCGACGGCGCCTCCTTAGCTTCCGAACAGGCCCTGCTGGAAGGCCTCGGACCCGTGGACCTCTGCGTCGTCGAGATGCTCGACGTCGGCCTGGAGCGACAGCGCCTGTTGCGCCGCTACGCCGGCGGCCTGGTGGTGTTTGACGACCTGTGCGACCAGGTCTTCGACGCAGACCTGGTCGTTTGCGGCCAGTCGCTTCCCAACCACTCGAACCGCCTACTCGGTTCCCCCTCCACCCGCTACCTGGTGGGGCCGGACTACTTCCTATGTCGCCCGGAGTTCCTGGCCCAGGCAGCGGGCCCCCGCGTTCACCGCCCCGCCATCGGAGAGATCCTGGTGACGATGGGAGGCGGCGACTACGCCACCGGCTATCTCAAAGCAGCCATGGGCATTGCGGCCCTGGAGAACCAGCCGCACACCACCTTCGTGCTGGGGCCTGGGGGCCTGCGCATCGACGACCAGCTGCGGGAGATCCTCCCCGACGCCACCGTGCTCGGCGGTGTCGACGATCTACCACGCCGGCTCTGGGACTGCGATGTGGTCATCGCTGGGGCTGGCTACACCAAACTCGAAGCGGCGCTGTTGGGAACGCCCCTGCTGCTGATCTCTGCCCAGTGGCACCAGATCCCCTTGGCGAAGTGCTTCGCCGATGCCTGTGGCGCAGTCGATTTGGGCTATCGCTCCTACGTCACGCCCGAGGCTGTGACCGGTGCCCTCCAAGAACTCGAGAGCGTAGGAGCCCGCGAGCAGCTGGCCGTACGCCTCCAAGAAACCGTCGACGGACGTGGCTTCGAGCGCGTCTATTCCGCGATGACCGACCTTTTGATAGGCGCCTAACCCCCATGCACCAAGGCAAAAGAACCGCGTTGATCGTTCTGGCGCGGGCGGGTTCCACCCGCCTACCCGGCAAGATGCTGATGCCCTTCGCCGGGGGCACGGTGCTCTCCACCGTGCTCGACCGGATGGAGCACTCCCGCCTCGTGGACGAGACCGTTCTAGCAACGACGGACGAACCCGGGGACGATCCCATCGCCGAGCTTGCCTGCCGGCGCGGCATCAAAGTCGTGCGCGGATCGGTCCACGACGTGGTGGGTCGAATGCAGCAGGCGGTGCGTGCACTCTCGTCCCCCCCCCAGATCATCGTCCGCGGCTGCGCGGACAACCCACTGGTCATGCCGACGGTGGTCGACGCGGGCATCGAGGCGCTGGCTAGCAGCGGCGCCGACCTGGTCACGCCATTCGAACATGCCACCTGGCCCTTCGGATTTGGGTTGGTGAGCATGACCTCGCATTGCCTGGACCGTATTCACCGCTATGCGATCAACCCCGCTCACCGGGAGCACGTCGAGAACTTCTGCTTCGACCACCCTGGCCGCTTCCAAGTGCACTACCAGCAAAGCCCGCCGGGCCTGGAATATCCCGAGCTCGGCGCGACGCTGGACTGGGCCGTGGACCTTGAACGCCTGCAGCGCTTTCACGGAATGCTGGACGGTGTGCCCATCGACGACCAACCTGCCGCGCTCATCCGAGCGGTTCGCGCCACCCCCCTTTGGATCGAGGGTCTCACGAACTCCGCACCCGCCCCCGGCGCGGTCCTCCTCGGTCTCTCCGGCGAGCGCGCCGCAGGAGAGCCCACCCCCGAGATCGTTGTCGACGTGTTCGACTGGGAGAACGAACGGCGCTATGGCCTGCGGTATGCAAGCTCCGGCGAACCGATCTTCATCGACCACCGCGACAGCCGGAGTTCCGAACGCCCGATCGACTTCTTGCACCGCGCAGCCCTTGAGGCGGAGGCCTCCCTGAAGGCCGGCCCTCTGCGCCCTCTCTCCCCTCCGGGAGGCCTTTCCCCCATCCAGGCCAAGGTGGTTCGCGCCCACGCCCGCCGTGGGTTCTCGTCCCCCAGCCAGGAGCGTTTCCCCGAGCGCGTCATCCTGCATCTCGAGCAGGACGCTCCCGCCGAAGAGCTGCTCCAACGCCTTTTTCAGGAGCTCGAGCAGCACCCAGACTGCGAGCTCTCCCTGCAGTCCGGCCCCCAGGTCGACGCTGGCGAGGTGCTGCATTTGGCCGAGGATCGTCTCGGACCAGAGCGTGTCGCAACCCGCAGCTCCCAGGCCCCCCGCAGCGCCTTCCGCGACCTGCTCCTCACCAGCGGAGGCAAGCTGATGCTCGATCCTGGGCAGGACGCAGGCAACCTGATGGAGATCAGCCTGACCCAGGCCTGGTGCAGCCCCAAGGCCCGACGTTTCCGGCAGCGGCAGCTCAACGAAGAGGTCCCTTCGTGAAGCCCGTCGTCGCCATCTGTCAGCCCCACTACATCCCCTGGATCGGGTACTTCGAGATGATCGACCGGGTCGACGTCTTTGTCTTGCTCGACGATGTCGACTACATCCAGCGGGAATGGAAGAACCGCAACCGCATCCGCGCGGAACGGCGCAGCGCCGATACCAAGTGGCTCTCTGTGCCTATCGAACGCGCTTCCCGGCGCGGCACTCCCATCGCCCTCACGCGCATCTCCGCAAGCCAATGGCGCCAGGACCACATCGAGGGATTCCGCCACGTGTACCGCAGCGCTCCGTACTTCGAAGACGCGCTAGCGCTGCTGCGCTGCGGCCTAGAGAGCCCGGCGGAATGCCTCGGTGCGCTCAACGAACGCATCCTGCGTGAGACCTGCCTGTACCTGGGCATTCATCGCCGGATGGAGCGCAGCTCAGATCTCGCCCAACCGGGGCGGAAGACCGAGAAGCTCCTGAACCTGTGCCGGGAGCTGGATGCGGGCGCCTACCTGGCCAACAACGGATCGGCTGGCTACCTGGAGCTGGAACGCTTCCGCGAAGCTGGCATCGAGTGCGAGTTCCAGGACTACGCACACCCCGAGTACGAGCAGTGGGACGGCGCGCAGCGCATGCCCTTCCTCTCGCACCTCTCAATCCTGGACCTGATCGCCAATCACGGCACCGACTCCCTCAGGATCCTGCGTGCTGGGCGGCCCACCCATGTCTAGCGCCCCCATGACCAGGGTCTTGGTCCACGGCATGTTCCGCAGCGGAACCACCCTGGTAAGCCGGATGCTCGGCGCACCCCGGGGCAACCTCGTCGTCGCCGATCCCTTTGTCTACGTGTTCAAGGCCTACCGGGCTCTGCTGCATGAGCGCTTCGGAGCACGGTCGATCCGACCCGAGGAAACGACCTCGGACTGGTTCCAGGACCCCGACCATCGGATGCACGCGAGGTACCTGGACGCTGACCTTTCGGAAAGCGTGCCGCCCGCCTTCATGGAGCGCATTCGGCGCGATCTCATCGCCTGGAAGAGCGACCAGCACCCGCGGCTTATCGAACGTCTTGGCGAGCTCCGCCCAGGCAGCTTCGCCGAGCTGTTCGGGGACCTGTTGGACCTCTGCGGCGAGCTGTATGGATCCGGCGATCTTTCCCTGCTGGGCACCAAGCTGTCCTGGTGCGAGGAGTTCTTGCCCGCCGCGGCCCGCGCGCTGCCCGACCTGCGGGTCCTTCTGGTCACCCGCGACGTACGCGCGATCGCCGCCAGCCAGGACCACCAAAGGGGACCGGGTCGCGGCAAGCGTCCCTTGCTCTTCTACGCTCGCCACTGGCGCAAGGCGGTCGGTTTTGCCCGCCACCTCACCCTGCCGGACAGCATGCCCACCGGGCGCATCGCCCACCTGCGCTACGAGGACTTGGTCGCCGATCCCGAAGCGGTTCTCTCACGCGCCTGCGACCGGCTCGGGATCCCTTTCCACCCCGACATGGTCCGCCCCGAGTGCTTCCGGGATCCCTCCGAATCCACCGGTTGGCGAGACAACAGCAGCTTTCCGGCCACGGGAAGCGGCATCCGTAGCGAGTCTGCGGATCGCTGGCAGGCGACGCTGGATCCTTCGGCCCGGCGGACCCTTGAGTCCCTCTGCGGGCCCGAGCTGCGCTGGATGGGCTACGACCTCTCCGGCGGGTCCAGTGGATCGTCTTGCGCTGCACCCGAGCGTCCCCTTCAACGCCTCATCGCTCCCGGCGAACCGCTCCCGGCCGAGCTCCCCACCTGGCTCCAAGACCAGCCGGCTGCCGAGCACCTGACCAACCCCACCGAGCGCCTGCTGGAGTACGGTTACGAGGAGCTCCGGCTGCAGGCGATCGAGGGACTCGACCTGCCGCCTGCCCTTGTACGCCAGCTGTTCCCGCTGCCGAACAGCCTCGCCCGTCTACGCGGCGCCTGGCGCGCCGGTCGGCAGCTGAACCCAGTCCGCCAAGAATCGATCTTCCACTAGGGTCGAGGCGTTCCGCTCGGCCTCGCTCGCCTGCGGGATCATCGGGCGTTCGCCCAAGAGCCGGCCCGTGACCTCGTCCAGGGCGGCGTTCATTCCCGGTCGAAGCTCCAGGACGCTGGAGTACAGCGCTCGCGCTTCGTAGCCCGGCAGTTCCTCAACCAAATCGAAGTGCAGCGAGAAGTACGTGAAGTAGACCTCGGCCCAGCGCAGCGCTCGGCGCGCGATCTCCGCATCGTTGCCCGCCCGGAGCGCGGCAATCAACTCTGGCAGATACTCGCCAGGCTGCTCCAGGTTGCGCGTGCAGCCCACGTGGGCGTAGGTGGACTGCGCCATGCACAACACCTGCTTGCCGGCGCAGGCCATTTCGAGGCCTAGTGTGGAAGCGTAGACCACCCCAACCGCGGACTCATCCACTAGCGCGTAGGAGCTGATCACCTCGTCGGGGAGGATCACCCGCAGATTCTCCGGAGCCGACTGACGCATCTCGATCGCCTCGGCGAGCTGCGCCTTGTTGGTCCCCAGCCGGGACTGCACATTGGGGTGTATGCGAATGACGAACTGGACCTGGGGCAGCTGGCGCGCGAGCTCAAGCGTCGCGGGTAGGAAGTCCGTCGGGTCGGGGAACGCGCCGGCGCAGCGATCCGCAAAGGCGGCGGTTTCGTCGTTGGAAGAAGTGAACACCGCCACGATCGGTCGGGCGTCGAGGCCGAGATGCTCGCGGATAGAGTCCGGTTGTCCCTCCGCGCCGAGCGGCGGGCTGAACGGATTGACCGCGTAGTCGATGCCGAGGCAACGGTTGCGGAGGACGTCCAATACCCGGTCCAGACGCCCTTCATCCAGGGGAACGTCCTTCCAAGCTTCCCACAGGTCGCGAACGGGACCAAGCTCGTGGGTCCGGTGGTTCTCGGCGAAGCGCGTCGTGTTCTTGTTGAGCCCACGCTCGTGGGTCACCACGCGAATGCCCCGCTCGCGCGCCAGCTCGAAGGCTGCCCAATGCGTGAAGAATCGGCCGTTGAGTGTGACGACCGTGTCGGGTTGGTACTCGTCGTACAAGACCTCCAGAGCTTCGATTGTCAGCACAACACCATAGAGATGCTGTCGCAGAAGCTCCCCATGCTTGGGGTTGCTGATATCGAGGGTGGAGGAGCGCAGCTGATAGAACACCGAAGTCGCGGCCCACTGGCCCACCTGCCGGTCTTTCCAAACGGCTTGCTGAAGCTGGCTCGCGTCCAGGCCATCGAGCCACACGCTGGCCTGCTTGCGCACTTCTCGCGGCAGGTACGAACCGAGCCACTCAAACGGAGTGCCGTAGGTCTCGAACTGCTTCGTGGTCGATGCCATGCAGGTCAAGCAAGACAGCTCCTGCCGGGGGTTCACCGACTCTCGAAAGATGTCGCAAGCCGGCAACAGCTCGTCGCAAAGGACAAAGCGCGTCTCTGCGCCGCGCATCCGCAGTCCATGGGCCCAGGTCGTCTCCTGCGCAGTGTGGTATTTCCACCTCGCATAGGGGGAGAAGAACAGGAACTTCGAGTTGGCGTTGCTCATGAGGCAGCCGGGGCTAGACGCGCCACGATCTTCTCGTAGCCCATATCCCAGGGAGTGCTCGACCAGTCCGGGCAAGCGTGGCAGGCGCTGGATTCCACGATGGAATCCGAAAGATGCTGCATGCGGTGGGACCAATAGAAGGAGCCGTGCCATTGCTCGTGAACGCTGCGCTCGGCCACGTGCTCCGAGACCGTGAGCTGGCGCCAATCGATCGGGCAAGCCTTCAGCTGGCCACGATGGTTGATGACCACGCGGCGGAAGAAGTGGGCGCAGGGCCAGCGCTCATGCCAGCCGGGCCAGCGGCCCTCGGGGGGCGTATTGAGCCCCACGTTGGAAGTCATGTGCCGGATCACGACCTCGTCCACAAGAGGTTCCCAAAAGTCACGGAACGCGTCGAGTTCATGGGCGTTTTCCTCCTGCTCCACGAAGCTGACCACGACCTTGACCGGACTCTGGGCGGCATCGCGAAGCTCCAGGAACCGCAGTACGTTGGAGATCACCTTGTCGTAGCGCAGTCCAACGCGAATCCTCTCGAAGGTCTCGGGGCTCGCCGCATCCAACGAGAAGTCGACGATGGCGACGCCCGAGTCCAAGAGCCGTTTGGCCGCGGCTTCCTTGACCAGGGATCCATTGGTCGTGAGGCCCACCGGCCCCACGCCCCAATCCCGCGCGTACTCCAGCATGGGGAACAGTTCGGGATGCACCAGGGGCTCCCCGTCGGCTGTGATCCGCACGAAGTTCACCTCGTGCTGGGTGCACTCGTCGATGACCCGCTTGAAGGCGTCCAGCGTCTGATGCTCTCGCTTGACTAGGAAGTCTGGCCGGCCGCCATCCTCCGCCACCAGCGACTGGGGGCAGTGGATGCACATCGCGTTGCAGACGTTGGTGATGTCGAACATCACGTAGGTTGGAAACTCCGCGCAGGCTGCGGACTCAAAGCCAAAGGCTGCTCGCATGCCCCGTTCGTCCCGGCGTTCGAAGTCCTGGGCTGGTACGTAGCGCAACGCTGCCTCGTGGCCTGCGGAAAGCGCGAGGAAGCCGTTGAGGCTCCACCCGACGCTTGACTCGGCCTCCAGAGCTCCCTCGAGCGCAGCGCCGTAGCGCGCATCCAGCAGACTCTCTGCGTAGCTCACCTGCCCCGTGCTGTCGTAGTGGAAGCGGCGGCGCTGGGGCTCGTCCAGCAGCCGGCTTTGGGTCTCCGCCGGCGGGAGCTCGCCAAGCTCCCCGTGCAGCGTCCGGGAGACGGCCCGTACCCCCACGCCCACGGGCAAGCGGCAGTGCTCCCACTGGGTGAAGTAGTCGTGTTGCTCAGGGTCGAAGGTGGCCAGACCGCGGGTGACCACGTCCTCGTCCAGGAAGACCTGGGTGGGCTCGACCCAAACCAGAGCCTTGGATCCCTGACGGGCCATCTGGGCCTCGAGGTCTGTCCCCGTCTTGGCCAGCTCCCAGCCCTCCAGGGCACGGCCTAGCGTCGTGCAGGGCCCCAGGGCTTTCAAACGCCCTAGAAATCCGCTTTCCTTCCAAGCGCTGAGCAGGCCGGCCCCCAAAGCCGCCCCGCGCAGGTCGAGCACCCATAGAGCATCGTGTCTCCGCATAGGACTATGGATCGACCGCATCGCTCTTCCACTGGATTGCGCAAGGGGCCCGTACCCCACGCCTGCGCAATCGATGGGCCCCATTCCCGGATACGGCGTCGCAGCCCCTGTTGCCGAAACCCCCGTGAATCACTCCAGCCCCGGCGCGCTCGATTTCCTTGGTTTAAGCAACCCGCGGTTGATCGTTTTGTCACCCGAGGAGGCCGGTCTAGAAACCGAGGGTGAAGCGTGTGGCACCATCCAGCGCAAAGCTCCGTTCTACGCTCCCGTGGCGCCCGATGATCTCAGCGACCGGCGTGGACGCTTCGATCAGGGCGTAGCCGTGGACGTCTGTCACGCCCAGTACAAGTCCGCTCGCCACATCCCGCACCGTCACGCCCGTGATTGGCGGCGCCTCCCAGAGGGCGAAAGGGAGGTCGGCCGGCTCCCAACGTTCGAACGCCCCAACGATGGACCCCCAGCCTTTGCGCAACTGGGGCCGCAGCTCGAGGCAGGCCTTGCCCTGGAAATCGAACGGCCGAAGATCGGACTTGGTGCCGAGGACCGGCACATAGCCCGGGACATCGACCATCCAGATCAACGCCCGGTCGTCTGCCGGCAGCGAAAGCGCCGTGGCCCCGTTCGACAGATCGCCCCCCAGGCCGGTCAATGGACCGAACCCGCCCTCCCCGGTGCCCATCCGGTAGTTCACCCGCGCCTGGATTCCCTCCGGCAGGTTCAGCACAACGGGAACGAGTTCAAGCTCGTCGCCCAGCTCGACTTCGAGACTCCTCTGGCCTGGTTCCAGCCGCAGGAATGCGGGCGTGGAATAGCTCGCCGGATACAGATCCAGCACCAGGAAGCAAAGTCCAGCGGGCACGTTCTTGATCGCCTGCTTCAGTCTCCACCCGTCCCCGGAACGCCGCGGCTCGGCCCCCGACTGGCGTAGCACGGTGGACCCAAGCTCGCCCTCGATCACTCGGAACCCGATCCTCGTCGGAGGATTTCCAGCAGCCGCAGACAGCGTCAGTTCCACCTCCCGCAATCCCGCCTTGCGAACCAACACCACGCTGGTCTGCCCACCCGGTGACAGTTCCTTGGTGGACCGATACCGCTCGTAGCCATCCACATGGACGGACACCGTGACCGGGCCGCGCGGAATGCCGATCAACACCGCGGTTCCGCTGGAGTCCGTCTGCCCGAGACTCAGCGGGGGCAAGTAGGAGCTGCTGGAAACGGACGTCGCCGACCCCGCAGAGACCCCGACCATGACTCCGACCTGCGGCATTCCAGTGCCGGCATCGATGACCTGAAAGGTATGGGTCATGTGATCCGCGCGACGAGCCGGCAGCGGAGGCGTGGCCAGGTTCACTCCACCGGGTAGGGAGGCCTCAAAGGACCGGCCCCGAGGCGTGGTCGCGACGACAAGCCGGGTCTCCCGTTCGTGCATGTCCGGATGAGCGTGTGGCAGGTACGGAAGGAGAAACAACACGTCCTGGCCCCGCACGGCAGCGGGCGAGAGCCGGAAACCGTGCAGTTCCTTGTTCCCCCTAGGGTTTTCGCTCATCCATACGCCGCTCAGCTCCGCGGACTCCTCTGCCGAAAGTTGTTCTTCGAGACGAATCCAAGAGCACAGGACCGAGTCCACCGCGAAGTTGGCGACGCCGTCCTCACCAAACCCGGCGAATACGCAACTCGGATCCAGGTGAGGAGCAGGCCCAAGGTGGAACTTGAACCGGAGCTCGTTGTCGGCGGATTTCCCTGCGCTATCCAGCTCGCAGGGCAAGGCGATCAGCCCGCGGTCATCCGCCAAGAGCTGCTGCTCACGTGTCTCCGTTCGGCCAAAGAACAGGACCTTCCGAATCTTCGAATAGCGCAGCGTGACCCGCACACCGATCAGCGGCAAACCCGTCGATCGCTCGACAAGCCGCGCGACGGTACCCGTCGCTTCGCGCGCACTGGACGCCGCCACGCGTTCCCCTTCCACGGATTCAGATCGGCGGATTTCGAGCGGGGCTGAGACGGAACGCTCCTCGTAGCTGTCCGCATCCGGCGCTGGCGGTGAATCCAACTGCTCCGGCCCCGATTGCGCTGCGCTGCGCACGCCCCCTGCGGTCACTTGAATCCCCGCCGGCAAGTCGATCGGCTCCAGCCGTTTCAGGCCGTATGACACGCCGACCCAGGCAAGCAACACGGCAGCGAGCGCCAGGGCCCCCACCTTCGCGGCTCCCACCATCGAGGCACCTAGGACACCACCGGCCCCCTGCGGCAGCGCTCCGCTCGCGGGCAACAGCAGTGGAAGCAATCCGGCGCGCCAGTCACTCCCGCGCTCTTCCTCGAGCTTGCGCCGCAGTCGCTCTAGCCCGCGCTGCACGTGGGTCCGTGTGGTCGACGCCGAGCATCCGGCGCGCCGCGCCACCTCCGCCAGGGGCAGGTCTTCGTAGTAGCGCCACAGCAAGGCCGAACGATAGGGATCGTCCAGCTCAAGCAGCGCCCGCTCCAGCGCCTGCTTTTCCTCGATCTCGGCGATCAGCTCATCCGGGGCCCGACCTGCGCTCGCTCCCCCCTTCGGCTCATCGCCCATTGAGGCTGCTCGCAGCGCAGCCTCCCGCTCCCGGTCCACCCGGTTGTGCGCCTGCATCCGACGTTTCCACGCGAGCCGCTGCGTTACGCGCATCATCCAGCCCGGCCAATTGTCCGGCGCGTTGCCGCGATGGGCCAACGCCGCCGCCCAAGCGTCCTGCACAACATCGTCGGCTTGCTCTTCTCCCACGATGGCTCGCGCCAGTCGTCGAAGGCTATCCAGGTCGCTCTGCCGCTGTGAGGCGAGCCGCGTGAGGTCAGGGCTGTTCATGATCGAGATCTCCAAATCCCCCGTGCTCGCGCTCAACCAGATGTCTCAGCCATCCCTGGTATTTTCTTCGGTCCCCCGTGGCCTGGCCCCTCCCGCGCCCAGGAGTGCTTGGCTTGCGAGCCCAGTCCCCAGCAGCCAAGTTTCCGGCGCGCCCGCCACTTGCGCAAGCAACTGAGCGGTTTGCGCCTCAGTCCGGTCCGTCCCTCACGGAGAGAGTCCTGGCAGGCTTCGATCACGCCCTCGCCCGGGCCCATGTACTCCTGTCCAACCGTGCGGAACCAGGCCGCTTGACCGCCGACTCCTCCCCAGCCCACGCGAGGGGCAGAAGAATGTCGAGCGAGCAGAGCTTGGTACAGAAGAGGAGGTGGCCGGTCATGGTGAGGCCCCGGGCCAGCCGCCCACGGCTCCCTCAAGAGCACCTGTGCAGGCCGTCCAGCGGCGAGAGCAGTGCTGTCATCGGGGTGCGGCGTCTCTGTCTCCCATGCCGACAAGTCAAGTCGAGGAACAGCCGGAGGAACTCTCTGCGCCGCGCCGCTCGACCTGGTGGCAACAATTTCGCCTAGAGGCCCGGCCGCCCCCCCCCCGCAGGCGAGGCACGGCTGATTCGACCCGACTCTGCGTTGCCAGAATCCGCGAAT
>CAYWNK010000151.1:0-15502 GCA_964459495.1 uncultured Planctomycetaceae bacterium
CTGCTGTTTGCAATCGCGTCGACCGCCTCGACTCTTGCGGGTGGCATGCCACCCGAAGGCGCTCGAGTCCTGGTCCGCATGCCACTGTGGGCACTGTTCGCTGCCGTTCCCGCGGCACTTTTGCGAAGTACTCGCGACCTTCAGACTACGGCCTCGATCATCGTCGGCGCCTCCCTAGTTCTGCTCGCCGGGTCCCTGCTGCAGGGTCTCCCCGAAACCAACGAGCAGGGTGGTATCTGGCGGGTGGGCTACAAGAACCCGCTTGGCCACGGTCTAGCCTTGGGGTGCATCCTGGCCGTCTGCATCTCCATTCACTCGCGGCACCGAATCCTCCTGCGCTTCATCGCAGTATCCCTCGCCTGCGGGACGGTCTATACCCAGTCCCGTGGTGGTATGGCAGCTGGCTTCGCCGGCCTCGCCGTCACTTGGTGGCTCGCATCCCGGGGCACCGCGAAGCGAACGGCGCAGCTTGCTTGCCTAGCTGCGGCGCCCGTACTGCTGCTCACGGTCGTCACTGGACTTGCCGGCCAGGCCATGGATGCTGTCGTCCACCAGGAAGCTAGCTCCAACCTCTATCGATACCAGATCATCATCCTCTCCCTACGGCTGTTCTTCGCCCACCCAATCCTCGGTGTCGGCCTTGGCAACCTGGAGTCGGCGACCGGGTCCCACTCCAGCGGGCTCGGCTCGCTGACGACGGAGATCATCGCGGAGGACAACGACTACGCGAGGATCCTGGCCGAGCTCGGCACCATGGGCGTGCTCGTTCTCGGAGCCTCCATTTGGGCATTCACCGCTCAGCTGCGCGCGGCAATCCGCCGGGATCGCATGGCCGCCGGATCGCCCGACGTCGCCCGAATCATGGGCGCAAGTGTCGGCACCTTCCTCATCATTCTCGGCCTGTTCGAGTCCGTTCTCTTCTCCCCCACGGGTTGGTTCTACGTCGGCTTCACCTGGGCCTGTATCGGAGCACGAAAATGCGCATTCTCACGCTAGGACGACTCCCCGAACATGAAATCGGAGGCTTGCCCCTGTTCACAGCCGGCATGGCCGAGGCAATGACCGCACTTGGTCATGACTGCCGCGTCGTCCACCCTGGAAGATCTCTCACTCAAGGCACATACGCGTTCCCCACATACGCTGCAGGGGATTCCAACTGGCCGATCAAGGGACGCACAGCCAACTTCCGCAAGGCCTTTGCAGCAGCCCGCACCGTGCGCGATCACGTCGAGGAGGTCGACCCCGATGTGCTCCACGTCCAGTATGGCGGTGCAATGGACCTTGCGGTTCTGCCAGGCCTTGCCAAGCTCGGAATACCGGTCGTCGTAACTGCCCACTGTGGTCGATCTTGGGCGCACCTTTCCCACGCGCCTCGTCTTTCGGCACGCCGTCTAGCTACTGCCAGTCGGGTGCTCGTCCTGACAGGTGACCAGCGAGATCTGTTTCTCTCGGCCGGAATGGACCCGGAACATGTACATACGGTCGGCACTCTCATCGACGATGAGTTCTTTCGCAGCCCACGCCGAGTGCGCCAGAACGCCCTGGGTCCGCGGCGCTGCCTCTACCTGGGGCGCATCGCGCCTGAGAAGGGGCTGGAGACTGTCATTCAGGCTCTCCAGGCCATGCAGCCTGAGGAACGCCCGCGCTTCATGGCTGTCGGTCCAGTCGACCCCTCCTATGAGGACCGTCTTCTCGAACTGGCGACCGGCCTCGGCTCAGCCTTTGAGCTACAGGGTCCCGTGCACTCGGTTTCCCAGCGCATTCGGCTTCTCGATGAAGCCGAGTGTTTGCTGCATCCCACCCTCTCCGACGTGAAGCCTCTGGTCGTGCTCGAAGCGATGGCGCGCGAGCTACCGATCCTCGCCAGCTCCCTGCCGGGCACATCCGAGCTTCTGGCGGGCATCGGCCGAACCTTCGCACCGGGCAGTGTCGCGGGCCTTCGTGATCACCTCCAAGCCATGCATCGACGCTCTGACTACCTCGGCTCCGCCGATGGTGCAGCCGGCCGCCCCCTCGCTCTCCGATCCACACCAGCCGCTGCCGCAGCTGAAACTATTCGCCATTTCGAAGCCTGTCTGGTCCCCGTCGCATGAAGTTTGCCCACACCACTCCCTACTTCCACCCTGAGTACTACGGATCGCACGAGGCGTTCCTCTCCGCTGAGCTCGTCGCCCGTGGTCATCAAGTCACCATCTTCACGTCGGATCGTATGCCCCGTTGGGGTGGCGCCAAGGGTCTCGAGGAGAAGCTGGAGGTGGGAACGAGCGAATGGCGCGGCGTCCGGATCGTTCGTATGCCTGCCGGCCCAACAGTCAGCTTCGTTCCTAGCATGCCCGCCCTTGCGGGGCATCTGCGCCAAGAGCAGTACGATCTATTCCTCTCCCACGAGGTCTTCTCCCTCGCCGCCTGGCACACCGCGCGCGTGGCACAAAAAGCCGACCGCCCCTTTGTTCTTGTTCAACACGGATACACCGGGGGTCGACGGCCACTGTTCAAACTGCTCTTCAGCCTCGAGTTCCAGGCCTTAGGCCGCCGAGTGCTCGAGGCCGCCGATCGGGTCGTGACACTGACCGAAGCCGGCCGCACATTTCTCGAGGGCCTGGGTGCCGACACCATGCGCTGCGAGGTGATCCCCACGGGAGTCGAATCCGGCCGCTTCACACCGATGCCCAAACGAGCCAATGGGAATCTGCGATTCGGCTACCTGGGACGGATTGACGCCGACAAGGGAGTCTTTGCGCTCCTCGACGCGTTCCGGCGTTCCCTGCGTACGCTCGGTCCGTCCACCAACCGCCTGATCTTCGCTGGGGCCGGCGATGATGAGGCCGACCTGCAGCAACAGGTCCAGCGCTGGGGACTCTCCGATCATGTCGAGTTTGCGGGGCGCCTCGCCCATGCGAGCGTGCCTGCGTTCCTTCAGAGCCTCGACGCACTGGTGATCCCCACGCTGCAGTCCGAGCCCTTCGGAATCGTGGCGGTTGAAGCAGGCGCTGCGGGGATTCCCGTCCTAGCCAGCCGACTGGGTGGGCTCGCTGAAACCGTGGTCAACGGCGTTACGGGCCGCCTGTTCGAGCCCGGCAACGTTGTGGAACTCAGCGACCTGCTGACAGACGCGACCCGCAACTCCTACGCGCTGCCGAACCTTGGTCAGGCCGCTCGCCAGCACATCGTTGCAGGCTATGACTGGCAAAATGTCACCGGCCGGTTTGAGGAGCTATTCGCTTCGTTGGTCGACGGCGGCCTTGACTCCACGGAAGACACCAGGTTCCCCCAGGGCCTCCCGAAGCAAGCCATCTAGAAACCGAACTGCAGCTGAAAACCGACGTAGGGGGCGGGGTCGATCTCGATCTCGCTCGATGATCCGTCCATTTCGTGCAGACTGAGCTCACGCCACATCGAGATGCCCGCGTCTAGACTGATCCGAACGGAGGAGTTCGGGGTGTACTCCAGACCCGACCCCAATCGAACGGCTTCATCCCGAAACGCTGCTCCTTGGGCCGGTCCCCCTTCGTTGAGTCGGTATTGGCGCAGGTCGTAGGCTGCTTCAAAGTAGCCGCGCCAGCGCTGATTCAAGCGTAGACCAAGCTCGATGTCGGGGCCCAAGATGGAAAGGTCCCAGGTGTCGCTCATCTCCCAATCGAATCCGAGAAAGGGCCAGAGTCGCGCTTCGTCCTCGAGCCGCGACGTTCCCGCGAGGCCGGCCGACAGAGTCAGGTTGTCGGAGGCCCGATAGTGCATCCCTGCCAGCCCACCCACCGTGAGCCCAGAGGTTGAGCCCACCTCGTCCTCGCCACCAAGGGTCACTTCAAATCCACCGAAGGCACCAACGTGGCCTAGCTCGGCCCGCGTTGAGTAAGAACCGCCAGCCCAGGTGCGGTAGAGATCGTTGAAGGGATCGGTGGTCAGGCTCCCCAGGGGCAATCCACCGGTGAATTGGTAGAAGGTCCCTTCGACCCCACCCTCAAAGGCGATGGTGCGCGTCTCGTCCGTATCTTCGATCCGCGCTTTCCAGCCACCGCGCCGGGTTTCGAGCTCGGAGCCCCCCCCCTCGAAGGTCCCGTTGAGGTCAGCGTGGGCGAAGAGGTCGAGCGACACATCGGGCAGCTCGGCGGAACCGGACCCCGTCCGAAGAGTCGGTAGGGAGTCCACCTCGGAGCCGCCCGGCTCGGCAGTCAAGGCGATCATCGCCTCGGAGGGCCGCGCCACCAGGGCTGCACGGGGCAGCGGCCTGAAGCTGGACTGGCCCGCGGCCAGGGACGACAAAACGGTAGCGGCGACGGCTATCCGATAGAGCATGCGCGGTTCTTGGATGCCAGGCTTCCCCATCGATGCCCGGCGTCCGGGCCTCCCCCCAGAGGCCCAATGCAAAGTACCCCGGTATTTCGTGCCAGGCAGAATCTTCGTTCCAAATCTTCCACCAACGAATCTCGGACCGAGATCAAGCTTCAAAACAAGCCAGCCCGGCTGCGACAGGGTCGCAGCCGGGCTGGCTTGTATTGGCGCAGCGAGTGGCGTTACAGGCCTGCGATCAGGTCCATGCTGCTCTGTGCCCAGTTCATCAGTGGGCCAAAATTGAGCCCGAAGAAGACGGTAACGACAGCCATGCTGACCAGGAAGATTCCGAGGGCACGCTGAGGTGCGGGCTTTTCCTCCTCGGTCTCCGCAAGGAATAGCTCCTTGATGACGCGCAGGTAGTAGTACAGAGACACGACCGAGTTCATCACTAGGACCAGCACCAGCCAGCCCAGGTTGTGGCTCGAATCGAGAGCCGCCTTGATCAACTCCAGCTTGCCGGCAAAGCCGATCGTCGGGGGCAAGCCGGTCAAGCTCACCAGGAAGATAACCATCGGCACCGCCATCAGCGGGGACTTGCGACCCATGCCACGCAGGCTGGCGTAGGTCTCCTCGCCGGTTGCCCCGGCGAAGTACAGCAGGAACCCGAACGCGCCCAGGTTCATGAAGTAGTAGGCGGCCAGGTAGAACATTGCCGCCTGGAAACCGACCGAGCTCATCGCCGCCACGCCCACCAGGACGTAGCCGGCGTGGGCCACCGACGAGTAGGCGAGCATGCGCTTGACGCTCTCCTGACGCAGGGCGGCCAGGTTGCCGAGGGTCATCGTGATCGCGGCGAGCAGGGCGATGAGCTGCCCCACCTGGATGCCGTAGTCAGCGACTGCAGCCTGGGCGGACGGGGACACGAACAACACCGCGATGAAGCGCAATAGCGCCCCGAAGCCGGCGGCTTTCGAGCCCACGGCGAGGAACGTGGTGACCGGGGTCGGTGCGCCCTCGTAGACGTCAGGTGCCCAGAAGTGGAACGGCGCGACGGAGATCTTGTAGGAAAAGCCCCCCAGGATCATGACCATCGAAAGCGCCACGAGGCCGGGTGCCTCGGACACCGCGGTCGCCAGGGACCGGGTCATGCCCTCGCCCTCAACGCCGGGCACGCCGGCCATCACCGCCAGGTCCAGGGTGCCGGTGGCCCCGTAGAGCAGGCTGATGCCAAAGACCATGACCCCCGCGGATAGGCCGCCGAAGACCACGTACTTCATCGCCGCCTCGGCGGAGCGCTTCTCACCCTTGTGGAAGCCAGCCAGCGAGTAGCTCGCCAGCGAAAGCAGCTCCAGGCCGAGCATCAACAGCAGCAGGTTGTTGGTGCCCACCATGAAGAAGATGCCGACGGCCGCGCCCAGCAGCAGGAAGTAGTACTCCCCGATGTCGTGCTTCTTCTCACGCTTGTCCTGCATGACGAAGAAGACCACCGCCATCATCGACGCCACCGTGAACAGCTTGAAGAAGTTCCCGAAGTTGTCGATCTTGACCAGGTTGAAGGCCGTGTCGTGGGTGCCGAAGCCGCGGATGAGCAGCAGGCCCGTCAGGGCCAAACCAGCCAGGGTGACGTAGCCCACGCGGGACGAGTCGCGCCCCTTTTGGACCAGGTCTTGGACCAGGACGATCAGTGACACCGCCACGAGGCAGAGCTCGGGCGCCAGTAGCCCGATGCCCTTCCAGTGCATGTCTTGAACGGCGAAAGCGAGATTCATGGTTGGGCTCCCGCGATCAGCCGGTGACGGCCAGGATGCGCATCAACTCGACCACGCTCACGTCCATCCAGTCGAGCAGGTAGAACGGGAAGATGCCCAGGAAGATGCACAGGAAGAGCAGCGGCGCCTGGCAAAGGACCTCACGGAAGGAGATGTCCTTGTACCCGGCATAGCGCTCGTTGAGGGGCCCGAGGAACACCCGTTGGAGGGCCCACAGGATGTACGCGGCGGTCAGCACAATGCCAAGGCAGGCCGCGAAGGACAGCCACTGGTAGGGGCCAAAGATGGTGGTGCCGGCGGCGACCTGCTCAGCGGTCTGACCGACGGTCGACTGGAAGGAGCCGACCAGGGTCATCGCCTCGGAGACAAAGCCGGCCATGCCAGGCAGGCCCAGCGAAGCGAAGAAGGCCACGGTGGACAGCGCCCAATAACGCGGCATCACCTGGGCAATCCCGCCAAAGGCGTTCAGGTCGCGGTGGTGTGCCCGGTCGTAGATGACGCCAACGACGAGGAAGCAGGCGGCGGAGCTGGTGCCGTGATTGAACATCTGCAGCGCAGCGCCGTTCATGCCCCACTCGGTCAGGGCCGCCATGCCGAGCACGACAAAGCCCATGTGGCTGACCGAGGAGTAGGCCACCATTTTCTTGAAGTCCGACTGGCCCAGCGCGACGTACGCCCCGTAGACGATCGCGATCACCCCCAAGAGGCCCAACACGAAGGCGTAGGAATGGAAGGCGTCGGGAACGATCGGGAAGCAGCCCCGGATCAGCCCGTAGCCGCCAAGCTTCAGCAGGATGCCGGCCAGGATGACCGAGATCGGCGTCGGCGCCTGCACGTGGGCGTCCGGCAGCCAGGTGTGGAAAGGGAAGGCCGGGATCTTGATCGCGAAGGCGACGAAGAGGAACCAGAACACCCAGGTGGTGAATTTCATCCCGAGCAAGCTCGGGCCGGTCCAGCCGCCGGCCTTGCCGATCGCCATCATCTCGGGGATCGAGAAGGTGCCCTGATCCAGGTACATGGCGGCGAGAGCCACCAGCATCAGAACGGAGCCTGCCAGCGTGTAGAGGAAGAACTTGATCGCCGCGTACTCGCGCTGGGGGCCGCCCCAGATGCCGATGAGGAAGTACATCGGCAGGAGCATGATCTCCCAGTACACGTAGAAGAGGAAGTAGTCGAGCGACACGAACACTCCAAGGATCCCCACCTCGAGGAGCAGCAGCAGCGCGAAGTAAGCCTTCGACAGGCGCGGCACCGTTTCACTCGCTGGTACGGCGATAAACAGCAGAAGCGTTGTCAGCCACACCAGCGGCAATGACAGCCCGTCGAGCCCGACCCTGTAGTGCACGTCGAACGTGCCCACCTGGATCCAAGGGATATCCTGGACGAACTGGTACCCGACGGCGGTTTTATCGAAGAGCCCAAAGTAGAGCCAGGTCGATAGGACCAGGGGGATGAACGTCGCCACGCCGGTGATCAGCTTGGCGATCATGAGGTTGCCCTTAGGGGCAAACATCACCGCCGCCATTCCGATCAACGGAATGAAGGTGATCCAAGAGAGCAGCGAAGACTCGGAGATGACCGTGTACTGGTCCATGGGGCTGGGTGGGCCTGGGGGAGCTAGGCGGTGAGTGGAGGGGGAATTAACCGAGCAGGTGGAATGCTGCCACGAGGACAGCGCCACCCACCGCGAAGGAGACGTACTGCTGGATGCGACCCGTCTGGAACAGGCGCATCACCGATCCGAAGGCCTGGGTGGTGTTGCCCACCCAGTTCACGAGGCCGTCGACGATGTGCTTGTCGATCCAGGCCGACAGGAAACCGATGGCCTTACCGAGCCGGCCCATGCCGACCACGATGCCATCGATGATGTTCTCGTCGATCCACTTCTGGATCGCGGACAGGCGCTTCGTGCCCTTGATGACCACGGCCTCGTTGATCTCATCGACGTAGTACTTGTCGCGGACGAGGTCGTAGAACGGCCCAAGGGCGCCGGTGATCTTGGCGGGATCTGTCTTCTTGAAGAGATAGATCCAGCTCGCGCCGAAGATGCCGATCACCATCACGCTGATCGAGATGCCGAGGGCGAAGTCGTGGGCTGTGTGTCCGTCGTCGTTGGAGATGACCGCGGTGTTCATCGCCGTCAGATCCACGCCCGGATACATCGTCTGCCACTGGATCAGGTCGGTGAACCAGGTGTCGTGACCAAGCAGGTCGCCCATCAGCCAGAAATGACCGCCGAAGATGCCTAGACCCGCGAGGATCATCAGGGCGATCGTCATGGTCAGCGGCGACTCGTGGGCGTGATCGTGAATGTGCTTGTCCTGCGGCTCGCCGAAGAACGTCATGAAGATCAGCCGGAACATGTAGAACGTCGTCAGCATCGCACCCGCCGCCAGGGCGAAGATCGCGAAGAAGGACGCTCCGTTGAACGCTACCTCGCCCGCACCCGTGGCCCGGAAGAAGGTCCGCTCAATCGTCGAGGCGATGATGCGGTCCTTCGAATAGAAGCCCGCGAAGAGCGGCATCCCGGCGATGGCCAGGGTGCAGATCAACATGCACGCAAAGGTGATCGGCATCTTGGTCCGCAGACCGCCCATCTTGCGCATGTCCTGCTCGTGGTGGCAGCCGTGGATCACCGAGCCGGCCGACATGAAGAGACAGGCCTTGAAGAAGGCGTGCGTGACCATGTGGAACAGGCCTGCGACCAGCCCCAGGGCTCCGGTGCCGATCGCCGCCACCATGAAGCCCAGCTGGGAGATCGTCGAGTAGGCCAGCACCCCCTTGATGTCGAACACCGTGCAGCCGATCGTCGCGGCGAACAGGGCTGTGGCGGCACCGATGGCGGTCACGAAGCCGAGGACCTCAGGGCTGAGCAGCGGAAAGATGCGACCGAGGAGGAAGATGCCCGAGGCAACCATGGTCGCGGCGTGAATCATGGCCGACACCGGAGTCGGGCCCTCCATCGCGTCCGGCAGCCAGATGTGCAGGGGCACCTGGGCCGACTTGCCCATCGTGCCGCCAAACATGAACAGGCCAGCGATCGTCATCCAGGCCGGGTACCCGCCACCGTTGCTGACCACGGCCGAGGCCATGTTCCAGAGATCGGTGTAGCGGAACGATGCCTGCACGAACTCGCCCTCGATCAGGCCTTGCTCGACCAGCTGGTTGTACTCCCGGGGCAGCAGGAAGTACGTCATCGCCATGCCGAACATGAGGCAGGTGTCCCCCACCCGCGTCGTCATGAAGGCCTTCTTGCAGGCCACGGCGGCCTGCTTGATGCGGTGGCTGGTCGGGTCCTGGGAGAAGTGACCGATGAGCAGGTAGCTCATCAGGCCCATCAGCTCCCAGAAGATGAACAGGAACAGGATGTTGTCGCTGATCACCAGGCCGAGCATGGCGAAGGTGAACAGCGAGATGTTCGCGAAGAAGATGTGGTAGCGCCGATCCCCGTGCATGTACCCCATCGAGAAGAGGTGCACGCAGAACGAAACGACCCCGACCACCATGAGCATCGCTGCCCCGAGGCCGTCGTAGAGGATGCCCGCGGTCAGGTTCAGGCCCGAGGGCTTGTCCGGACTGGTGTAGAGCCAGCGGAAGATCTGACCCCCCTCCGTCTTGGCGGACTCGTTGAAGAACAGTCCCTCATGGCCAATGGCCTTGAAGAACATGTAGACCGTGATCGCGGCCACGACCGCCATACCCCCGGTGAGCATCCAGTCCCCTTTGCGGGGTAGGAAGCGACCGAAGAAGATCTGGATCAGGTACCCCGCGAATGGGATCGCGGGGACCGCCAGAAGCAGGTTGTAGTCAGCGGGAGTCAGGCTGTGCATGCCGGCAGGAATCGGTGGGGGTGCCGAATGGCTGGGGGAGCCAGTGCTTGGAGCGCCAGGGGATTGGTGCGAACGGCCGGTGGATGCGCTACTCGCGCAACAGGTCCACTTCGCTCGGCTTGATCGAGCGGAAGAGGTGGAAAACGTTCAGAACGATCGCCAGCGCCACGGCCGCCTCAGCGGCCGCCAGGATGATGATGAAGATCGCGAACATGCGTCCCTCGAGCCCTCCGCCGTTGAAGCGGTTGAAGGCTACGAAGTTGATGTTGGCCGCATTGAGGATCATCTCGACCCCCATCAGCACGTAGAGAATGTTGCGCCGGCTAATGATGCAGATCACCCCAAGGGCGAACAGCATGGAAGCGACGGCGACGTAAGCTTCGACACCCATCAGGCTTGCTCCTCCAGGTCCGCGAAGTCCTCGCGGCGACGGCGGGCGATGTACACGGCGGCCACCAGGGCGACCGTCAGAAGGAAAGCGGCAAGCTCGAAGGCCACCACGTATTGCTCGGGGTGCAGGAAGGCAAGGCCGATGTCGCGGGCCATCGTACGGGGCTCAGCGAGCTCCTCACCCGAGACCTGGGCCCAGGAGCCCAGCGTGCCCGCCACGCGAAAGGCGACGAAGGCCGAACCGGCGGTCACCAGGGCGGTCGCCAAGCCCACGCGGGATAGGTTGCGCTCGTTGAGGTCCGGCGGCGTCAGCATCACCCCGAAGAGCAACAGCGCCAGGATGCCGCCCACGTAGATCAGGATCTGGGCCATCGCCAGGAAGTCGGCGCCCAGCAGCAGGAACAGGCCCGCCACTCCGGTGAACGTCGCCATCAGGGAAAAGGCGCTCCGAACGATGGAGCGCTCCCAGATGCAGATGACGCTGCCGCCCAGGGTCAGGACCGCGAAGAGCCCAAAGGCCAGGCCTTCGGCACCCGCGTGCACGAGACCGGCACCCAGCGAGACCAGCGTGAGGAAGAAGAGCAGCCCGTAGAACGCGCGCTGCTGAAGCTTGATGTCCATAGGTGAGGCCTAGGCTTTCGCCCCGTCGCCGCCCTCTTTGTCATCGCCCTTCTTGTCACCCTTGTCGTCAGCTGCTTCCGCCGCCGCCTTGGCCGCCTTAGCGGCCTCCTTCGCCTTCTTCTTCTCTTCGGCCTCGCGCATGCGGATCTTGGCCGCGCGATCCATGCCTTTGAAGGAGAGCAGGTCGTGATTCAGCTCCGAGCGATCGTAGGTGACCAGCGCGAACTCCGTGCCCATGTGGATGCAGTCCTTGGGGCAGGGATAGACGCACAGCTCGCAGAACATGCACTTCTGGTAGTCGAGCGTGAAAGCCACCCACTCCAGCTCCTTGCCGTGCCGGATCGCCTCCATCTCGATGCAGTCGATCGGACAGGCCCGGGCGCAGGCGAGGCAGTTGATGCACTTCTCCTGCTCGAGGTAGTGGATGCCCCGGTAGCGGTCCGGAATGGGCATCCGCTCATCCGGGTACTGCACCGTGATGGGCTTCTGCATCATGTACTTGCCGGTGATCTTCAGACCGATGGCAGTACTGCGCAGGGTGTCCCAGACGTTCTTGATGTACTCGTTGGTGCTAACCATTGGAGCTCTCAGCCGAAGATCAGGTGCAGAATCGCTTCCCAGACGGCCGCGCCAAGGACGCAGACGAGGGCGAGCGGGGTCAGGTACTTGTATCCCATCGACATGACCTGATCGATCCGCACCCGCGGAAGCGTCCAGCGCAGCCAGATCATCAGGAACACACCGAAGAAGCCTTTCAGCACAAGGGTCAGGAAGCAGACCGCGCTGAAGAAAATGGTCCCCTCGGCGCCCATACCGCGCAAGATCGCGGTGAAGGGGCTCTCGAAACCACCGAACCAGAAGAAGGCGCCCACGACGCTCATCAGGAACATCGCCGCGTACTCCTCCATGAAGAAGAAGGACCAGCGGATGCCGGAGTACTCGGTGAGGAAACCGGCCACCAGCTCGGACTCGGCCTCGGGCAGGTCAAAGGGGGCGCGCTTGGTCTCGGCGAGGGCCGAGATCGCGTAAATGATGAAAGCCGGGATCAGGAAGGGGTTCGTGAAGATGGCCCACTTCATCCCGAGCCAGCCCGACTGCGCCACGCTGGCGTCCAGGAGGCTGAAGGTTCCCAGCGCAAACAGCGGAGCGAGGAGCGAGAGCCCGAGCGGGATCTCGTAGGCGATGACCTGGGCCGCCTCGCGCATCGCGCCGTAGAGCGACCACTTGGAATTGGAGGCCCAGCCGGACATCACGACGCCGATGGTCGTCGTCGAGCCCAGCGCCAAGATCATGAACACGCCCAGGTCCATGCGGGCGAAGTACCAGTCGTAGCTGAGGGGCATCGCCACCAGCGATCCGAAGACCGAGCCCAGCACCAGGGCCGGAGCCATCAGGAACAGCACGCGGTCGGCGCCGACGGGAACCATGTCCTCCTTCTGGAACAGCTTCACGCCGTCGGCGATCGTCTGAGCCCAGCCGTGCCAACCGCCCGCGTACATCGGGCCGTAGCGGCACTGGATGTGGCCAGCGACCTTGCGCTCGAGCCAAATCGTGAACAGCGCGATCAAGGACACGATGCCGACGATCACGCCGACGCCCATGCCGATGCCACCGAGGACCACGATCCAGTCCGGCACGAACTCCGGCGGACCGATCCAGCGGTGCAGACGGACGAAGACGTTGTCCCCGGGATGGGGGGAATCGGCAATACGTCCCGCGGCGGCCACGGCCGCCTCGGCGCTTTCCTGCAGGGCAAAAGCCAGGCTCATCGGTCCGTCTCCCCGATCACGATGTCGGTCGATCCGATAATCGCGACGGCATCAGCCAGCAGGGTGCCGGGCATGATGTCCTCAACGATCGAAAGGTTGGTGAAGGAAGGGCCGCGCACGCGGCAGCGCACAGCGACCTTGCCGCCGTCGGAGTGCACGTAGTGACCAAGCTCTCCGCGCGGGTTTTCGATGCCCACATACGCCTCGCCCGGCGGCACCTTCAGCACCTTGGGCACGTCGCCGAGCACCGGGCCATCCTCGATAACGCCCAGGCAGTAGCGGACGATCTTGATCGACTCCATCATTTCCTGCACGCGCACGTAGAAGCGGTCCCAGGAATCGCCCAGGGTGCCCTTCTCGCCGCGGCCGACGGGAATCTCGTAGCAGCCCGCGTCCCAGATCTCGCCGTAGTCCATGTACGGCATGTCCTTGCGAAGGTCGAAGGGAACGCCGGACCCGCGCAGCATCGGGCCCGTGAGCCCGAAGTCGTAGGCCTGGGCCTCGGTGATCACGCCCACGTTCGCGGTCCGCATCACGAAGATGTGGTTCTCGACGAGCAGGTCGTAGTACTCGCGCCACTTCTGCTCGAACACGTCGCAGAACGCTTCAACCTCTTTCAGCCAGCCGGGGGGGGCGTCATTGAAGACGCCGCCGATGCGGATGAAGGAGTACGTGAGGCGGGCGCCGCAGATCTTCTCAAAGAGCGCCTGGATCCATTCGCGTTCGCGGAACGCGTACATGAAGGGGGTGAAGGCCCCCAGGTCCAGACCGTAGGTGCCATAGGCGATCAGCGCAGACGCGATGCGATTGAGCTCCGCGCAGATCGTTCGAATCAGCGTGCCACGTCGCGGCACCTCGAGCTCGGGCATCAAGGCCTCGACCGCGAGGCTGTAGCCCAGGTTGTTGTTCATCGCCGACAGGTAGTCGTACCGGTCGGTGTAGGGCAGATATTGCAGCCACTCCACGTTCTCGCCGATCTTCTCGGCGCAGCGGTGCAGGTAGCCCAGGTGCGGCTGCGCACCCGTGACGAGTTCGCCATCGGTGCGCAGCAGGATGCGCATCACCCCGTGGGTCGCGGGGTGCTGGGGGCCCATGTTCACCTCGAGATCCGAGGTGGAGACGTCGAAGAAGAACTCCTTCTCCCCGCTCGGCAAGGTGCGCGCCTCATCCGATTTCTGGATGGTGGGCTTATGCGTCGGCTGCGTGTCGGTCATTGGGTACGCCCTCTTACTCGCAGGAGATGCCGTGGTACTCGGTCGGGAAGACGTAGTCCTTGCGCATCGGGAAGCCTTCCCAATCGTCCGGCAGCAGGATGTGCCGCGGGTCGGGATGCCCCTCGAAGGTGATGCCGTACATCTCGGAGCATTCGCGCTCGTGCCACTGGGAAGCGCGGTGGGCCGGGACAGTGCTGGGCATGCTAGCGGCTGCCTTCGGCAGGATGCTCTTGATCGACAGTCGGTGCTTGTGCTTGACGGAGATGATCTCGGTGAGGACCCACAGGTCGTCGCCGTCCGCTGAAGGATCCGATGCGGTGATATCGACGAGCATCTCGAAGTGCAGCTCGGGGTCGGCCTTGCAGGCCCCGAGGAAGTGCACGAGCTGCTGGGGATCGACCTCGACGTAGGGGTTGCCGGAGCGGCCCTTGTCCTTGGTTTCCTTGTCCGCGGGACGCGGCAGGTCGAAGCCCATGAGCCCAGGAGCCTCGATGCTCTTCAGGCGGTCGTGAATGGCTTGGAATTCCATGCGCCTTGAACTCCTAGGCGGTGCGCGCGGGGCGCGCGATCACCGGCGAACGACGGATCTTGTCCTGCAGCTTCATCAGTCCCTCGAGCAAGGCCTCGGGGCGGGGGGGGCAGCCAGCGATGTAGACATCGACGGGCACGATGCGATCGACGCCCTTCATCACGGTGTAGCCGTACTTGTAGTAGGGACCGCCGCCCGTGGCACAAGCGCCCATCGCGATGACGTACTTGGGGGACGGCATCTGGTCATAGAGGCGCTTCACGCGCTCCCCCATTTTGAAGTTGACCGTACCGGCCACGATCATCAGGTCCGCCTGGCGCGGAGTCGCGCGGAACGCACCTGCCCCAAAACGGTCGATGTCGTGGTGGGCGGCCCCAACGGCCATCATCTCGATGGCACAGCAGGCAAGACCAAAGGTCATGGGCCAGATGCTGTTGAGCTTGGCCCAATTCAGCAGCCAGTCCACCTTGGTGGTCAGCACATTCTCTTCAAACGCTTCTTCGAGCAGGCCCATGATGCAGTCGCGGGTTGGGGTGGATCTTGTTCGTGGCTGGGTCAGCGGGTGTCGCTTCGCCAGCGCAGGCGCGGCGGTTTCCGACTAGGCGGCTTCCTCGCCTTCGCTGTCCCCTTCGCTCTCCTCTTCTTCCTCTCCATCGAGGTCTTCGAGGGTGGGCAGCACGTACTCGCGCGGCTTCGGCGGGGGAGAGTACGCCGAGCCTTCGTAGGACATCACCCAGTCCAGATCGCCCTTGGCCCACACGGCCACGAGACCGAAGAACAGGATCGCGACGAACAGGAAGCCCTTGGCGATGGCCCAGAGACCGATCGCGTCCGTGGCCAGCGCGTCCTGGAGCACCATGGCCCAAGGAAAGAGGAACGCGATTTCGACGGCGAAGATCACGTAGATCAGAGCCACCGTGTAGTAGCGGATGTCGAACTGGATCCAGGTGTCCCCGATGGTTTCCTCACCGCACTCGTAGACCTCAAGGCCCGCGTCCGTCTTGCGCTTGGGGCGGATGATCGAGCCGATGAGCGTGTTGGCGAACACGAACAACAGGCCCACCGCGGTGAAGATCAGGACGTTCAGGTAGTCGAACTTCATGGA
>CAYWNK010000152.1:0-15419 GCA_964459495.1 uncultured Planctomycetaceae bacterium
CCCCAGGCTTGCCAGCAGGAGCCCCCCAGGGCCAGCCGCCTCCTGGTGACCGCCGAGGCCCCCCAGCTGCCCTGCCTGATCGAGCTCGACCGCAATCCCCTCTGCGCTTGGGCTGTCGAAGTCCCCGCAGGCGCCGCGGCCGAACCCGTCCAGGAGCTGCGGGTGAGCTTGGCGGGTACGACCGACCTCGAGGACATCGCTGAGCTCAGCGTGCTGGCCTCCACCAGCCAGGAACCCTGGTCCCATGGCGCCCCCAACGCCGCCTTTGGCGAGGCGCTGCCCTTCGGTGAGCCGCAAGAACCGGCCGAGGAGCTCGTCTATCGGGGCGATCACCGACTTGCCCCCGGCGTCACTCGCTTTTGGCTCACCGCTCGCTTGCGGCCCGGCGCCGACCTGAACCATCGGATCGCCGCCCACCCCCGCTCGCTCCGCATCGCAGGAGCCGATCCGCTCCCGCTGGACAGGACCTTCGAACCCCGGCGGATCGGCCGCGCCCTGCGCAACGCCGGCGACGACGGCAGCGCCGCATACCGCATCCCCGGACTGGCGACCACCAACGCCGGTACGCTGATCGCGGTCTACGACATTCGTCATGCCGGCTGGGGCGACCTCCCGGGCGACATCGACGTCGGGATGAGTCGCAGCATAGACGGCGGCCAAACCTGGGAGCCCATGGCCACCATTCTCGACATGGGCGCCGATCCCGGCGCCCATATGGATGGCGTCGGCGATCCTGCAGTCCTCGTCGATCGCAGCAACGGACGCATCTGGGTGGTCTCGACATGGAGCCACGGAAACCGCGCGTGGCGCGGCTCGGGACCCGGCCTCAGCCCCGAGGAAACCGGCCAGCTGGTCATGGTCTACAGCGACGACGATGGCCAGACCTGGTCAGCTCCGCGCAACCTCACCGCTGCGGTCAAGAACCCTGCCTGGTGCTACCTGCTGCAGGGCCCCGGCCGCGGTATCACCATGGCGGACGGCACCCTCGTCTTTGCGGCCCAGTACCAAGATGCCGAGCGCATGCCCCACGCGACCCTACTCGTGAGCCGCGACCACGGCGACACCTGGACCGTGCCCAATGGTCCGCGTCCGAACACCACTGAAGCCCAGGTCGTCGAAATCGATGGCGCGCTCATGCTCAACATGCGCGACAACCGCGGCGGCTCTCGGGCAGTCTTTACAAGCCCGGACCTGGGCAAGACCTGGAGCGAGCATCCGAGCTCCCGTTCAGCCCTGGTAGAGCCCGTCTGCATGGCGAGCCTGCTGCGGGTGGAACGCCGTGATCGCCCGCCCCTCTTGCTCTTCTCCAACCCTGCTGTCCCAGCGGCCCCGCGCCGCCACATCACCCTAAAGGCCAGCGTCGATCTGGGAGCATCGTGGCCCGCGCCCTGGCACATCCTCCTGGACGAAGGCCAAAGCGCGGGCTATTCCTGCCTGACGGTCATCGACGAGAACACCGCCGGGGTGCTCTTCGAGGGTAGCCGCTCCCACCTCACCTTCTTGCGAGTGCCGTTGCCCGCGGACTGGCGCTAGCGAGGGAAAACTACAGGTCTTCGAAGTGCAGGCGCAGGCCCTGGCTCAGGGCAAAACCGCCGGGGTCGCTGGCATCAGCCCAACCGGCCTGCGCATAGAGCGGAATCAGACCCTTCGCTGGGGCCAGGGCCCCGGTTCTGAACGTCGCGTCCCCTGCGCTGTCGGCGACGGCGGTCAAGGTGATCGAAGCAGCGCTCGCGTCCACGTAGACCTGACCGCCCCCGAAGGGAATGTCGGCCGGCGCGACGCTGATGATCAGGGTGACGATCTCCCCTGCGGGCGCGTTCGCGACGAGGAACTCATCCTGCACTCCAACGCGCAGAAGGCTGACCGCAGGCCTCAGGCCTGAACCGGAATAGCCTTCCCCGTAGGGCACGCTTGTGTTCACTAGGCCCAGCCACTCGAGCTGGGTAACGATCTCATCGGCGGGGAAGTCCGGACCCAAGTCCCAGTTGAGGTAGGACACCGGCGACCCGAGGCTCAGCAGCTCACCGTTCAGCGCAATGCCGTAGAACGGATCGTGCTGGTTGCCGCCCACCGGGCCATTGAACTGGTGCCACACGGCGACGTTTTGGTTGGCCGACAGCTGAGCCGCATGCCACACCGGAGAGGCGAACTCCTGCACGGCCAACGGCACCGCTTGATCGAAGGTCAGCAGGGAGCAAGGAGCACCGAAGAACCAGCCGAAGTACGAGCTGCTGTTCGTGGGGAGATTTGGATTGTCGTATGTCCAATCGGTCGGCCCTCCGCCGTTGCGAGCGGCCCGTACCCGGGTCGACCACTGGGAACCGTGCCCGTCGGGGTTCGTGGTCGCCATCGCCCCCTGAGTGAAGGCCTCGCGATCCTCAGCCAGAGCAACCCAGGTGGCCAAGTGCCCTCCCGCGGAACGGCCATAGAGCACGATGCGATCTTCGTCGATGTCCCACAGGCCGGCCCCGCTACCGGCGGGCGCACTTGTGTCCTGCTGGCGCAGGAACTGTACGGCGAGGGACACGTCCTGAATGTGATCAGGGTAGCTGACGAAGTTGCCCGTAGTCTGCTCCTGGCAGTTCACCGCGGAGTGCCGGTAGCGCACCGACGCGATCGACCAGCCGTTGGCCAACCAGCTCGCAAAGGGCTCCTGGCTGACGTTGATCGTCTCGCTGCCGCTGTGGAAGCCACCACCGAAGAGCCAAACCACAAGGGGCTTGGGGCCCGGCCCCGGCGCATCATAGAAGTCCAGGACCTGGTCGGGATGAAAGCCCGCTGGCAAGCCGTAGACAATGTCCGAGTGGTCGGGCGCTGGCCCCTGGGCGATCGCGGAGGCGGCGAGTGCAGCTAGGGCGAGGGGGGAAACCAAATTCCGATGAATCACGGCTGGATCGATGTCTTGGATTGCGGAGCGGCGGCTCTGAACGGATCCGATCCCGCGGATCGCATCAGGCCCTTGGCGTCGCCTGACGGCCCGTGGTTTCAGACTTCCGCGTAGGCTTGTCGGGGTACCCGGCCCGGCACCCAGTCAATTTCCCACCATGTAGCCCCCAGTCTCCCTCGGACTCGGCGCACTTGTCCTGGCATCTGCCACACCCGCCCAGAGCTTCTCCGATCCCAACTTCACGTCCATCGCCAGCCTCACCACTGTGCTGCAGGCTTCCACCGTCGGTACGGTGATGCGCGTCCACGATCAATCCGTCGTCAGTGGCGGGGACAACCAGGGCGCTGTCTGGTACGCCATGCCCGTCGATGTCGCCGGAGGGTTCGAGACGACCTTCGATTTCTCGATCAACGGTGTGGGCAGCGGCGACGGTATGGCGTTTGTCATCCAGAACGACACGGTCGCCCGCTACGACGGCATGACCGGGACGAACGGTATCGGCCGGGCCGAGAGCGGCGCCCTGGGCGTCGATCTTGACAGCGGCGCGGCTCATACCCTCCGCGTGCTCTACGTGCCTGGAAGACTCGATGTCTTCCTGAACGGTACCCCCGTGATCAGCGTCCCCTGGATCTTTGACAGCGGATCCACCACCGGTTCATTCTGCGATCCCGCCAACCCCAACAGCACGGGCGGATCGATCTCAGCGGGATCCACCCGGTACTTCCAGCTCTGGCACCGCGACACCAACCCCGGCACGGTCACCAACCTGTCGAACAGGATCTCGGTGATCTTTTGGCTATCGAGTCAGCGGCGCGTCCAGCGCCTCGAGCGCCCGCCGGAACCAGACTTCATCCGGCGTGTGCTCTCCGCGGCCGGGTACCTCGAGGTAGGTCACGCTGCGGAATTCACCCACCTCTGCCATGTGTTGGGCGAGGGCTCGGCAAAGACCCCGGTCCTTGTCCTCTGAGCCGGCCAACAGCACGAACCGCGTTCGATCGCGGCCCATCCGTAGGAGTCGCGGCGACGGCTTTTTCACGCGCGCGGGCCAGCTCGCCCGGGCGTTATCGGGATCCTGCAACGGCAGGAAGTAGGCCGCCCCGGACGCACAAAGCGCCCCGCGAAATACGTCCGGCCAAGCGATCGCTAGCCGGGAGGCCATGCGTCCGCCAACCCCGACGCCCGCCACGTAGACCCGCTTGGGGTCGATGGCGTAGCGGCCCTCGATTCCCGCCACAGCTGCGAGCGCTAGGCCGGCACGGTTCCAGATCAGAGCGGAATCGCCGGCTCCGTTCGGCGCAACGGTGATCAGGTTGGCCGCATCCACGACCCGATCCCAGTCCTTAGGGACGCGTCCGCTCGATGTCGCATCCATCCAGACCAGCAAGCCCGCCGGTTTCTCCGCGTCGTAGCCCCGCGGCACGCGGATCCGAAACGTCTGCAGGCCCATGTCGATCACACCGTCAGATGGGTCCTGATCCCTGACCACCCGCAGAGCAAAACCCAGGCGGTCGAGAACGTCCGCCCGTTTCCCCTCGGGGTGGAGCTTCTCGAAGCGGATGTTGAACGCCCCCGTACGCGGCTCCTCGACCGACGCCGAGCCTTCGACGGGAGCGGGGCCCTGCGCCAGGGCAAAGAGAATGGCGGCGAACATGGATGGCGAAGAATCCGCTAGGGCCGGGGAACCGTCAAGGGGTGGTCTTCCAAGCGCGGCCCCCCAGCTCCAAGGCCGCGGCCGGGACAGCCGCATTCCCGTCCCGACCGGTCCCTAAAAACGCACACAGGCCGCCAGTGGCGACCTGTGTGCGGAGTTCGAGCTAGGCGGCGGGCTCGGCGTCCGAGGAACTGGAAAAGAGCGCGGTGCCCGCTTCCGCCCATTCACGGAGCAACCCAGTGGCCTGGAATCGGGCTGCACCCGCGCCCCGCTCAACGACCTCATCCTGCTCAGCCAGCTGATCCAGGCGCTGAACGACCTTCCCAAACCCGCGCGCTTCAGCGTAGTGCAACACGCCCCCGCGGAAAGGCGCAAAGCCGGTCCCAAATACGGTTGCCAGGTCCAGTTCGGCCGGGCCAGCCACGACCTTCTCCTCGAGGCAGCGCGCGGCTTCGTTGACCATAGCAAGCACCATCCGGTCGACGAGATCTTCATCCCGCAGGCCGCGCGCCCAGTCGCCGGTCTGGAAGTTCGGCAGGTCCGCCATCGGCTTGGCCGCCGCCCGCTTCTTGCCGTGCGCGCTGTGGTCGTAAAAGCCCTGACCGGTCTTCTTGCCCATGCGCGTGTCGCCCATCAGGCCGGCGATTCCATCCGAGTGGGCCATCCGGTCGCCGTAGCCCTCGTGGAGCGACACTGCCGCGTGGCTCGCAATATCCAACCCGACCTCGTCGAGCAGGCGCAGCGGACCCATCGGCATTCCGAAGTCGACCATCAGGTCATCGATTCGTTGGGCCTCTGCCCCACCCACGAAGAGTCGCACCGCTTCGTCCACGTAGGGTCCGAGCAGTCGATTCACCAAGAAGCCCGGCACGTCCGCAGTCACGACCGGAGTCTTGCCGAGCGCAATCGCCAAGGCGCAGGTTTGCGCCACCGTTTCGTCGGTGGTCTGTGCGCCGCGCACGACCTCGACCAGCGGCATCTTCCGCACCGGGTTGAAGAAGTGCATGCCGACCACGCGGCCCGGGTCAGCCACCTGCCGCGCAATCTCCGACACCGACAGCGAAGAGGTGTTCGTCGCAAGAACAGCGCCATCCGGGAGCTTCTCTGCCAGCTCGCCGAACACCTTGTGCTTCACGCCCATGATCTCGGCTACGGCCTCCACGGCAAAGGTGGAACGGCCCATGCCGGTGATGCCTTCGGCTCCGTCCAGGCGATCGATCGCCGCAATCCCATCGGCCTTGTCCATGCGGCGTTTCTTGACCTTGCCCATCACCGTCTTCTGGTGATCGGCGAGGGCGCGCCCAAGTGCAGCACTGGATAGATCGGCAAGACGAACAGCCACACCCTTCTCCGCCAACGAACCGGCGATGCCTGCGCCCATCGTCCCGGCTCCGACCACCGTTGCCTGGGCAGGCATCTTGGGCTTGCTGCCGTCGGGCATACGGCCCAGTTTCTTCGCCTCCTCCGAACCGAAGAACAGCGACACGAGGTTCTTGCAGACGGGACCGACCAAGAGCCCCGAGATCGCGCGCGCCTCCCTCTGGGCCCAGTTGCGCTTCGAAGCATGGACCGACGACATCACCAGATCCAAAGCAGCGTAGGGTGCGGGGTACTTTCCGTTGGCCTTCGCGTCGAGCCCCTTGAGGGCTTGGTTCTCGATGACCGCACGTGCGATCGGGTTCTTGTCCACGGTCCAGGCCTTCGCCCCGCGGCTCGCACGGGAACAAGAAGCTCGCCCCATGGCGATATCACTCGCGATGCGCTCGAGGTAGGCCGGCTTCGTCAGGCGGTCGATCATGCCGCGCTTCTTCGCCACCTTAGCGGGATACAGGCGCCCGGTCAGAATCGCGTCCAAGGCGTTGGGAATCCCCACGCGCAGCGGAAGCCGGTGACTGCCGCCCCATCCCGGGAGGATGCCGAGCTGGGTCTCCGGCAGCCCGATGCGAGTTGCCTTTGCGTCCGTGGCTACGATCCGGTCGCAGGCCAGGCTGAGCTCGTACGCACCACCCGGCACAGGACCACCGACCGCCGCCACCGTTTTCGCCTTCAGGGCAGCGATGCGGTCGAACAGACCGTGCACAGCGATCACGACGTTTTGAATCACGGCTTCGTCGGTGATCTGCCCGATGCCCTCCACGTCAGCGCCCGCCAGAAACTGCTCAGGCGTTCGCCCGCGAAAGACCACACCCTTCAGGCTGGGGTCGCTCTCGAACTGGCTGATGACCGCGTCTAGATCCCGGAGCAGTGGTGCGTCCAAAACCGGAAAGCTCCGGTGCGGGGGATCGAAGGTCACGATTGCCAAGCCCGATTCGGGCCGATCGACGCGCAGGCAGGCGCCGGGCTCGGGGCTGCCCTCGGGCATGCCGTATCCGCTGAGGTCCATCATGCCGCAATCCTCTCCAGCACCACCGCGCCGCCTTGTCCACCACCGATGCACAGCGTCGCGAGACCGAGCTCGTGATCCCCTGCGATCATCTCGTGTGCCACCGTCAGGAGCAGCCTCCCGCCCGTCGCGCCGACGGGATGTCCGAGGGCGATCGCGCCACCGTTGACGTTCGTCTTGTCGAGGTCGAGCTCTCCGATCGCCTTATCCAAACCAAGCTGCTGCTGCGCAAAGAGATCGCTCTCGAATGCCCGCTTGCACGCCAACACCTGGGTGGCGAAGGCCTCGTTGATCTCGACCGTGCCCATGTTGGCGAGCGTGCAGCCCGCACCGTCGAGCGCACGGGCGGTCGCGTAGACCGGCCCGAGACCCATGCGCGACGGGTCGAGGCCCGCCCATGAATAGGACCGAATGCGCGCGAGGGGCTTAAGTCCCAGTTCCGCGGCGCGCTCCGCCGTTCCCACGAACAGCGCAGCCGCGCCGTCGGTGATCCCACAGGCGTTGCCCACGGTCACGACTCCATCCGGCTTCTCGAAGTACGGACGCAGCTTCGCCAGGTTTGTCTCCGACTGATCGTCGCGGATGTTGTCGTCGCTGGCGACGGCCGCACCCGGACGCTTCGCGCCGAGGGGATGAATCGGGAGGATCTCCCCTTCAAAGCGCCCGCGGTCACGCGCCCGCCGCGCCCGGTGGTGGCTCATCACCGCGTAGCGATCGCTCTCCTCACGCGTGATGCCGAAGTCCCTCGCGAGCACCTCGGCGGTCTGCCCCATGAGGAGGCCTGAGACCGGGTCCTTCAGACCCTCCATCAGCGCCACCCGCGGAGCCAGGTCCGCCGGCCGAAACTTCGCCAAGGCCGCCAGCTTGGCCGCCGGCGACTTCGCCTTGAAGAGATTTGCGAAGAGCTTGGTCATACGCGGCCCCACGATCAACGGGTAGCCGCTCATGATCTCGACGCCCACGGTGAGGTACATCTCCCCACGTCCCGACAGGATCTCAGCCACCGCACTGGTCACCATCTCGATGCCGCTCGCGCAGTTGCGCGCTACGGTTTTGCCCGGCACGCTCCAGGGCAGACCCGCCCGCAGGCCGATCACCCGGCCCACGTTCGCTTGGTCGTGGGGCGGCCCGACGCTGCCGGCGATGATCTCGTCCACGTCGGTCGGATCGATTCCGCTGCGGGCGATCAGTTCGCGGCACAGCCGCGCACCCAGGTGCCCGGCGTCCTCCCCTTGGAAGGCGCCACCAGAGCGCACGAAGGGAGTGCGCAGCCCGGCAGCGATCACGATGGGCGGTGCTTCTCGGAGTGTCGTCATGGTTGGTCCAGGGGCCGGAAGGGCGCCCAAGTCCTATTCATCGGCCAGGGAGGGTCTTCCGGAAGAGGGGTTACCGGCGTAAAGTTAACACTGTCAACCTAGGCCCGTCTAGCCGATAGAAAGGCAGCGCGACGGCCCTCGATGTCGTCCAGTGTCCAAATTTCATGGTTCGCGGCAACGGTACACCCCTCAAGGACAAGATTCTCAGCGAGGCCCGCAGGGTCCTCGAGGAAGAAGGTGTAGGCGCCCTATCCACCCGTCGGCTGGCCAAGGCGGTCGGCTGCACCGCCACGGCCCTCTACCTGTACTTCGACAACAAAGAGGCCCTCCTACACGTGTTGATGGAGGAAGGCTTCGCGAAGCTGGGCGCGCACCTGGAGGGGCCTTCCCGCATCGCGGAAAGTCTGTCCAAGGTCCGTGGACTAGCCCGCGCCTACGTGGATTTCGGCCTGGCCAACCCCGCCTGGTACGAGCTCATGTTCCAGCTGCCGCCCGAACGGCTCGGCAGCGACTACCCCGCGGAGAAGTACCGCGCCGGGCGCAGGCACCTTGAGCGCCTGAGCGACGCCCTTGCCGAGACGAACCACGCGAGCGACCCCGGGGCCGCCCTCGCCGCCTCGACGCTCCTTTGGAGCAGCCTCCACGGCCTCGTCGCCCTCCTCAACGCGGGGCGCATCGACGCGTCCCTCGACCGAGACCAGCTGATCGAAGCCGCGCTCCAGCGCGCCGTTCCGCTCGTCGCCCCCACCCCGACTACCCCGGCGGCGATCCCCGCCACCGGCTCACCCGACCTTGCATCATGATCGGTTTCGTTAGCCAAGCACCTCTCCTCTGGGTGCCCCTCTTCCTGCTCGGGTTCTTCGCCCTTGGCTTTCTCGGTGGGCCCATCGCCGGCTGGTCCGTGCTGGGCATGGCCTTTCTGATGGGGCTGGGGCTACCGTGGCCCATGCTCGCCCTGGGGGCGCTCGTCGCGGTGGTCGCCAACGTGCCCGCACTGCGCATCGCGCTGTTCAGCGGCCCGGTCCTAAGGCTCTTCAAGGCCCTGAACTTCCTGCCGACCATCTCGCAGACCGAGCGCGAGGCCCTCGAGGCTGGCACGGTGTGGGCGGATGGCGAGCTCTTCAGCGGCAAACCCGACTTCGAGAAGCTCCTCGCCATGGACTACCCGGGGCTGACCGCCTCGGAGCAAGCGTTCCTGGATGGTCCGGTGGAAGAGGTCTGCAAGATGACCGACGACTGGAAGGCATGGCAGGAACGGGATCTTCCCCCCGAGATCTGGCAGTACCTGAAGGACAAGGGCTTCTTTGGGATGATCATCCCCGAGAGTTTTGGGGGCCTCGGCTTTTCTGCGTCTGCCAACAGCGCAGTCGTCGCCAAGCTCTCATCGCGCAGCGCGCCACTGGGCATCACCGTCATGGTGCCCAACTCACTGGGCCCCGCGGAGCTGCTCCTGCACTACGGCACCGAGGAGCAGAAGGCCCACTATCTCCCGCGCCTGGCCGATGGTCGCGAGATGCCCTGCTTTGCGCTCACCGAGCCCAACGCGGGTTCCGACGCCGGCGCGATCTCGTCCAGCGGCGAGGTCTTCCGCGGCGACGACGGCGAACTCTACCTGCGTCTGAACTGGAACAAGCGCTACATCACCCTGGCCGCCGTCGCGACGCTGCTCGGCATGGCGTTCAAGCTGCGCGATCCCCAAAACCTGCTCGGAAAGGGCGAGGACGTGGGCATCACCTGCGCGCTGATTCCCGCCGAAACCGACGGCGTGGTCCTGGGCAAGCGCCACGACCCGCTGGGGGTTCCCTTTTACAACTGCCCGACCAGCGGCAAAAACGTGGTCGTTCCGATCAGTGCCATCATCGGTGGCGCCGACAACGCTGGCCGTGGCTGGCTGATGCTCATGGAGAGCCTGGCCGCCGGCCGCGGCATCTCCCTGCCGGCGTCCAGCACGGCCGCCGTCAAGATGTCGACCCGGGTCGCCGGCTCCTACGCCGCCGTCCGCCAGCAGTTCGGCCTGCCGATCGGCAAGTTCGAGGGCATCCAGGAGCCCCTCGCCCGGATCGCCGGCAGCACCTACCTGATGGAGGCCGCGCGACGTTACACCTGCGGTGCTCTCGACGCGGGCGCGAAGCCCGCCGTCGTGACCGCGATGATGAAGTACAACACCACCGAGATGGCGCGCGCTGCGGTGACGGACGCCATGGACGTGGTCGGCGGCGCCGGCATCAGCCTCGGGCCCCGCAACCTCCTCGCCCACGCCTATATCGGCATGCCGATCAGCATCACCGTCGAGGGCGCCAACATCCTTACCCGTACGCTGGTGGTTTTCGGCCAGGGCGCGATTCGCTGCCACCCCTTCGCCTATGCGGAAATGGCCGCCGTCGCTTCCAACGACGTCAAGGGCTTCGACCGCGCCTTCTGCGGCCACATCGGCCACATCGTGCGCAACGCCTTCCGCTCCTTCGGCCTGTCCCTAACCGGCGGCGCGCTCGGCTCGTCCCCCGTGGGCGGTCCGGCGGCTGGCTACTACAAGAAGCTCTCCTGGGCTTCGGCCAGCTTTGCAATCACAGCCGACCTGGCGATGGGCACCCTCGGGGGCGACCTCAAGCGCAAAGAAGCCCTCACCGGCCGCTTTGCCGACGCATTCAGCTGGCTGTACCTGGGCAACGCCGTGCTGAAGCGCTTTGAGGAGGAGGGCCGTCGCAAGGAGGACGCTCCCTTCCTGCATTGGTCCATGCAGCACTGTCTGGCCCGCATCGACGAGGCGATGAACGGCATCTTCGCCAACTTCGACGCCCCGATGGTCGGCTGGTTCATGCGCGGCCCGGTGGCCTTCTGGTCCCGCTTGCGCCCGCTCTCCGGCGAGCCCTCCGATCGCCTCGGCTCCAAGATCGCACGTGCGATCCAGGTTCCCGGCGAGCAGCGCGACCGGCTCACCAACGGCATCCACGTCCCCGGCGATCCCGAGGAGGCCCTCGGCCGGCTCGAGCGCGCTTTCGGGCTCGTCACCCGCGCCGAGGAGGTCGCCGGCAAGATCAAGGATGCGATTCGTGCCAAGCGCCTGCCGCGCGCCAAGCCGCTGACCTTGATCGATACCGCCATGGATGCGGGCATCATCACGGCTGCCGAGCACGCCCTCGTCCTAGAGGCCCAGGCCGCCCGTGAGGATGCTGTCCAGGTCGACTCCTTCGGGCTCGACGAATACATGCGCTCTTCCACGCGGGTAGCGGATCGCAACGCAGCGCAGCGAGACGACACCGCCCTCGCTGGCTAGACGCCCGCGCCACGTTGGCGCTCGACCTCTCGACGCGCGCCAGGGACGACCATCGGTCGCCCCTGGCGCGCTTCTTCGTGGCCAGGCCTGACCGGATTTCGCGCATTTCCTATGATGCGATTGCGGTCCTAGCCCCCCGTGGATCGCCCACTCGTTCATGAACCGATCCTGCCTTCTGGCGCTGGCCATCGCCTGCCTGTGTTCCTGCAACTCGATCATCGACCAGGACGCGCGCTGGGCTGAGGATGCCACCGGTACCCAGCTACTAGGCGTTTCGAGCGGCTGGGCGTTCGTCCAGGCCGACGTCATCCTCGAGGACGGGGAAGGCCCGCTCGCCAACCCCGTGCTCGGTGGCAACCCCCGTGGAGCCTCCACCACCGACCTGGATCCGGTTTTCGGAATCGGCCTGAAGTACCTCTACTACCTCACTCACAACTGGTCGATCGGCGGCATCTACGAGCACCGCATTTTCGACCCGGAGAGCACCCGGCCCCTCGAGGCCGACGTGGATATCGACGAATTTGCCACGGACCACTTCATCTTCGACCTTCGCTACACGCTCAATGCCCGGGGCCGCTGGCGGCCATACGTAGCGATCCAGCTCGGCTACGTGCCCGAGGTCAGCGCTGACGGAACCGTGAGCTACCCCTCCGAGACTCCCTTCATCGGCGGCGTTGAGGAGGACATCTCCCTCGATGGCGACGACTTCTTCAGCCTGAGTGCCCTCGCCGGTGCCAGCTACCTGCTCCGCGAGGGACTCTCGTTCGACTTCTCGGTCTTCTACGAGTTCGCCCTCGACGAGACCGAGGACACGCTAGAACTCACTCCCACGCCCGGGTCCGGCATCTTTGGAGAAACTTCCAGCTACGAGGGCTCGCTGAAGGAAGAAGGCCTCTACTTTTCCTTCGGCCTCTCCTGGTACTTCTAGCGGGCAAAGTAGCCTGAACGCAGCACGCCGCCATGGTGCCCAGTCGGGCACCATGGCGGCGTGCTGCGTTCCGCCGGGGGGCGGTGGTTCGGCGGCTACTGGAACATCACCCCCAGCGCATTCGACGTGTTCGTCGTCGGGTTCAGGTTGCGGTCGCGATAGATGAACTGCAGAAACAGGCTTTGACCAGGGGCGGCCACAAAGCCCCCGGGTAGGGAGCCCAGCGGGACGCGCGCCGCCACCGTGCCGTAGGCGTCGGCCACCGCGGGGCTGACCGTCAAGTTCACCATCGGTGCCGCCAGGCACAGCTGCCCCTCACCGACCGTCGCGAACGGCGGCATGGCGGGGTCGGCGGCGATCAAGAGGAAGCCTGAGGTTTGCGGAGGCACGTCGGACACGGCCAGAAACAGTGCGTCGTCCGCGATGCTGGAGCTCCCTTCCGCTACCAAGCGCGCGGCCACGCCGGTCGAGTTGGCCGAGGCATCGCAGACCGGGAACTGGAGGCCCGAACCGAGGGGCTCGAGGTCATAGGCGATCTCGGCTGCGACCTGAATCTCCAGCTCAAGGGAGGTCACCGATGAGGGCAACTCGAGAAACGCACAGCTGCTCATCCCTGTTACGTCCGGTTGATGCTGGAAGAAGAAGCCTGTCGTATCGACGCAGTTGTAGGGGGATGCCGCGAGCTCGAGTTCGAGAGGCTTGCCCGTCGGGGTGATCTCAAAGCTCGGCGACTCCGAGAACAGGACGTCAAAGTCCGCCGTGAGCGGGATCGGGCTGCTGTTCGCCATCACATTCGGTCCCGGCTCCAGGTCGAAGAATTGGGGAACCCCCAGGAATGGATCGATCGGCCACTGGTGAGAGGCGTCACCGCTGGCTGCGTCGCGCAGCGCGTAGCCAAAGAAGGAGCAGATGCTAGTCGTGTAGCTTGCGAAGCAAGGCAGGCCTGTGAAGGCAAGCTCATAGCCGGCGTCGAGGAGGATCTCCGCGTTCCGCAGCCCCATCGGGGGCCCGGCGGCGATCGCCTCCTGCGGCGCCACGCTCAGCGAGGTGAAGCTGGCCGGCCAGGTCGGAACCTGGGGAAGGGTCAACAGGGCAGGCACCCAGTGCACGACGGGCGGAGGGCTCACGCACTCCAGATCCATCACGGCGATGCGGCCCTCGGTGTTCCCGAATACATCCGCCATTTCGGTGAAGGCACTCTCGCTCCCGAAGACCCGCCCATTGACGATTTCGAGGTTGGCCGCGAACTCCGATGCAGGGTGGTCGACTCCACCCTCGGGGGCGAGCGCCCCGCGCTGGATCCAGCGGGTGGTGCCCGGCCGGCGTCGGTACACGTTCGAGGGGTGCGTGCGGAGGGGGTTCGTGCTCAGCACGCCGGTCACCGCCCAGTTGGTCGCCAGCGCCACAGCCCCGACTCGCCTGTCGCCGGGAGCATCCAGCGTCTCCTCCAGAACCCAGGTCCCATCCACCTTGCGACGCCAGATCTGAGCGAAGGTCTCCTGGCCCACCAGGATGCGACCTTCGTGGAGATCGAATCGTTCCGCCCTCACGACCTCTGGCAGTCGGCTCTCGTAGGCAAAGTCCCCGGTCTGCGTGAGCTTGAAGATGTCGACCCCCTGGTTGGGAAAGGTCGAGCGCGCAGCCACCGCAAGCAGACCGTCTTCGTAGTCGAATTCGCTGCCAAACGTGGAGTCCGGAGCGTCGGGAGCCTCGATCTCCTGTTGGAACTCCCAGATGCCGGTGACCGGGTCGAGCCGGTAGGCACAGACCGTCGCGGCCTGGCCGCGCGCCAACAAAAGGTCCCCGTCGACGACGACGGGCGGACGCAGCTCCGTGGAACCAGGCGCCGGCGCAATGGGCGGCGACTTCATCCACCCAGGGCCCACATACGTCCAAACGTCGAGCCCCACGCCCGCGCTGGTCGCGACGGCAATCGAGTTCCCGTCGGTCGCAAGGTCGGTCACGGTTCCGGGAAAGACGAAGATCGACTCGAGCGCGAACTCCCCCTGGGCATCCTGCCGCCAGACGAAAAAGTCGGACTGGAAGGTCTCGGAAGCCACCACGATCTCGCCTGCGGCAGCCATCTCACCGCCCAAATTGCGGACCTCACCGGGGGGGCTAGGCAGGTCGAAGGCGCACTGCTGGGGGAATGGAGCAGCCAGGGGCATCAGCGCGGCGAGTGCTGTAAGCATGCGAATACACGGGTTTTGGGTGCGGATCGATGGAGAGGGGTCGAAGGACGCTCTGGAGAACGAATCGTGGAGCGCCCCGCGTGCCGCTTGGAAACTAGCACCGGGCGCAGGGCCCTGCAGGCGGACCGCCCGAATCGCAATTCAGAGAGGCTTGGAGCAGCGGATTCGGGCTCCGCATCTGTCCTTAAATCACGCCCTTCCCGCCCTCCGAAACCAGTGCACTGCGAAGCCCACGTGCACGCAGCTCCAGGCGATCGTGAACGAGAGGCCGAAAGCCACCCCCAGCTCGGGCCAGTGGGAGGCCAACACCGCCATCAGCGTGGTGTTGACCACCAGGCCCAGCAGACACAGCCGAATGCCTGCCGTGAGGGTGCCCGTCAACAGGTAGAAGACGTCGTTGACGACCGAGAAACCAAAGATGAATACCCCTGGCGCTAGGATCCACAGGCATAGCAACACGGGCCGGAAGAAGTCCCGGGGCAGCAGGCCCTCGAGCAGATGGGGCGCAAGCAGCAGCACCACCCCAAGCCCTGCACCTACGGTCGCCCCGGACAGCAGACTCGCGCGCACGTAGAGCCGCTGAAGGTGCACCCTCTCCCGGCGCGGGTCCAGGCTCGAGAGCACGGGGAGAGCCGTGCGCCCGATGCCACCCATCAACATGCGCGGCACGTCGGTGAGTCGCTGGGCCACGCGTAGGTAGGCGACCCATGCAGGCGCTCCAAACCGACCCAGAATCAAGGCCGGGAGAATCTGCGACGCGTAGATGTTGATGTTCCTCACCAAACCCA
>CAYWNK010000153.1:0-15407 GCA_964459495.1 uncultured Planctomycetaceae bacterium
CTGCGGGACTTGGCGCTGAGCATCCAGGGCGACGCCGAGCGACGCGAGCTCCTGCTCGAAGCGGCTGCCCGCGCGCTGCCGGCGGAGCAAGCGCTGCCGCTAGCCCTCGGACTCGACGCCGCGGACGCGCAGGTGCTGTGGCGCAGCGCAGGCGAATCCGAGCGCATCGAGCTCGGGCTCCTGGCTCCCTGGCTCTCGCCCGACATCGACCCGGAGCTGCGCATGGCAGCCGCCCGAGAGTTGGCCCGCGGACTGGCTGGACCGGAGGCGGAGCGCAGCAGCGAGCTCTTGCTTGGGCTTGTGGCGGGCGCCGATTCCGCCCTGGCCGAGGCGAGCTTCCGTTGGCTGGCCGCAGCCGCGGGCGAGGGAAGGATCCAGTGGGACGGGCCCTTCGGGGCCTGGGCCCAGCTTCCGCGCGACCGGCGCATCGAGCTGCTGGAGCACTTGCCGCGCAGCAAGCCCATGCCGTTGTTTTGGCCCTTTGCCCTGGAGCTGATCGAAGATCCCGCCACGCGCAAGCCCGCGCACATCGAACTGCTCAAGGGCGCCCAGCCATCCAGCGCCGTGAACGGCACCTTGAACCGCATCTTCGAAGGTGAGTTGGGGGCCTGTCTTGATCCCGCGGCCCCCAAGAAGATCTACCGCAAGGGCGAGCGCCTCGCCTACGCCTGCCTCCTCGCCATGGGGCGCGGGGGCCGGGACGCGGATTTGTTGGCCGCAGACCTGCGGCGGATGCGCCTGTTCCTGGTCGACAACCCTGGGCGGGCGGAGTCCCTTGCCGAGAGGCTCATCGCCATGCTGGCGCACACACCCCGGGGGCGCGAGGAACTCGCCTGGGCACAGGTGCGTCCGCTGACCAGCCGCCTGCGCATCGAAGCGTTTCTGCAGCTGGCCGCGGCCCAGGTACGCGGGGACGGGGACGCCTCCGAGCTGCTCGGCCCCTTCGTCGAGGAGCGGCTGACCGATGCCTACCTCGACTGCGACGAGCCCCTGCGTCTGCGGCTGCTGGCCGCCCTGGCGGATTCGCGCCTCGGGTCACGCCCTCTGCTCGTTGGGCAAGCCGCACTGCCCAGCGTGGCTGAGCCCCTCGCGGAGAGGGCGCTGACCTCACTGGTGGCGCGCGCGGACTGGGCGCCGGTGGAAGAGGTGCTGCTCGGCCGAGGTACCCCCGAGCGCAGGCTTGCCGCGGTTCGAGCGCTGGGGGCGGCCCCGCGGGGCCCCGGCTGGGATGGGCCCGCGGTGGATCTGCTGCGAGGGGCCCTGGCCTCTTCGGGAGCACCGGCAGGCGCCGCACGTCCCAGTGAAGAAGGACCCGGTCGCGAGTTCGAGCTGGCGCTGCTGAACCAGCTGCTGCTGCGGGAGGCCTTCGGCGACGCCGACGTGCAGCGGCTTTGGGCCGGTCCACTGGCCTCGGCCCCGCCGGATCTGGCGCAGCGCCAGGCCGGGACCGGACGGGCCGCCGCGGCCTTCCGCTGGCGGGGCGAGCTGGAACTGATCGAAGGCTTGGCCGCCCGCGGCCTGCTGGAAGCGGCTCTACAGGCCTGTTCCGAGCCCTGGCGCCTAGACGGCCAGTTCCTGGGCGCCGCCTCCCTAGCCGCCGATGGGGGACGACCCGGCGCGGGAGCGCAGCTCGCTGGCCTCGCCCTGGTGGCCTTGGCAGGGGAGGCACCGACCGCGGCCGGTGCACTGGCCCAGGTCCGGGCCCGGGGCCTGGCCTTCGACGGGGCGGTGGCAGCGGGAGACCACGTGGCGGCCGCCTTCCACGCCGACCGCATGACCCTGCGCCTGCGGGTGGGCGGGGCGCCGGCGCGGGAGATCGTCCGGCGCGGCTCCTTCTCCGGCGCCTTCGAGGCGCACCGTTTTACCCAGTCCGAGCGCCTGGACGCCCGCGCCCGACGGGAGCGTGCGGCGGGCAACGATTCGGCTGCCGACCGGTTCGCAGCTTTGGCCCGGGACGCGCGCTGAGCCCCGGCCCTAGACTATCCACGTGACCACCTCCCCGACGCACCCCATGTCTACCTCCGCAAGCAGCGTCCCCGATGGCGCCGTCGCCACGCTCGATGACGGGCTCGGCTTCGTGTCCCTGGTCGACCGCATGCAGGAGGACCCTGCCCTCAAGGTCGTCAACGCCGCGCGCATCTCCTACGACAAGCGCAAGCAGGCCTTCGACGAAAAGGACGCCAAGCTCTGCGGCTTCCTCTGGCGCCACGGGCACACTTCGCCCTACCGGCACACCTATTTCACGTTCCACTGGAAGGCGCCGCTGTTCGTTTTCCGCCAGGCGTTCAAGTACCAGGTGGGCTCGGGTTGGCGCGAGTATGAGGTCGAGGGACAGAGCGTGTCGCTCGAGGTCTTCGACGTGCTGTTCGACACCGACAAGGGCTGCTCGTGGAACGAGGTCTCGGGACGCTACGTGCAGTGGACGCCCGAGTTCTACGTGCCCGCCCGCATGCGCGCGAACCCGCCGCACGGCAACAAACAGGCCTCGGTCGAGCTCCCCGGAGACTTTGATCACGCGGGCGAACGCCAGGCGATGCTCGACGAGTGCGCGGCCGCCTTCGAGACCTACCAGGAGCGCATCGAGCGCGGCGTGGCGAAGGAAATCGCGCGCATGGTGCTGCCCCAGAACCTGTACACCCAGGCGTATTGGACGGTTTCGTTGCAGGGCATCCTGCACTTCCTCGACCAGCGCCTGGAGCCCGATGCTCAGTTCGAGATCCGGCGCTTTGCCCAGGGCGTGGCCAAACTGGTCGCCGACGATCTGGCCCAGGCCGGCATCGACCTGGAAAGTCTGCGGAGCTAGCCCCATAGGGGTCGGGAAAAGCGGGGCCTGCGTCCCCCTTGCCCTGAACCCGGAGGCGCGCGCTGCGTTTGACCCTGCTCTCCATTTCGTCCCCTATCCAGCATCGCCCCGTGCCATGAATCGTGCCATCCATCGACCGGGCCACCTTCGACACCTCGCCGCCGCGGCCCTGGCGGGACTCGTTGTCTTGGGCGCAGTCCCGGCCGGCATCCAGGAGCCTGCGCCTGGCCCCGGGGCGCAGGAGCCCGAGCCGGCCGCGCTCAGCGCCGGCGGTGTGCACCTGGATCCGAAGGCTGGCTTGGTGGCGTTCCCGGTGGCCGTCGAGGTCCGCGACGATCTGCTCGAGTACCTCGTGGTCGCGCCCCACGGCGCGTCGCACGAGTCGATGTTTGTGACCTGGGCCAATGCCGAGATCGTGAACGCCGGCCTGCTGGCCGCGGGCCTGGAGTCCGGGCAAAACGCGGTGTGGGAGGTCAAGGTCCCCGCGCCCAGCGTCGAGGAACTGCGCGAAGGGGCCAGCGCCTACACCGTGCACGTGCCGAGCCCCGGCGCGGTGCACCCCTACGTGGGGTGGCGCGAGGCCGGCGAGGTGTACTGGTTCCGTGTCGAGGACCTGGTGCGCGATCTCGGCCGCATGCGAACGATGCGCCGGCACCCTTGGGTGTTTCTGGGCTCCCGCCTGGTCGCCCCGCCGAGCCGTCCCGGCGAAACCGTGTTCGCGGCGACGCTGGAGGGCAATTGGATCAATCTGCCCTTCTTCTCGAGCGGGAGCACGCTGATCACGTCGGCCCTGCCCGAGTGCGAGCGGCAGGACATCTGGCTTCCCAACGCCTGGCTCCTGCCCCATCGGGGAGCGGAGCTGCTGATGGTGCTTTCGACCAAGCCGCTGCCGGCTCCGACAGAAGCTCTCCTCGAGCGCTTGCCCGAGGTGGTCGACGGGGTGACCGTCGACGAGGAGCTGCTGCGCGGGGATGGCCGCCGGCACGTGCCCGAGAAGCAGCAGCTGCAGCCAGCGACGCCCGCTGGGGATGGCGGCGAGAGCACTGCCGGCGGAGACGGAGACGATTGAAGGCGTCGTCCTCGACGGGAGCGGGCGGGGGGCCCTCCGCGGGGAGCTGGGTCCGGCGCTCGATGCGGGCGGTGGGCCTAGCCCGCGCCGCGGAGGCGCTTGCGGTCGGGACGGGCTGTGGATTGGCGCTGTGGGCGATCTGTCTGCTGGAGGGCACCGCCGGGGGCGCGCGACTCGCGGGGACGTTGACGGGCGGCACCTGTGCAATGGCCGCTTGGTGGCTCGCGCATCGACCCCGGGCGGTGGAGTTGGCGCGCAGCATCGATGCCGCCATGGGACAGGGAGGTCAGTTCGTGACGGCCTACCAGCGTGAGAATCAAGGGGCCGACGATCGGGCCGGCAGCGCAGGGACGGGCATTGCGGCGCTCCTCGCCCAGCGTGCGCGCAGCGGACTGCGTTGGCGCGAGGTTCGCCAGGCGGTGCTCCCCGCTTCGCTCGCGTGTGCGGCCGCGCCTTTCGCCGGTGCGGCGCTGCTGGCGGCTGCGCTGCAGTTCCAGCGGGACCTCGCACCGGATGGGATCGCGGCCTTCGACCTCGACAAAGACGTGCTCAGCGAGCTCATCAGCGCGCGCAACGCCGCCATCTCATCGGGCTCCCTCTCGGATGAAGCGACCGAAGGGGTAGAGAGTCTGATGCGGCAGGCCGGGGAGCTGCTGGGTGAGCAGGCTGCGGGCAGCCCGGCGGCGTCTCCTGCGGAGCGTTCGGCGGGTCTGGCCGAGCTGCGCGAGCGTCTAGAAGAGGTGGCGCTGGAGGCCCAGGCCGACCCGGAGGTGGACCTGCATCTTGAGCGAGCGGCGGGGGGGCTGGACGTTCTGGCGCAGCCGTCCGGGGGAGAGCTGGCCCAGGTCGGAGCCCAGAGCGCGGACGACGAAGCGGCGGGCGATCCGGGGGCGGAGGCCGGGTCCGTCGCCAAGGCTGCGCCGGGGGATCCCGCGAGCCAGCCGGCTCAGCGTGGCCAGGGAGTAGGCGGCGGCGACCCCGCTTCGAGGCTCGCCTCCGGCGGCAAGCCCGCGGAGGGCAGCGGATCTGCCTCGGCGGATCCCCGCGCCAGCAGCGCCGGCGAAGCCAGCGGCCCCGATGGGACGCCGGGGGCCCTCGCGCCAGACTTCGACAAGACACCTGCGGGTCTCGACTGGCTCGATACCCTGCCCTCCGAGCGCCGGGATCTGGCGCTGCGCTGGCTCGAACGCCGTTCGGGTACCCAATAGGGCCCGGCCGATGGTGGCGGTGGCGGGTTCGGTGGGCACAATGGCCGCCTTCCGAACCCCCGCCCCAAGTCTCCCGATGCCAACCTGGCGACCTCTGCCCCTGAATCCTTGACCGACTCCAACGAACTCGCCACACAGCCCGACTCCGCGCCCGAGGAAGCCCGGTCCGCCCGGCTGGGCCTGTGGCTGGTGGGGGCCCGCGGCGCGATCTCTACCTGCGTGGCATACGGGCTCGCGGGGCTGCGGATGGGGATGATCGAGCCCCTAGGCCTGGGCACCGAGCAGCCGCCCCTGTCCGGGCTGGGCCTTGTGGATCTCGAGGACATCGTCCTCGGCGGCCACGATGTCTGTGCCCGTGACCTATCCCGCTCGGCGGGGGAGCTGGTCAGCGCCGGGATCCTACCCGCCGATCTCGTCGGCGCGAGTTCCCAGGATGCGTCGGCCTACGAGGCCTGCATCCGGCCGGGCATCCTCGACGGGCCCGACGTGGGGATGGGGGACTTGGATCCACGCTCCGCGCAGCTGGGTAGCCTCGCTCCGCGCGAGCAGATCGCAGCGCTGCAGGCGGACTGGGACGAGTTCGAGAAAGTGGGCGGTCAGGAACGCACCGTCGTCGTGAACCTCGCCAGCACCGAGGCCGAGCGCAGCGAGCAAGCGGCTTGGGCCGACCTCGACGAGCTGGAGGCGGCCCTCGATCGCGGCGACGAGCAACCCGCGTCCTTGCTCTATGCCTACGCGGCCCTTTCATCGGGTCGGCCCTTTGTGAATTTCACGCCGAGCATCGGTAGCGGCCCGCCGGCGCTGCGGGCGCTGGCCGAGAAGCATGGCGTTCCGCACTGCGGCTCGGACGGCAAGACCGGCGAGACGCTGGTCAAGACGGCGATGGCGCCGATGTTCGCGGCGCGCGCGCTGCGGGTGCTGTCCTGGCAGGGCTACAACATGCTCGGCAACCGCGACGGCGAGGTGCTGCGCGACCCGGCCCACGCCCAAGCAAAGCTGCGCAACAAGGACGAGGTGCTACGTTCGATCCTGGACGCCAGCCACGGCATGCACAGCCAGGTCGCGATCGACTACGTTCCTTCGCTGGGGGACTGGAAGACCGCCTGGGACTTCGTGCACTTCGAGGGATTCCTCGGCGCGCGCATGAGCCTGCAGTTCACCTGGTCGGGCAGCGATTCGGCGCTCGCGGCCCCGTTGATTCTCGACCTCGCCAGGCTCGCGGACCTGTCCGCACGGCGCGGCGAGGGCGGGCTCATGACCCACACCGCGTGCTACTTCAAGGCGCCCCTGGGGGGCGGCACCCACGACTTCCATCGCCAATACGCCGAGCTGCTCGCCTACGCGGCCAAGTGAAACCGAAGAACGCCCATGACCGACTCGATCCGCGTGCTGCCGTCCTCCCCCGATGATCTCACCGCGCTCGGGACGCAGGGCCTGGCGGCCGCCCGCGCCGCCCTGGAGCGCGTGCTCGAGCTGGGTGCGGACGCCCCCGGCGAAGAGGTGCTCGATGCCTACGACAGCATCGGTCGGCACCTGAACGGTCTGCACGGCCAGGTGGGGCTCGCGCCGAGCGTGCACCCTGACAAGGCCGTGCGCGAGGCGGCGGAACAGGTTCAGCAGGAGCTGTCGGCCTTCGGGACCGAGCTCGGGATGCACCGCGGCCTGTACGAGCGTCTGGCGGGCGTGCAGCTTGGCAAAGACGCTAGCGCGGACGACCGGCGCCTGCTCGAGCACGCGCTGCGCGACTTTCGGCGCAGCGGCGTCGACAAGGACGACGCGACCCGCGAGCGCATCACAGCCCTCAAGGAAGAGCTCGTCACCGTCGGCCAGACCTTCGACCGCAACATCATCGAGGGCGGCCGGACGCTGGAGCTGGCCGGTGGCCACGGGGACCTGGCGGGTCTGCCGGCCGACTACCTGGAGAGCCATCCCGAAGGTGAGGACGGCTCCGTTTCCATCTCGACCGATCCCACCGACGCCCTGCCGGTGATGCTCTACGCGGAGTCGGACGACGTGCGCCGGCGCATGGCCGTCGAGATGTCGAACAAGGCCTACCCGGTCAACGTCGACGTGCTGCACAAGCTGCTGACGCTGCGTCACGAGCTGGCCGAGGCGCTGGGTTACGACACCTGGGCGGACTACGTCACCGAGGACAAGATGGTGGGCTCGTCGTCGGCGGCGAGCGCCTTCCTGAAGCGCGTCGCCGAGCGCGCGCGGCCCGCGGCCGATGCCGAGTACGCGGAGCTGCTGACCGAGCTGCGCGAGGTGCAGCCGGGTGCGGAGCGGGTGGAGCTGCACCAGGTGCGCTACCTCGAGGAGCGCGTCAAGCGCACGCGGCTCGCGTTTGACTCCCAGAGCGTGCGGCCCTACCTGGCCTACGATCGGGTCCAGGCGGGCGTGCTCGGCGTCGCTGAGCGCCTGTACGGCGTGACGTTCCGCGCCGCGCCGGAAATCGAGGTGTGGCACGACAGCGTACGCGCGTTCGAGGTGCTCGACGGGGACCGCGTGATGGCACGCTTCTACCTCGACATGTGGCCCCGGGAGGGCAAGTACAAGCACGCGGCGATGTTCGGCCTGGCCAGCGGCATGGCGGCCCGTGGCGACAACGAGGAGGTGCTGCCCGAAGCGGCGCTGGTGTGCAACTTCCCCGAGCCTTCGAAGGACGATCCGGGCCTGATGCTGCACAGCCAGGTGACGACCTTCTTCCACGAGTTCGGGCACCTGCTGCACCACCTGTTTGCGGGCGACCAGCGCTACCTGTCCTTCAGCGGCATCGCGACCGAGTGGGACTTCGTCGAAGTGCCGAGTCAGCTCTTCGAGGAGTGGGCCTGGGACGCGGGTGTCCTCGCGACCTTCGCCCGCCATCACGAGACAGATGAGGCTTTGCCCGCGGAGCTGGTTCAGCGCCTGCGCAGCGCCGAGGAGTACGGCAAGGCCCTGCAGGTCTCGACGCAGATGGTCTACGCGACGCTCTCGCTCGAGCTTTACAGCCGCGACCCGAAGGGCCTGGATCCGGACGCCGAGATGCGCCGTCTGCGCGCGGAGATGACCCCGTTCACCGAGCCGGAGGCCCATCACTTCATCGCGGCTTTTGGCCACCTGCACGGCTACTCGGCCATCTACTACACCTACATGTGGTCCCTGGTGATCGCCAAGGACCTGTGGGGGCAGTTCGCGAGTCAGCCGATGGACGCGGCGGTGGCGGCTAGCTACCGCAAGCAGATCCTCGAGCCAGGCGGCCGGCAGGATGCTGCGGAGTTGGTCCAGGCCTTCCTCGGTCGCGATTACGACTTCGGAGCCTGGGAGTCCTGGCTGGCGGCGAAGGCCTAGTTCTGGGGGGCCCCAAGGCGGGTTGGGGGGGCGAAGGTAGACTGAACGCCTCGCCGTCTCGCTAATTCATTGGAGTCTCCCTTGAGCCAGAGTTCTGTTCTGATCGTCGCGCTTCTCGCCGGCTTAGGCGCCGGAACCCTCGGCGGCTATTGGCTGGGGAGCATGTCCAGTGGGGCGGAGTCCGCACCGGCTCTAGCCGCGATGCCGGACGGATCCGTTGCGATGCAGCCCAAGGCAGGCAAGAGCGTGGAGCTGGCCGCTGCCACAGGGCCCGGTGGCCCGGCGCCGGCGACTTGGGACGCGGACGGCCAAGCTTCGAAAGTCGCCGCGGTGGCGGAGAAGCAGGCCGCTGTGGCAGCCAGGCGGGTGGCAGTCGGGGATGGGCCCGAGCGCGACCCTAGCTGGACCGGTGTCATCGCCGGGGATGTCGTAGACTCGAGCGGTGATCCCATCGCGGGGGCTACCGTAGTCACGGGCGGGATCCAGGCCTGGTCGGACGGCGTCGTGGCATTGAAGCCCAGCGAGAAAGTCGGCCGCGCCTACTCGGGCAGGAAGTCACTCCAAGTGCAGCTGGAGGATGCGGCCAAGCGAATTCGGAGGAGAGAGCTGGCGCAGGTCGAGGTGCAATCCGACGGGAGCGGGCGCTTCGAGCTTTCAGGTCTGGAGACGGGAACCCACATGATCCAAGGCTATGCCGAGGGGTACATCTTCAGCCACGCACAGGCCGTGACGGGGGAGTGGACCCGGCTGATCGGAAGCCGGGTGGCCCGCTTCGCGATCGACGTGCAATTGCCCGATGGCACCGAGCCTGCGGAGGTGATCGTCATCGCAGTCAGTTCAGGCGGCGATGAACAGGTCCTGACGAGCTGGACCCCCGATGCCAAGGAGCTGCGGCTATCGAGAAAGCAGCTGCGGGTCCGGTTCCTCGCTGGGCAAGTTCGCGCCTACGACTGGCGCCATCACGTCGGCGAGTTCACGTCCGACGTGATCACGTTGGTGCCGGACCCGGATCCAAGCAAGGCAAGCAAGTACTCGGTGACGCTGAAGGAGCAAACCCAGCTGCGCGTCACAGTGGAAGACAAGTCGACGGTGCTGCCGCACCTCGATCCCTGGGTGAAGCTCAAGGCCCAAGGGATGTCCGCTTCGGCAGCGATCCCGATGAAGCGACGGGGCAGTGGGCCGTACATTGTTCCGGATCTTGAATTGGGCGCCTATGAGATCATGGTTGGACGGGGGGCGGAGGAGCCGGAGGTTGCGCAGGCCGTGGAGATCAGGCCAGGCCTCAACCAGGCGGAGGTCACGCTGGGAGAGGTCGACCCTGACAGCTTCATCGTCGTCACTTGCACTGGACCCGATGGTCGCCCTGTGCCCGAAGTGGACTTTCGGTTCACGAACAAGAGCGCTGGATCCAGCCACATCGGCCGGGTCGACGACCTCGTGATGCGTCCAGGCGGCGAGTACTGGCTGGCTTGGACGAAAGTGCTGCTGGGCAATCCAAGAACGGAAATGACCGAGGTGGAGATCACCGCGCAGACCGGGGCCTATGGGGAACAATCCAAGCCCGTCGGTGAAGATGGGCGGGTGGCATTCAGCTTCGTTCCGGGCTGTGACCTGACGGTGATGGTGAGCGATGCACCGAAAGGGAAAGTGCGGGTTCAAGCGCTCGAGGTCCTGGCGGATGCCCCGGTCAATGACCACAGGACGTACTCCGACCAGAACTCGGCGGTGGTCGACAGCACGGGGATTGCTGCGATCGGCCTTCTCCAGCCAGGGGAGTACTCCGTTGTGGTTGCGGCGCAGATCTCAGATTGGCAGTACGGTCCGCCGATCGTTCAGCAAACCGTGCGCCTCACAGGCGGGCCCCAGACGCTCCGTCTTGCCTGTCCCCCGCTGCAGGACTTGGTGCTGCTGGCGCCGGACCACAAGCCGGGCACTGATTTCCATCTAAGCCTGCTGTCCGGTGACCGACAGAACTATGGATGGCATGCCACGCTCGATTCGGACGGTCAAGCCGTGTTTCCCGGCCTGGCGGCGGGAGCCTATATGCTGAATTGCTGGAGCGAGGAAAGCCGGGGGCAGATGGAGATCTCCATCCCATGTGGCGAAGTGGTCTTCGAAACCATGAAGGCCAACGGCCTTCGCGTGATCCGGGTCACGGACGGCACGGCGGGAGCGCGCGCCGGCCTACAGGCTGGTGATATCCTCGTCGGTGTGAACGGGCACAAAGCTGGGGATCCCCTGTTCCACAATCGCATGTGGATCGAGATGTCTGAGGGGCCGGCGACGCTCTACGTACAACGGGGTACCCGCACTCTCGAGCTCAAGGCGGAGAAGCTCGAGGGAGACGCCGTGTACGCTTCCTTTGGGGTGGAGTGGCGCGAGACCGGCCAGGCGCGTTAGCCCGCAGCATCTCGATGGGGACAGCGCGGCGGAGTCTTCCGTCGTTGGTCACGCTTGTTTTCCGTAGATGGGCGCCGCGCCTGCACGCGCCGGGGGAGGATAGGGGCGTGAGCACTTCCCCTGCACCCGAGCCCGATCCCCATATCGATGCACGTCTCGCTGGGGCGGGCTGGGTGCTGGCTTTGGCGGGGCGGCTCGCGCGGGATCAGGCGGCGGCCGAGGACATTGCACAGAGCACGCTCGCTCTGGCGCTGGAGCGGCGGCCGGCGCTAGGGCAGGGCGGGTAGCATGGCGAGATGAAATCGCTCGCACTGCTCGCAGCTCTAGTCGTCTCTGGGCCCAGTCCGGCCCTACGCCAGGATGGTGCGCCGGACCCACCGTTGGAAGCGCGGTCCGGGGCGCTGACCCGTCGGATTCAGATCGTCGTCCACGGCAAGCTCGTCGACTGGGAGATGGAGTCGACGTTGAATGGGAAATCGCATCTCCACAGCGATGATGACCTGGTCGAGGTCGTGTCGAGGTCGGTTCTGTCGGTGGCGGAAGCGCCCTGGAACGACGGCAGCGACGAAGGTGTCACGCGCAAGACCCTCAGCTTGGAATCCGAGCTGGAGGTCGAGAGAGACGGAGCTCCCTACCCTGGCGCTTCGTCGCTCTATGCAGCCGGCGATTGTCTGGTGGGAGAACCCGTGCTGTATTCGCGGGACGGCGACGGCTTGGTTCTTGACGATCAACGCAGCGACCTTGCTTCTGCCTGCGAGCCGCTGGCCGAGGCCCTGGGCTCCGACCTGGATGGCCTGGAGCTGTTGGATGCGCTGATCGAGGGAGAGACCGAAGCGGTAGGTGAGTGGCAGGCGGCAAGCCTGTGGGTTGCGGATCTCTCCCGGCTGGGTCGCCCGATGGCCGATCAGCCGTACGGCGTCCAGCTGCCGATCGAGTCCATGCTCTGGGCTAGCATGGAGTGGCGCATCCCGTTCGAGGAGCAGACCGAGAAGACGATTCACGGTCGCCGCTACCTCGAGCTCATGCTGGAGCTGGCGGGGAGCGGGGAGCACGATCGAGTCGATGGGGTTGGGGTCGTGCAAGTGGGACTGGGCTACACGGTCCCCGGGAAGGTGGAGACCTCCACGAAGCTGAATGCAGCGGGCGAGTGCCGAATACTCTGGGATCTCAATCGCCGACGCGTCGTGAGTATGGACTTGGGGGTTTGCTACCAGGTGGATACGAAGAGCACCGCGGTGTCCGACGAGCATGGCGACGAGGTGGCCCACGAGGAGAACGCTGTGTGGGAGTACGACGTGACCGCAGGCTTCGCGCTGGTCGACTAGCGGGGCGGGGGAATTCGATTCTCGGGCGTTTTCCCGGGAATGTGCGGGGTGCTGGATCGCTTGCCGCCGGTTGCTGGGTGAGCTGCCCGTACCGATTGCACGCTCCCGGTTAGGATCCGATAGGTCGCGAAACCGGGTCCCGCCCTCTCCCCATGCAAGACAACGAGTTCACCGCCGACTGGAAGCGCGCCCGCGAGATCTTCGAGGCGGCCTTGGACCTGCCGGCGTCGGAGCGCGAGGCCTATGCGCGGGAGCAATGCGGAAGCGAAGGCACGCTTTTCGCGGAGGTGCAACAGCTTCTGGATGCGGATCTGACGGTGGACGGGTTCCTCGAGAGTGGGGACTCGCTGGTGGCTCTGCCGGCCGGGACTCCGGGGCTGCAGATCGGAACGCGCGTGGGACCGTTCGAGCTGGTGCGTGTCATCGCCTCTGGCGGCATGGGCACGGTCTATGAGGCCGAGCAAGAGAATCCACGCCGGCCGGTCGCGCTCAAGACCCTGAGGGCGGGCTACTGGGGCGCCGACCAGGTGCGCCGCTTCCAGACCGAGGCGCTCATTCTCGGCGTGCTCCAGCACCCAGGCATCGCCCAGGTCTACGGCGCGGGGACCAGCGAGATCGGGGGGATTGCCGTGCCGTACTTCGCGATGGAGCTGGTGCCGAACGCGCGCACCCTGGTGGACTATGCCGAGGAGCACGACCTTGACCTGCGCGCCAGGCTGAAGCTCTTCCAGGGCGTGTGCGAGGCTGTGCACTACGGGCATACCAAGGGCGTGATCCACCGGGATTTGAAGCCGGGCAACGTGCTCGTGGACGGAGAGGGACGGGTGAAGGTGATCGACTTCGGCCTCGCCCGGGTCGTCGATCGCGAGGCCTCATCCCTGTCGTTGACGATGGTGGAAACCCAGGACGGGCACGTGCTGGGGACGCTGGCCTACATGAGTCCTGAACACTTGAGCGGGCAGTCGTTTGCGGTCGACGTACGCAGCGACGTGTACTCGTTGGGATGCATGCTGCACGAGCTGCTGGTGGGGTCGACGCCGGTCGATGTGAGCGGCCTCACGATCCCTGCTGCGATCGCCCGCGTCGAACGCGGGGACGTGCAGGTGTCGAAGAAGCTGCCCCGGGACCTGCGCTGCGTGGTGCTGCGCGCGCTTGAGCACGGACCCAAACAGCGCTACGCGAGCGCGTCGGAGTTTGGTGCGGATCTTGGGCGCTTCCTGCGCCACGAATCCGTGGCGGCTGGTGCCTTCAGCAAGACCACGGCCGTGCTGCGATTCCTGCGTCGCAACCGCACTCCGCTGGCCTTTGGGCTGGGCACGATCGCGGCGCTGGTGATCGGGTTGGTGCGGTCGGAGTATGCGTTGGCCCGCGAATCCGCGGCGCTCTCGCGCATGTCCGATGCATTGACTTCCGAGTCGGAGGCACTGGCGCAGGAACGGGCCGCCCGCGAGCGGGCCGAGTCCGAGCGGCAGATGATGGAGAAAGTCGGTTTCGTACTGGGCTTCTTTAGCGAGTCCATGAACCCGCTGACCGGCGGCCGCGACGCGCGCGTCATCGACGTGATCGAGAAGAGCGTCGTGACGAAGCTTCCCCATACGCGCGACCCTCGGGTGCGTACGTACCTGGAAACGTGGATTGGCCAAAGCTACATCCATCTGCGCGAGTTTGAACCGGCGGGCAAATACCTGGCTGCGGCATGGGCCGGCGCCCAGGAGCACTTCGAGGAGGAGTCCGCCTACCGACTGCAGGCTGCGGCGGCCTACGCAGATCTACTCGAGCGAACGGGGCGCGTGCAGGAGTCGGCGGATCTCAGCCGGCGTGCGCTGCCGATCGCGGAGCGCGTCTTTGGCGAGTTCCATCACCGTGCTGCGTACCTGCGCTTCAACCTGGCGGTCTGCCTGCGCAACCTAGGGCAGGCGGCGGAAGCGGAGGTTCTCATGCGCAAGGACCTGGCCCACTACGAGGGGGAGAAGCCAGGAACCCAGGTGGGGATGCGCAAGACGATTGCGGGGCTGATCGCGGCCCAGGGCAAATTGGACGAGGCGGTGAGGTGGTACACCGAAGCGATCGACTTTGCGGAACGGGAGTTCGGCGTCGACTCCGTCATGCGGGCCACAGCGCAGATGGGGCTTTCGCGGGTTCGCCTGGCGCAGGGGGAGAGCATAGCGGCGGAGGAGCTACTATCGCTCGCGCGGCCCGTGCTGGAGGCGGGCGGGGAGTCTCCCCAGAACAGGTATTCGCTAGCAAGTCTCTGGACGCGGTGCCTGTTGGATCAGGGCCGGGCGCAGGAGGCTGGGCTGTCCATGGTGGAGTTGGAGGAGTCGATCAGCTCCTATCCGCACGAGCCTGGGGACATCGAGGTGCAGACCGCGGCGCTGCGGGCCGAGTTGGCGCGTCAGATGGGGGAGGCCGGTGCTCAAGCGCTGGCGGAGCAGGCCTTGGTGCTGGCCGGCGAATTGACGCCGGGGGAACCCGCGCACCGGGTCGCGGCCGAGCTGGTGCTTGCGCGCTTGGAACTCGATCGCAAGGCGTTCGAGGGGGCGCTTGGCCGGATGCGCGTTCTCGAGGATGACTTGGCCAGCGGTGGCCAATTCCTGGCGGGGGGCAAGCGTCCGATCTGGGAGGTTCAGGCGCTTGCGTTGGAGGGCCTTGGGCGCGGGGCGGAACTTGCGGAGGTTCGGACGCGGCTTGGGCGTTAGGGGGGATTGGCGCTAGTCCTTGAGTCGGAGCCGCAGCCAGGCGCGTGCGAGGCGCCAGCGGCGATCTGCTGTGCTTGGGGATACAGCGGTTTCCACAGCGATTTCGGCCTGGCTCAGGCCGCCGAATAGGCGTAGTTCCGCAAGCTCGGCGAGCTCGGGGTCCTTGGCGGCGAGTGCGGTCAGAGCCTCGTCGAGATCCAAGAGGTCGACTCCATTGTCGGAGCTGGACTTGCCCTCGCTACCGACCAGGAGGCTGATGCTCTGGCGGTCCCGCTCCCGGTCTCCGCCGCGCTTTTGTGCGCCCACGGCGCGGACGTGATCCACGAGCACGGAGCGCATGACCTGGCTGGCAAGCACAAAAAATGCCCGTCGGTCCTCAAAGCGGAGTTGGTCGCGCCCGGTCAGCTTGAGCCAGGCTTCGTTGACCAGCATCGTCGGCTGGAGGACGGGATCGCTGCGGCCGCGCATGGGCGCCCCGGCGATGCGATGGAGGTCCTCGCGGATGCGCTCGGCGAGTTCGTTGTGGATGCTACGGTCGCCGTCGCTGAAGCGGTTGAGGAGCTGGGTTAGGGG
>CAYWNK010000154.1:0-15187 GCA_964459495.1 uncultured Planctomycetaceae bacterium
GTGATCTCCGCATCCAACTCCTCGATCAGCTCGGCGTAGCTTTGCTGCCGATTCTCCCGATCCGGATCCAGCATCCGCATGACCAGGCGGTAGACGGAATCGGGCAGGTCTGAGCATTCCTCCCGCAGGTCGGGGAGTTCGCCGACCACCTTCTGTTTGAAGATCTGAGAGAATGTCTGACCGGCGAAGGGAAGCCGCCCTGCCAGGGTCTGATAAAGGACGCAGCCCAGACCGTAGATGTCCGCGCGAAAGTCGACGCTCTCAGGGTCGTCGAACTGCTCGGGAGCCATCGTGGAAGGCGTTCCCATGACCGCCCCCTGCATGGTCAACTTCGAAAAGTCTGAGCTCTCGTCGGTCACCCGCGCCAGGCCAAGGTCCGCGAGCTTGGCGCGGTAAGGGAAGGGCCCTTCCTCGACCTGCGGATGCAGGAGTACGTTTTGGGGCTTGACGTCGCGGTGAATGATCGAAGTCTTGCATCCGTGCTCCAGCGCCGTTGCGATGTCGTGCACCACCTGCAGGGCGTCGCAGGGGTCCAACGGGCCGAACTTACGGATGTAGCGATCGAGATCGGGGCCTTCGATCAGCTCCATAAGCAGGTAGCACTCTCCCAGCTCCGTGACGTCCGCGTGATAGCAGGTCACGATATGAGGATGCTGCAGGCCAGCAAGAATCCGGGCCTCCCGGCGGAAGCGGTTCTGGTAGTCCTCGCTCGCTCCCTTGAGGAGCACCTTGATCGCCACTTTCCTGGAAATGAAGTCCTGGAGGCCGCTGTACACCATGCCCTGGCCGCCCTTGCCAATCACCCCCTGCACCGTCACGCCTTTGATCTTCGGCGCGTCCCTCGCGGGGTCGGGGATAGGTGCCGGCTTCTCATCGACATTCCCGCGGAGCGGGTCGGAATCCTCGAAGGCACGCGTGGTGTCCAGCGTCTCATCCTCATCGGGATCCTCGTCCGCCATGCCCGGCCGACCGGATGAAGAGGGGCCCGTCATTCCTGTGCCGCGAGGTCCGCGATGGTCTCCAAAATGTCTTTCACCGCCGGCCGATCCTCGTCCGTTTCGCCCACGTAGGCATAGCGCACAATCCCCAGGTCATCGATCACGAAGGTCGAGGGAAGGACCTTGGCTCCCTCGAGCCCGAGGCGCTTGCTCACCTTGTAGTCATCTTCGTAGAGGATGTCGACGGGACACTCCCCCTCCACCAAGGCTTCATAGCTCTTGATGAAGGCCTCCAGACTGTTCTCCGACCCGGGGAAGACCACGTAGACGTCGGTGCCCAGCTTCTTGAACGACTCGAGCGTACCTGGCAGACAGTAGGCCTCGGCCTGCGCAGCACAATACACACACAGGGATCCTCCGAACCCACGCAGGATGACCAAGACCGTTCTGCGCCCCTTGGGCGGAACCACGTCGAAGAGCTCTCCTTTGCCGTTCCGGTAGTACGTCAGGGGCAGGGGGTTCCCAAGGAAACCGGCCATTCGCGCAGCGTCACCGCCGGTGGCCAGGGCAGCCTTCTCCGCCACTCGCCGCCTTGCAGCCCCGTAGCGAGATGCCAGACGAGCGGGCAGCTCGCCCAGCTCATACGCGCGTACGTAGTCCGAGAACTCCTTCAGTTCCCGCGACGTCCACGGCTGGGCGCTCACCGGGACACTGGGCTTGGCTACGGCCTCGGCAAGCTCTAGGCCGGATGCGCTCTGTTCGAGATCCACAGGTGCCGTGCTGGCGAGGATGGAATCGTCGGCCACGCGAGACATGGACTCGGCGATCCAAGCCCCCAGAGCCTCCTCGACCGGAACGGACTCAGCCAAGTCGTCCCTTGACCACTCGCCCCGCATGGGAGGGGGATTGCTCGAGCCACTGGCGCTCCAAGTGCTGCGCCCGTCGTCGCCGCGAATCTCCCAGTCGCCCACGGGCCGGCCACGCTCGACCTCGCCGGTCGCGAAGGCCGTACCGCCCGATCGAAACGCCGCCCAAGTGCCGTCCGCGGAACCATCCCGGAACTGTCCCAGCATGCGCAGTTCACCGCCCCGGTGCCGTATCACCCAGAGGCCGTCCTGCCGCCCGTTCACGAGAAAGCCCTCCCTCCTGGCGGTCCCGTTCTCCCATGTGTCCAGCGCCGCCTCGACCCCATCGGGATAGTCGTGCCACTCCTCACTGCGCTGTCCGTCGGCGTCCCAAAATCTCCAGAGACCAACTTCCACGCCGTCGTAGCAGTGGCCCTCCGCCGTTCTGGAACCACGGTCATCAAAGTAGGTCCAAAGCCCGGTCCTGCGCCCATTGAGGAAGGCACCGCGCTGACTGATCGAGCCACGGGCGGACCAAAAGATCCACTCGCCAAACTCCCGGCCGTCGACGAAGACCCCCTGGGCTTTAGGCGTCTCGCCCTTGTGCCAGTAGGTCCAGCGACCGCTCCGCAGGCTGTCGACAAAGGTCCCCTCCCACTCCTTGTCGCCGTTGGCATACCAGTACGTCCAGGGCCCATCCTGCACGTCGTCCTTGTACTTGCCGCGCGCGCGGAGCTGGCCCCCTTCGTACTGGAATTCCCAATCGCCTTGCTGTTCCCCATCGACGACCTCCCCGCTGCCGAACGCGAAGCCCTCCGCCCAGCGCCCGACGGAGCGTAGCCCGGAGGATAGTGAGTCCACTACGGCGCAGCCGGTGATGCCGAGAGCGAGCACACAGAGCACGGTGCTCAGGCGAGAGGCCCCCACAGCGGTCTCCCACTCGTAGTCGATTGATCGGGACACACCGACCTTGGTCACTGTCCGTCGCCCCCCGCAGGAGTTCGGCGTATCAGGGCGGAGTGAGGCGTTCATGTCGTTGCTGAAGATCATCGCTGGGCGCCGAATTCGATCCACTCTTGAATCGTGAGTTCGTCCCCGGCGGCCATCGATGCTTGGTCTTGCACGGTGCCGCAGGTAGACGATCCCGGAGGGTTCAACACCAGCTGATAGAGAACACTTTCGCTGAGATCAAAGGCCCGCACACGATCGAAACCCATGCACGGCCCGCTCACGTTAGCTGGGATTCCCACCAAGCGGAGGTAGGCATCTTCTTCTTCGCCCTGTTCGAAGACGAGCCCACCACTCATCCCGGCAGGGGTATGGCAGCTCAGGCAATTCGCTTCGATATTGGCGAAGACCGCCCCGAATCCAGGCCCGACGATGACCTGGCTAGGGAATTGCGTCGTGTCAGAACCGTTCGGACCGGTCACCGTCAGCTCGACGTCGTACATGCCTGACAGGCTAGTTGTGAACGTGTAAGCATCGACGTCTGCGGCCGAGGTCGCCGTATCGCCCTCCGAATCGATCACCATGCCATCCAGGAGAGTTCGCCATTCGTAGCTGGTAATCGTCCCCGTAGAAGTACTCTCGAAAGTGACGCCTGTGCCGTGTGTCACCATGGTTGCGCTTGTCGCCATAAGACCCGCTTCAACAGCTTCCGGCACGAAGATCATTGCCGGTTCGGTGTCCTCTCCACCTTCCCCGTTGACCGTAAGCACCACCTCGTAGATCCCGCTGATCGGAAACTCGTATTCAACCACTTGTCCCGTGGCGGTGTCGTTTGCGGTGTTTGGATCTCCAAAGTCCCAGGTCAACACGAGGTTGCCCCCCGCCGACGCGAGTCCGTCGCCAGTCGAAGTGCTCGTGAACTCCACGGTGCCAGGAGCATCCGGAATCAACGTCGGGAAGGTAAAGCTGGCTATCGTGGGATTGAAGACAGGGACTTCTTTCACCAGCATTCCGGGCGTCCCCCCCGCTGTGATGTAGGTGAGTTTGACATCCTTCGTGCCCGGCACGCTGTAGGTATGCGTGTCGGTCACTCCGGATCCGTCAGGGCTTCCATCCCCGAAGTCCCAGACCAAAGACTGCGGCATGTTCGGAGGACTGCTGGTATCCGTGAACGTGTACTCCTGGCCAGTTGCAGGGTCATCGAAGGTGACGGTGAAATCCACAAATGACCCCACGCCGAACTCAACGAAGTCGAAGGAGGAATCGTTGCCTGGGCCCTGCGCGCGCAAGATGACCTGGTGGTTCCCATCTCCTGTATAGGTGGGATTGAACACCGTGTCAGAGCTGAGCACGCCTCCCCCGGGAGGGTCCGTCATCCCATTCCAATTGGGGTCGTCATACCACTCCACAGTTGCCCCCGGGCTCATCACCTGGGACGTGAATACGACAGAGTCATTGGGTATGAGACCGTTCATCATCAGGTCCTGCCGTGAAGGATCCGAAGTAAAACTCGCCACGACGGGGGGGAACACGTCGACGGTCACGGGAAGAGAAAGGCTCTCATTGGTCATGCCGCTGGTGCCGACGGATCCGTTCACCATGAGGAACACCTCGACGGCAGACGATCCTCCACCGGGCAAGCTCAGGGTGGTTTCTAGCTGCATCCCTGGGCCCAAGCTCACCCCTCCCGCACCGGGATTGCCCTGGAACCACTCGTAGGTGACACCTGGACCCATGCTCGACCCGTCTGAGATGAAGGCGAACGTGTCCGAGTCGGCGACGCCAACGGTAAGCCCGCCCGGAAGTACCGATGCTACCGCCGTGACCTGCTCGTACACCTGAATCGTGGCCTCGGCCTCCGATTCGTCAAGCCCGTTGCCGGTCACTGTGAGCATCACCGCGTACGGCTCTGAGGAGGCGGGGAACTGGACGTTCTGGGGATTCGCCTCCGTCGACTCACTCGGGGTGGCATCGTCGCCAAAGGACCATTGGAATGCGATGACCCCGGGCTCAGAGCCATCGTAGACGTCGCCCGTCGTGGCACTTGAATCGAAGCTCTGGACAAAGGGCACACCGACGGGCACGACGATGTCCGTGTCATCGGGAGTGAAGGCCGCTGTCACAGGATTAAAAATCCCGACCGTCGTCATCTGGGGCTCTGAAGCACCGGCCGGATTCGTGACGACCAGGCTAATGTTCTGCAGCTCGCCCAAGCGAGCGTCCGTGTAGTCCACCTCGATCTGCTCAGTCGTGTAGTCCTCAACGCCGTCCCCATCCACATCCCAGGAGTAGGTCTCCGGGCAGTCATCCGGGTCAACCTGGGCCCGGAACTGCACCGAGAAGGGACGAATACCAACCACCCGATTGTCGCTAGTCACCATTGCGTTCTCGAAGTTCTGATCCGGGACGATGGTCGGCAGGATGCCCGGTTCGCTTATCACGTCCACAATCCGAACCACCCGAGTCGTACTCGCTGTGCCGAGATCGCTGGTCACCTCCAGAGTCACGGTGTAGACACCGGCATCGGTGAACTCAAAGACGGGGTTTTGATCGATCGACGTATCGGTGTTCGTGCCCGGGACCCCGAAGTCCCAGGCCCAAGCTGTCGGCGATCCACTGGACTCGTCCGAGAAATTGACAACGATCGGCGCCGGTCCAGCCTTCTCGACGGATGGATCGAAGCGCGCGCCCAGGCTGCCCGTCTCCGTCAGAAACAGGGACACCAGCGGCAGATCTCCCGATGCTCCCAGATTGTCGGCTTCGGTCAGGAACGTCGCAAAGCCTTCAGGGAAAGGTGAGTCCCCGGTGAAGCTTCCGACTCGGGCACCGATGGACGCACCGTCCCCGTCCCCTCCACCCGCAGTAACACTCGCTCGGAAGGGATAGATGAACCCCTGCTCAGCGAACTGCGACAGATCGGCGACGAACACATCCCATTCGTAGTTCTCGTCGTCCGGCCGATTGTTGTCGATGTTCTCTGCTAGGCTTTCAAAGACGACCGATCGACCGTCTGCCGAAATCTGTGGCGCACGGGAGTCGGCGGGTGCGGGGTCTAGGGTCATCCTCTGCGTCGCCGCGCCGATCACCGGCTCTCCGTCCGGACCCAGGATCTGGCTGAGCAGAACCGTCGTGTTGCGGCGGTCATCGCGGAGAAAGACATTCGTATTGGATGCCGGGTCCTGGTTTAGAACCAGGTCATCCTTGTCGGACTCGAACGCAACCCGCAGCTCGATGTCGCTCGCGCCCTCATCGAACACAAAGACCGTCGGCGCCCGGGAGGCGCCACCACTGCCCTCCTGGCCATCTGCGTCAAGCGAAACCCGGCGGAGGTCCTGGACCTCCAACTGCATGTCGGCGTGGGGAAGCTGCGCCACGTAGATGTCCTGCACCCCGTTCGCGTCCATGGCCGCGTTGAAATCCAGATCAGTGGCGCTGGACTCGAAGGCCAGAGCGCGCCCCCCCACGCTAAGGTCTGGCCCCATCGATGCACCATTTCCACCCGTCGTCTCGCTGGCCGGGCCCCGGGAGCCTACGATGGTCTGCATCAGGTCCGTCCTGCGGACGAACACGTCAGGCGCATCTGGGCCGTTGGTGTCGTTGAAATCCGTCGGCATGGTTCCGACAAGATCGGTGGCGGTGGATGCGAAGGCCACCGTTTGGCCTTCCATCCCCCCGATGGAGACTCCTCCCCAGGCCTGCCCATCGGCGAACCCGGAGGCGTCATTCCCGGTGGACATGCCGGCCACCGACTGACTCACCAGCTCGGTTCCCACGTGGGTCAAGTTCAGGTTGCCCGCGTCCGCATTTCCGACACTGTCTTCGTTGACGCGAACGTCGATACGCGAGAGGAAAACATCCGCCTCTGAATTATTGTCGATGATGCCATCGACTAGATCCGTCGCCATGGACACGAACGCCACGTGCAGAGTGCCGACCGGATCGCCGGAACCCGGTAGGTAATCGCCGTTCGGGACATAAGTCAGTGCTGGCGCGAACGACTCCATAGCGCCCGCCGATGCAGCTGCGCTCGCCGAGCGACTCGCCAGGGCCACGTCCGCAACCCCGCGCTCGTCGTTGTTCAACAGGGGCTGTTCTAGGCCATAGTCGTCCTTTGTGGCCAACCACGCTCGAACTCGATCGAGAGCTGCCTCTTTCCCCCCGGGCACCGACCTAGCAACTCCGTCGGTGTCTTCCTTCTCCTCGACTCCATCGTGATCGTCATCGGCGATTCCGTTCATGCCGTCGTTCGTCGGCAGCATGCCAGGCCTAGCCGGACTTCCAAATGGAACACCAAGGGCCCAGTCGACCCGGGCGTCACCCTCAAAGTGCTCTAGCAGATCTCCCTCTGGAACCGTGTTGGCCAGCTCGAACAAGAACTCGTCGGTTTGATCGATCAGCCTGAAGGCCTCGGGGTTCCCGTCCGCAATCGGAGGAGCCAGCCAGTCCTCCCCGATCGCCATGTGGCAGGTCTGGCAGTTGGAGTTGTCGACCGGCGGATCGCCGCCCAAATGATTCTTGATTCCGAAGTCCGGCATATTGTCGCCGTCAACGTCCGTCTCCAGTCGCATCAAATGGCACGTCGTGCAGCGCGGATGCCGCATGAAGGGCGCAACGGCCTGGGAGAAGACCCGTGAGTCCAAGCCGATCTTGAAACTTGCAGGGTTGTCCACCGTGCTGAGGTCCAGGCCGGGAATCGCCGCGATCACGACATCCCTGCCCCCGTTTGGATCGTTCTGCACCTCTGGATCCAAGGAAGCAGCCGGATCGCCATCTCCATTGGGGTCATCGATGTTCGCGCTCGTCACGAAGGCGACAAAGATCACCGGCAGGTTGCCGTCCTCGTAGCCTGGCACGCTACTGACCATATCCACATCGGGGACCAGGCCACCTGCGATCGCGTAGTCGAGATCGAGACCTCCTTCCCCCTCCGCGCCCTCAGTGGATCCACCCAGGCTGAAACCAAGGTCGATGCCCGAGCGTAGGTTTGGGGAGGAACTGCTCGTGGAAATCACAATGGGTCCGCCATCCAAGCCCGAGGTGCAGCCGATGGCTAGTGCCAGAAGCAGAGCTCCGAGGGTGAATGCATGGAAGCGATCCTGGCGCGCGGCAGCGCGCCAGCGTCTTGCAATTTTCATCGTGGCGGAGGGCAGGGGGGTGCCGACTCGTGCCCCGTGAATTCGTCGTGGCGCGACAAATTGCTGTGCTGGGTGACGAATCGTCAGTTGCGAATGAGACATCCCCCCATCAAGCGCCCCTGGGCAAGCGGCTTAGCAGGAAAGACATCGACAAACTACGCCCAGGATCGAAAACCGTCAATCGAGGAATGGTCGGAGACGGGGCGAATTGAAAAGGCCCAATCTCGCCAGGCCATTCCAAGTTCCCCGGGCTCCCTACCTTGCTCGCATTGGCTGCAGCGGAGAAGCAACCTGAAAGCGGTGGATTGAGCCTCGCCTACGTTCTGCGTTCCGGCTACGGCAGCTCCAGGTCGAGGAAGTGCATGCGCAGGCCCGCCCCATCGCCATCGGCTGCGAAGCGTTCGAGGACTTGCTCGGCGCTCAGGCGCTGCACTGGGAGCACGCTGGATGCGCCGTTCACCGAGACGTTCGCCGTACCTGCCGCAGCCTGCTCCCGGGTCAGCCAAATCCTCGCGCGGCGCACGCCACGGGCGGTCGCCTCCACCCGCAGGCTTCCGTCTTCGACAACCACCCTGCAGTCCATATGGGACGTGGATTGGGACCGCGCGTAGATGGGCTCGGGCTCGAAGGGCGGGAACACACCCTGCAAATCCAGAGCCTTGCCATCCCGGCGAATCGAAAGGGTGAACTCGTCGCCGTAGGTCTTTTGGCGCAGGGCCAGGCGCAGATCCTGGGTGGAGGCAAGCGCGCCGCCATCGAAGGCGGTCAGCTCGTCACCAACCAGCAGACCCGCAACGGCGCTCGCCGAACCTTCGATCACGCTGCTCGCGACCGTGGACCCGGGCTCCATGGACACCCCGAGCCGCACGCGGCCGGGGCTCGTCATCACGTTGATGTCCTCGAGGGCCGGGGCGTCGTCTGGGCCGACACCGAGCTCCAGGAGCTCCAACCAAGACGCGCGCCCCAGCGCCGTCTCCGAGGCCAGCCAGCGCACCCGCTCGGGCGCCTCCTCGCGCTCGGTCTCGAAGAGAAAGCGCACGAAGAGGCCCTTCTGCTCGTCGAAGTAGCTCGGCCGATGCCCCATGTTCGGGTAGGAGAGCAGCACAAGATCCGCCCCCTCCGCCATCGCCGGCGTGAGGTGCGGCAAGACCGAGTGCGAGGGATAGAGCGAGTCCTCCTGGGTCATCGCCGCGATGGTGCGCGTCGTCATCAGGTTGCGCAGGTACACCTGGCGGCCCGATGCCGAGGAGGCCACCGCGGGGTGGCCATTCATCGCGATGAAGCCGGCGAAGGGACCCGGCGCGGCCATGGCCAGGTAGTAGCAGCCCGAGGCCCCGTCCGAGAAGCCGGTGCCGAAGATGCGGCGATCGGGCACCTCGATCCTGCGCCTCACATCCCGCAGGGTGGCGGCCACGTGGCTCACGCCGCTGTCGCTCCACCAAACCGTATCCTCGCGGCCCTGGGGACAGACCAGCGCGAAGCCATGCTCGTCCGCAAGGTCGGGCCAAAGCAGACTGCCATAGCCGGTGGCGTTGGGCGAGCCGAGCCCCTCCCCGAACTCGGGGCGACCGACACCGCCGTGCATGTGAATCAGCAGCGCGCTGGGCGCCTCGCCAGCGGCCACCGAAGCCGGGAGGTAGAGCTGGTAGGGCCGACTGACGCCGGCGGTATCGGTCGCGGTCCAGGCCGACCATCCGGCCTCCAGCGCGTCCCCGTCCGGCGCAGGAGCCACGCCCGCTGCTAGGGCATCCGCCAGCACATCCCCAGCAGGATTCCCGATCAAGATCCGCTCGACGATGGCCGCGCGCGCCTCCGGTGCAGCGGAGAGCAGGCTCGAAAGCTCTTCCTGGAGGGTGGATTGCGGTAGGGCGAGTACCGCCATGGCGGCGGAACAAAAGAGGTTCTGCATCGTTGGTGGGATACGAGCGCTGCCCCAGGAGAAGGGACATCGATTTCAGGTCAAGCCGGGGCTGGAATTGGCCGTGGCCGGCCGGGGTCGAATCAGGCACCAGGATAGGGCAGCTACGGGAATGCAGCAGGCGGCGAACACCTGCAGGCCCGGCGCGAAGCCACCGCGGTCCGCGGCGTAGCCCAGCACGATCGGTCCCAGGCTCGCGCCCGCCACCGTCAAGGTCGCAAAGGAACCACGCACTGCGCCGAAGTGCCGGCGGCCGAAGCAGGCCGCGACGCTGGGCACGATCGCGACCCCAGCGAGGCCTTGGGCCAGGCCCAGCAGGCCCATGCCGGCGAAGGCTCCGCCTGCGCCTAGGCGGCCATCCAGCAGCAGCAGCGAGGCCCCCATCGCCGTGCTCGAGACGGCGAAGGGAACACCGGTCCGAGTTCGATCCACGAACCACCCGCCGGATAGGCTGGCCGCCAGCATGCAGGCCGCAAACACCGACATGCCCCGGGCGGCCGCCACCGGCCCATCGAGGCCAAGCGCGCCGAAGAGCGGCTGCGAGTGGAAGTGCACCGCGGTCACCCCGGCCGCGTGCAGCACGATCGCTGCGCCGATCAGGGCGTAGTTGCGGGTCCGCAGGGCCTCGGCCAGGCTGTGACCCCCCTCGAGGTCCGGTCGACGGTCCCCCCCTTCATCGTCGGGTACGACTCCCGTGGCCTCGCCCGAGCTGTCGCTCGGGTTCGCGTCCACGGCTGCCCTGGGCCGCGGCAACAGGCGCGAAGCCGGCACCACCGCAGCCACCACCGCCGCACCGAGCACCAGGTACGCCGTCCGCCAGCCAACGACATCGATCAGCCAGACCGCAAGCCCGGGCGCCAGGCCCACAGCAACCGAGATCGCGCTGACCCGCAGGCCCTCGGCCTTGCCAAGACCCTTATCGAAGGCAAGCGCCACAGCATGGCCGCTCACCAGACCCATCGAACCCTGGCCGAAGAGACGGATCAGGAAGAAGCCAAGAGCTAGGCTGAGCCCGCCCGCCGCCAGGGACATGACCCCGCAGCCGGCCGCCAGCGCCAGCGCCACCAGGGCCAAGGTGAAGCGCGGCCCGCGGCTGTCCGAGAGGCGCCCCACCGCCACTAGGCACAAGGATGCCGCCACGCTCCCGCCCGCATACCAGGAGCCCAATTCCGTCTTGCTGAGGCCGAGCTCCGCCGTCCAGGAGCCGTGGAAGGCCGACACCATGTAGGTCTGCCCCGGGGACGAGGCCAGCATGGCCACGAGCCCGACGCCGAGGGCGCGGCGCCGAAGGACTGCGGTCTGCATGGGCCGTACGGTAGCCGCGTCGCCGAACAAGGCTACCCTGGTGTCCATGATCCGTTTCGCCTTGCTGCTCGGCGCCTGCATGCTGCTCCCCGAACCCCGGTCCGCTGAACAAGATCCGCAGGTCGCTGCGGCCCCGGCCGCCCGATCCGAGAAGGCAGTTCCCGAGAGTGCCGAGCCCACCGACGCCGCGCTCACCCGCATGCTCGAACTCATGCGTGCCGGCCTCTACGTGCCCAAGCCTTCGACGGCCTTCCCGGTCAAGATGAAGCGCGAGACGATCTTCGACGGCTCGTATGACTGGCACTCCTGCGTGATCGCCCACTGGGCTCTGCTGGTCCAAGCGCGGATCGACGACGATCCCCAAGCCAGCCAATGGGTGCGCACGCGCCTTGCCATCGAGGACCTCGAGCACGAGAGCGAGACACTCATCCTTCGCCCGCGCAAGCTGCTCTACACCTGGCCCTACGACGAGGCCTGGTTCGTGATGCTGCTGTCGGAGCTGGGCCGACATCCCGCGGAGGGTCGCCAGGATCATCCTCGGCTCCTCAAGCTGCGTGAGCTGCACGAGGATCGGCTCCTCAGCGCCCTGGAAGAGCGCGGCTTTCCCGAACGCCAAGCAAGGGAAAACGCCGAGGGCGAGACGAGGCCAGCCCGCTACGTGGGTGACTACACCTCGTGGCTCTGGACCTACCTGCTCCTGCGCTGGAGCGAGCCGGTGTCCGCCCAGGGACCGGCCCGCCTGGCAGCCCTACGCGAGACCAAGCTTCTCCCCGGACGCGCGACCTTCGATGCCCGCGAGGACGCGTTCCGCCCCCACCCCTACGACTTCCTCTGGGTCCCCGCCCTCTTCGCCCTCGAGGACCCAGCGCGCAGGTCCGACTACAGTCCCGGAAAGCTCGGCCCCTGGCCCGCTGAAGTCAGCCTGCGCGACGTGCACGTGCTCGGCCGAGAGCTCTGCCGCATCTGGCCTCTCGCGGGAAAGCCGGCCTATGCGGAACGGGTCGCGACCCTGCTCGAACGGGAGGACCTCTGGGCCGGCGACTTCACGGTCGTCAGCCACTGGATGCCCCAGTTCCTGTACCTCGGTCGGTGGTTCGGCCGGCAGTGAGGTTTCGGCGAGGATCAGCCCATCCCCCAGGCCGAATCACAGCAAGACTCCGGACCGGTCGCCAAAGGCAGCCGATCCGGAATTCTGTCGAGGGCCCCGCAAGGGGGCTTGGTTAGAGAAGCCCGACCTCTTGGAAGTAGGCCTTCAGGATCGCGTTTTTCTTGAGCATCTCGAATTCCTTGGGGCGCCCCTTCTTGATCCCGCTCAACGCGTCCTTCACGCCGGCCATCTTCGTGATGCGCCTGGCGGCGTCGTTTTCCATGTCCGGGTCGTGGATGCCTTTGACCAACTCCACGCAGTAGCCCAAGGCCTTGCCCTTCGCGCCGTCCTCATACACGCCGGCAGCGAGGTCAAGGCGCTCGTCGAAGTACTCTTTTTCGCCGTCCTTGTAGGTCGCGATCAGACCCCGCACCGTGGCGGCCTCCGCCGCTGAGGCACTGGCTTCGAAGTCACTCAGCACCTGAAGGGCCGCCTTGTAGTTGCGCGGGTAAGCCCAGGTGAGGGTGTTCGCCTCCCAGGTCACGTCCTGCAGGGTCGGCTCTTCGTCCATACGCCCCACCGTCGCAAACTGCCCGCGCATGCGCTTGACCCAATCGAGATCGGAATGGGTCGGCCAGCGCTCGATGAAATCATCGGCCCGCTTCACAAAGACGCGCGCCTCCGAGCGACCGTTCTTGGTCAGGTACTTGTCGATGTAGTTCTTGAGCTGTTTTTCGAGGAAGATCGATCCACTGGAGTTGTCAGTGACCCGCTTGCCGGCTGCGTTTTGCTTCTTCAGTTTTTCGCGCAGCCCGCGGAAGCTCGTCAACCAGTCCGCGCTCAAATCCGCCTGTGCGTCCACTTTGGCGAACTCGGACTCTGCGGTTTTGTAGTCGCCGGTGGCGATCGCCTCGGTGATCCGGGCGTGACTGGTCTTCGCGCTGAAGGCACGGGCACCGGTGCTCTCGGAGAACGACACGAACATCTTGTAGCCTACGAACAGTAGGGGCACTGCCATGGCCAAGATCGCCCAGGTGGGCAGGCCCTTCTGCTGAGGAGCGCGGGCGCGGCGCCGCACGGTGGCTTTGCCCCCCGAACCCGCGCTGGACGTGCGGCTCTTGGTCCGCGCCGCGCCGGCCCGCGCCGTCCTCTTCGCCGCAGTCACCTTGCCGGAGACAGCCGGCCCTGCCTCCGGATCGACGAGACTGAGCTTCGCCGAGCCGAACTGAACGCTCATGCCCGGCAGCAGCTCAGCGGACTCCTGCATCGGTGCACCCCCGAGCTTGACGGGCGACACGCCCTTGCGCGGCACGACCGTCACCTGGCCGTCTGCGATCTGCAGTTCAAGGTGCACTTCGGCTACGTCTTCGGAGGCTACCGTCAGGGTGCAGGCTTCGGCAGAGCCCACGGTGAGAGTGCCGTTGGGAAGGCGGAAACGGCGCGTCTCACCGTTCTCTTCAAGGATCAACTGCATAGGGAATTGGTCGCACTTGGGGGGAACGGATAGGAGCGTACCCGAACCGGTAGCGCAGGCTAGCGTCCCAGGCGGATCAACAGGGAGGTGTCCTTGCCGAAGACCTGGGTCCAGTAGGCCCCATGCAGGGCCGCTCCGATCTCCGTAAAGTCCTTCTGCAGCAGATTGCGATGGTGGGAGCTCGACCTCAGCCAGGACTTGTGGGCGCTGAGGGGCGTGGTTTCGCCGGCGTAGCAGTTCTCGGCCCCTTGACCCCGGTAGCCCTCGGCGGCCAGGCGATCGCCAGGGGTGGGATAGGAGCTGTTCTCGATGTGTCCCAGCTCGCCGGTGTCCGCCATGTACACGGAATGCCTGGCTGCTGCTCCCTGCAGGTTTGGGTTCCAGGCCAAGGGTCTACGTCCCAGCATCCGGCGATAGCGGTTGGTCACCGCGACCATCTCCCGTTCTGCCCCGTCTAGGTCGCGGGCACTACCGTACACCCCGTAGCGGCGAGCGCTCTCGGCGTCGATCTTCTCCCAAAGCGCATACTCCTCCAGCTCCGACCTGGACCAGGCGAACTCGCGCAAACCGACGAGCTCTGCCCGCGGGTCGACGCCTTCGATCCAGGAGGGGAGACCGGGGGGCAACGGCGCGGGATGGTCAAGCTCCCCCAAACGATCGATGCACCAGCGCAGATCCCCGAGCAGCGCCCGGAAATCGGCGGACAGGGCTACCGGAGGCTCGCTGCGATTCCAGAGCTTGGAGGCCTTTTCCACGGTCGCGTCCAGGTCGCGCTGCACCGCGACATAGGCCGCATAACGCTCCGCGCCGACCTCTCGAATCACGTAGGGATAGAAGTACCGATCCTTGTCTTCGATGATCTCCAGTGCCTTTGCCCGCAGCCGGTCCAGCAGGTCGCGCGTGTCGGCCAGGCGCCGGAACCGCCCGATCTCAGGGGCCTCCAGCACGCGCGTCCCCACGCTCTGCAGCCGCTTGGAGATCGCGCCGCGTAGACCCGTCGCTGCGGCCCTTTGGCTCAGCGCAAGCTCTGCGAGCTCGGACCAGGCCGCGTCCCGCTCGGCGGTTCCACCGTCCACCAGCAGGCCGAGGGACTCCTCGTACCCGGCGCCCAGCTGCGCCGACTCCACCTCCAAGGCCAGCCGAAACAAGCCGTCCTCGAAGCGGAAATTCGTACCGCTGGAGACCCCTCGATGCAGGGCGAGGAGTTCGTCTCGCTCCTGGGTCGTCCAGTCTCCCGCCTGCCAGGCAGCCTGCAGGCGCTGGCTCGCCGCACGCGCCCCGCTGCCGTCGACCAAGGCCAAGAGCTCCGACGTCAGGCCTTCGCTATCTGCCGCGCCCGCCGATTCGGCCATCGCGATCAGCTGTTCCGCGGAGAGATCTGCCCACACGATGCGGCGCCCCTGCCAGACCACCCCCGTCGCGTCCGCTGCCGTCCAATCCGGCAGGCGCGCCGAGTCCTCCGCCTCGATCAACGCAGCGCGCAGCGCCGCCCGCGCCCCGGCGTCCCGGGCACGCACCCGGTAGCGAAGCGCGTCCC
>CAYWNK010000155.1:0-15168 GCA_964459495.1 uncultured Planctomycetaceae bacterium
CGCCCCACTCTTCACAAGGATAGCCGTAGTGGTGAGCGCCCCGACCAAGAGAGCAGCGCCGACGAGCAGGGTCGATTTCTTCATGTTGTACATCCCAAGCCCAAGCCAGGGGCCAAGGGCGGGCATCTCTCGCCAGTCGTCCGCGTAGCGCGAGCCAAGGTCGGCGCGCAGCTGATCCAGCCCGCGCTTGATGCGCTGGCGCACTGTCGCTTCGCTGACGCCCATCCGCCCCGCCACCTCGGCCAGCGGGTATCCGTGCACGTAGCGCAGCAGGATCGGCGTCGCGTAGGGCTCCCGCAGCCCCCTCACCGCATCGAGCACGTTCTGCTGCAGCTCGAGCAACTCCAGGCCTCGGCCGTGTCCTGCATGACCTCAGCCCTGGCCGCCGCCCGCTCCCGATCCGCGCGGTGCCGCCGGCTGCGGTGCGTACGCAGCGCCATGCGCTTCGCCACCGCCCCAAGCCAAGCCCGCGAGCCCCGCCCCACACCCTCGCTCGCCACGGCGGCGGCCCAGGTCTGCTGCACGACGTCGTCCACCTCGGACTCCGCTACCAGCCCCCGCACGAGTCCCCGCAGCCAGCGATCCTGCCGCGCAAGATCCTCAGCCGTCAGCGAGTGCGGCGATGCTCCGGTCGGCTCCATACCCTATCCATGCCAGGGCTCCGCAGCCTGTGACAGGAAACGTGGCGAAAGTCCGAGAGAGCAGTGAACTGCATCCCCCGGACCTCCGCGCATGGGCACACGAAGCCCCAATCGGCCGCTATTCCCTCTAGCTAGGGCAGCTGGGTGACCTGAATGTCTCCGATGGCCACATCCACGTGGTGCGCGAAGAGGGCAAAGGAACCGGTCGCCGGGTCGCCTGGATTGGTGATGTGGCTGAAGGTCCACGGGCCCGGCTCCATCGTCCCTTCCTCCCAGAACTTGATGGCGTAGAAGGTCTGGCCGCCGGCGAGGCTCTCGCAGCGCAAGCGGTAGGTGTAGGTCGTCCCAACGATCAAATCACCACCGCTTTGGTTGATGATCTGCTCATTCTCGTTGATCCAGAGCTGCCAACGCTCGGAGTTGGGGAACCAGCGATAGAGCCAAAGAGCCCCAACCGGGTACAAGCCGTGGAGCGGCTGCGGGAAGGGACCATCTGCGGTATGGCCAAGCCAGCGGAGAATGAAGCCCATGGCATGGGAACCGGTGCCCGTAGTGAAGCCTTGCGGATCGAGCTCTAGGACCGTCACCGGAACAAGCACCTCGTAGTTGTCCCAGCCCCCGGGCCCAGTGGCCTCGCCTAGGGCGACCAAACGGTCGTAGCCCTGACCGGCGGGGTCCGTCCTCAGGACAGAACCAAGGCCCGGTAGGTCCTCAACCCGCCACAGACCGTCGACGACTTGGGACACGGACGTCGGATCCCCGCCATTGTTCAAGACGCTGTTCCAAGCAATGCCGACGTTCGGATCCCAGTCGATGCCTGGCGTGTAGTCGATCAGGCAGGGCCGGATCGTGACGTTCCCGTCGTCGTCACTAGCGACGAGCTCGAGCACGTTCCGGTGCACTCCGTTCTCCAGCGGCACATTGGTCAGCTGGGATGGAAAGAGCTCGATGTTGAAGTCGCCCTCGTTCGCGAGGCGCCAGGGCTCGTAGTTGATCGTACGATCATCGCCAAGCGCAGCATCCTGGAGCGAGCCGCCGTTCAGGCGATACTGCAGACTGACGGTGAGAGGAATGCGGTCCTCGTCACTGTCGGTAATGCGGCCGAGCACGTTGACCTGCGCTTGGGGTGCACCCAACTGACCAAAAGGCAGCGTGTTGGTTCCCGTGACCGGGTCGGGCTCCCCGTACCAGAAGTCCACGACAGGCTGACCGAATCCCGGAGAGCCCGGAGTCTCAAAGGTCGCGTCTGCCCCAAGCGACGTGTTGCCCGCATCGTCCTGGGCCGTCACCTGGAAGTGATAGACCGAACCCGCGGCAAGGCCGGTGACGAGGACCGTGTGCTCGTAGGCGAGAGTGGAAGAGCTCGCGCTCCCCCCGGCGTAGGCGGTGTCCAGGCCCCATACGACAGTGCCCGTCGTCAGCTCATCCGTGCGCCAGTGAAGCTCCGCCGCTTGGGGCCCCAGTACGGTCGCGCTCACCCCGTAGAGGAACGGGCTCACATCATCTGACCCCGGAGCGGGATCCTCATTGGCGATTGGAGCAGCCGTATCGATGAACCAGTCCGCACGAACGGTGTGCCCAAGCGGGTCCGTGCTGTCATTGCCGCAGAAGATTCCTCCGCGTTGGACTGCCACGGACTGGAAGAACGAGTTCCCCGTTAGGAAGTTGACTCCATCAAACGAGTAGTCCGCGCTCCAAATCACTCCGCCTCGGCTGACGCGAAGAAACAGGGGCGATCCGGCGGGCCAAGAGCCCGCTTGCACGACGGTATTGCGGAAGTCTCCGGCCGTGCCATTGTTGAAGCTCGAGCTGAACAGGTTGAGATCCTGCCCATCGAAGAAGAAGTCGAATCGCACCCAGGTCTGCTCATCCGCTTCAAAGAACACACCCGTACTCGAGTTGATCGATGCGATCTCAGACTCAAACTTGACCGTCACCGAGAGGTCGGTATCGGGCACGGGCTGGGTGATGCGCGCGGATCCATTGGCCCCGAAGGGTGTGTACGAAACCCCCGGCGGGATCTCAATTTCAACGCCGGCGTCCTGGGTGCCTGAACCGACCAAACGTAGGTCGGCCAGACCGAAGGGGTCGGTGAAGGTCCACAGCCCCTGGTTCAGGTTGGGTTCGTTGAAGTCATCCGAAACGATGCCGGCTGGCGGCACGGTGGTGAAGCTCGAGTTTGGATCAGCCGAGCTTCCGCTTGCGCTCGTCGAGCTGACCTGGAACTGGTAGGTGGTATCCGAGTCCAGGCCAAGCAGTGTCAAGCTATGGCTTGTCACCAGCGCAGCGGACTCTTCCTGGAAGCCGTAGCCCGTGGTCAGCCCGTAGTCGACGCGACTGGTCGCTGGTGCATCCGTCAACCAGCTGATCGTTGCCGAGTCCACACCCGGCGAGACCGTGAGGTTGGAGATGAGAGGTCCCGATCCCATCGAAACGAACCTTGCTTCGATTTGGGTGTTCGCCCCAACCACGATCTCCAGTGGGTTTTCCGATCCGGAAGCATCACCGCCCCAGCCGTCAAGCTGATAGCCAAAGGCTGGCTGGGCCGTGAGGGTGACCACGTCCCCGCAGGAGTAGGTCGGCTGGTCGGGGCTCATCAAAACGGTGCCTTCACCGACGATATCCACATCGACGGTGAAAGAGCCGGTCGTAGGTCCGTCCTCGGGGATGATGGGCGATTCCGTGCTGAAGACGTAGTCAACCTGACTGACAAACCCTGGGGAGGAGGACCCTACGCCACTGCCGGCATAGGGGCCGATGCGATTCAGGTCCATCCCAAAGGTGAAGGTCACCAGATCCGTAAACCCGATCCCGTCCACGGAATAGCGATAGGTCCAATCGCTGCCGCTGCGAGCGATCTGAATCCAGAAAGGTTCACCAAGCGCAGGCAAATCCCCTTGGGCGACCTCGACGGTGCTGGCTCCGGTGGTCTGTCCCACGAACCAGCGAGTCGTCGAGCCTGTGCCAAAGGTATCGAAGCGGATCCAGCGGCCGTCGCTGCCGAGCGCCAAGATGCCCTGGATGGCGAAGCCCTCCGTCGGTCGCGTCAGGAACTTGGCTTCGATTTCGATGTCGCCGTCATCAACCACCTGGGTCACGAAGGGAGCATCGATCGTGCCAAACGCTTGGTGTTCGACGCCTGCCGGCACGAGGATTTGCAGCACCGAATCTTGCCCCATTTGTTCAATGGAGGCAGAGCTATCGCCCGCGCTCGTGTTGGTGAAGGTCCAGCGGGGATCAAGCCCGGAGCAGGTTCGGAAGTCATCGGATCCGAACTGGCCGTTGCCGGGCCCACCGCCGGTTGTGAATACGAAACCATCGGCGATGGCCTGCTCGCCTGCGCTGGTGGTGGAAATCAAGCTGAGTTCGTACGTGGTCTGGGGCAAGAGACCGGTCAGTGTCAGCGCGTGGTCGGTTGTCAAGACGGCTGAGGACACAGACCCTGCGGGCACACCCGCCAAGCTCCATTGCGCCTGGCTGTCCGCGGCTAAGTTGGTGTCCCACTGGACCAGGGCAGAGTCTGCCCCGGGGGCGACAGAAACGCCGCTGATCGCGAGCGGGTCATTTCCAGAGCCGTCATCTTCGAAGAAGGTCGCCGTCACCAAGCGATCCTGGGAGACCTCGATCGTGATGGGGTTGGCCGAACCCGAGAGGTCGCCGCCCCATCCACCGAAGAGCTGGCCGTCCTCCGGCACCGCCGTGAGGGTCACCACCTCGGAGCAGGAATAGGTCGGCTGATCGGGCGTGCGCAACACGCTGCCCTGACCGATGACAGACACGTCAAGGCTTGCGGGGAAACCCGTTCCGTTGATAGGCCCGTCCTCCACGTCCAGGGGCTCCTCGGCACTCTCAAACCAGTCGAAGAGGGCGGTGTAGGCCGGACTCGGACCGGAGTTGCCAGCATAGAGCCCAACACGGCCCACTACGATGTCCCTGCGAAAGGCCTTGAGCAGGCTGTAGTCGATTCCGTCGTAGGAAATGGACCAGCGGAACCGATTGCCCGTGCGCTCCAGCTGCATCCAAATCGGCTCGCCACCGGGGATCGTTTGGTTGGTTTTCCCGCTGGTTAGGCCATAGCCGGTGACACCCGCATACGCCTGAAGGTCGCCGTCGTTGCCCGTGAGGTCGAAGCGAATCCAGTTCTGGTCGTCCTCCACCACGAGGATGCCCGCGGTCTGGAAATTGCCGGGTGCGAACTCCAGCCGCGTGCGAATCAGGAAATCCCCATCGGGAACCTGTTGACCGAGAAAGGGAACGTTGAGGCTGTGCCAAGCGCGGTGCTCGCTTCCTCCGGGAACGGACAGATTCAACAGAGCGTCCTGACTGCCGCCTCCCGTGAGGGCGACCATGCTGTCGCCGGGATAGTCGCTGAAAAGCCAGAACGGCTGCAACACCCCATCGCAGGCGTTGAAATCGTCACTGGCTAGCTCTTCCTCGGGCAGAGTCGTGAAGACAAAGTCACCGGAGCTTGCCATGCCACCGTCGGGCGTCGTCGACGTGACGGCGAAGTGATAGGTCGTGTTCGGCTCTAGGCCGGTCAGGGACAGGCTGTGGGAGGTGCGCAAGACAGAGGAAGAGGCGCTCTGTCCGTAGGCAGGCGTTTCCCCGAAATCGACGTGACTGTCGCTGGGAATGTCTGTTTCCCACATCACCAGGGCTGTGCTCGCCTGGGGAATGGCGCCAATTGCACTCAAGACAGGGTCGATGGGGGGACCGGGGTTGAACGGCTCGAAGCTGGCGACTGCCACAAGATCTCCGGCGACGACGAGAGTCTGCGTGGTCTGGTCGCCCAGCAAGACTCCGGACCATCCCTCAAAGGCGAAGTCAGGACCGGGCACGGCGGTCAGCGTCACCGTCGTACCGCAGGGATAGCTGCCCCCGGGGGGATCGAGAAGGACCTCGCCTGCCCCTTGTATCTGCACGCTGAGCGTGCCCGTGCCGTCGGTGGCGCCGCCATCTTCGGGGACGACCGGAAAGCCCGTCTCGAAGGCATAGTCCACTCGCGCCACGTAGGGGGGGACGCTCCCAAAGTTCCCTGCGTAGGGCCCGAGTTCGAGCACCTTCAAGGGAAAGCGGAAGCTTGCCAAAGTTTGAAACGCGCCACCCGCCGTGGCGATTTCGCAGGTCCAATCGATTCGGTTGCGGGTGACCCGCATGCGCACGGGCCCAGCCACCACGGGCACGGCAACGTTCGCACGGTTGGAGGTGTTGCCGTTCTTGTGAACACCGGAGTAGAGGAAGACACTGCCGCCGAGACCATAGAGGTCGAAGCGGATCCAACGGCTCCCGTCCTCGATGGCCAACAACCCGAGGATCTGCCCATCGTCGGGCATGGAGTCGAAGCCAAGCTCCACCTGAAAGTCGTCGTCGGGGACGGACTGGGAGAGGTAGGGCGCGCCTAGGTTTTGGAAGGGCTGATGCTCACTGCCCCCAGGAACCTCGATCTCAAGGACGGAGTTGCCAGTCCCCACTCCCGCCAATCGGAACGCGGCATCCCCCTGCGGATCGTTCTCTGTCCACACCGGATCGATGCCTGCACAGGAATCGAAGTCATCGGAGACGAGGACTCCCCCGCTGGCGGTCAAGCCCAAAGTGCTTCCCAGGCCCGTTGGGGAACTCGCCCCCGGCAAACTGGACTGGGGATTGGCGTGGGTGGCAGCGCCGGTCAATACACCGACAAGGCTGAGGAGGAGAAGGGAGATTGTGCGCATCGATTGGATGGAGATTCGTTGCTCAAGGGCCCCGGTACGGGCATGGGGCCAGCCACAATGGGTAATCGTAACCCTAAAGCGGCGTCGCCATCGCGCCCGCATTGCCTGACAATCCTGCGAGTCACCTTCCCTCCGTCCTGGCTGCGCAAGAACGGCATAGGGGGACGCACGATGGGCCCTAGAGCAGTGGGTCCGCAGAGTCGATCCCCTTCCAGCAGCCCCGCCAACCAAACGCACCGTATCTCTTGCGTGGAGGGGGGATAGCGGGATGCCCCCTGCTAGCCAGGCGGCCCCGGGTGCATCCCCCTCGCCAGCACCGCCCGGATCCACATCCGCCCCGCACCACGATTCCCTACCAGGCGATCGTCTGGACTCCTTCCGGGCTGAGCTGCAGCGGGATGCCGACGAGCCCACTCCCCTTCCGGGCAAAAAGCAGAAGCGCCGCCGCTGACTCTTCCACCAACAGGGATGGGGTGCGCCCGTTCTCAACCGAGGTCCACTCCCGCTTCGGCGACTCCGCGCCAGGGTTCCAAGGTGGCCCAAAGGCTGTCTCCGGACTCGAGAACAGCCAGCTCGAAGCCACCGTTGGCGGCGCCTCGAGCGATGCGCCCGCCCCGCCATCCGCCCCACGACCTGTGACAAGAAGCGGCCCGCGGGTGGAAGAAATCCACCCCCGTAAAACGGAAGCCGGGGTTGCCCGCACTGCGGCCAACCCCGGCTTCCGTTCGAAAGGCGGCGGAATTGACCCCGCCTATCTGCCGCTCTTACGCCTCAGCTGAAGCAGGCGTGCGGGCGAACATGCCGGGCGAATAGGCCACAATCCGGCCTTCGATCGCGCTGGCGGCCACCGTTAGCGGCGAAGCCAGGTAGAGCCGCCCCGGGCCGGAACGGCCCTGGAAGTTGCGGTTGATGGCGCTGACAGTGACCTGCTCCGCGGTGTCGGAAACGCCTGGGCCACAGCCGATACAGGCGCCGCAGCCCGGCTGGATCACCTCGACACCGGCAGCCTGGAAGATCTCAACGTAGCCCTTTGCGCGCGCGTAGTCGCGCACGGTTTCGGAGCCGTACTGGACGTACATCTTCACCCCTTGGGCGACCTTGCGGCCCGCATCCAGGGCTTCCTTCAGCACCTGGGCGTAGTAGTCGAAGTCGTGCTCCTTGCCAGCGGTGCACGAGCCCGCGTAGGCGATGTCGATCGCGACGTTGTCGAGATGCTCGATCTCCTTGCCATAGGTCGGATCTCCCGGCTCGGCGACGCGCGGCTGGATGGCCGAGAGGTCGATCGTGTGCTTGCCACCGCCGTAGACCGCGTCCTTGTCGGGGCTCACGAACTTGGCCGCGATCCCGGCAGCGTCCATGCCTTCCCGTCGTGCGGCCAGCCATTCCGCGGCTTGGTCATCGCCTTCGCAGATGCCCGACTTCGCCGAGCACTCGGTCGCCATGTTGCAGAGCGTCGCGCGCTCGTCCATCGAGAGCGACGCGAGTCCGGGGCCGCCGAACTCCATCACCCGGTCCAAGGTCTCCTCGCGCTTGGCATGGTTGGCCAGGATGTAGAGCATCACGTCCTTGGCGGTGCAGCCCTCATCGAGCTCCCCCACCAGGTCGAAGCGAATCGACTCCGCGACCGATACGAACGTGAAGCCCGAGTGGATCAGGCCCGCGTACTCGGTGGCGCCCACGCCGTAGGTCAGAGCATTGCTGCCGCCACCCATGCACGTATGGCTGTCGGTGGCCTGGATGAAGTCGCCGGGGTCCACGAACTCTTCCCGGGCTACCTGGTGGCAGATGCCCGGGGAGACCCCGTCCTTGGCCGAGTAGTCGCGCACGTCCGTGTGGGCCTGAAACTCCCGCTGGAGTCGGCGCAGGGTCTCGATCTCGGCCGTGAAGGGCGCCATGCGCGCCACGCCCGTGGCGTAGAGCAGGTGGTCCTCGAACACCGCGAACTTGGAGGGGTTTTGCACCTCGTAGTCCGCGCCGAACTCCCGGGCCAGGAATTCGTGCACCTGGGCCGTCGTGAACTCGTGGCTGTAGCCGCCGTCGACGCGCACCAGGCAGACGTCCCCGGGCTGCAGATACGAGGTCTCGCCGGAGGTCACGCCCACCAGCTTGGCCGCGAGAATCTTCTCGGCCATGGTCATCGGCCGCTGCCCGGTTTCCGGCAGCGGCACGCTGACTTCGCCGTCTTTCGCCCGGCGGTTGAACGGGAACAAGCCACCCGACTCGAGCATCACCCGGGTGACCGGGTCGAAGGGCTCTAGCAGCTCGGCGAGCGGAACATCGTCCCCAGCCTGGAGCCTGCGCAGCACGTCGTAGCCGCCCATGAGCTGGCCCAGGTTCAGGTTGTTGCGCTCGTGGATGGGCGCAAACGAGTGGGCGATGACCAAGCGGATCCCGCTCCACTTCTCGCACTGCGGAGCGGTCTCGCGACTCGATCCGGTGCCCTTGCGCTGGCCGGAAACGATGACCTCAAAGCCGCCGTCCATCAGGGCGCGGGTCTCGAAGACCCGCTTGCCGTCCGGGTCCAAGAGGCCGGCGTAGGCGTCCAACGCGATGTCCTCCGGCCGGTGCCGGAAGCACACCCACGCGGGCGTCATCGTGTCGGTGTTGATGTCGTCCAGCAGATCGGCGGGGTCCACGTCCTCCATGCGGAAGTCGCGCTCCCCGCGCAGCTGGGCACGGATCAACTCGGGGTCCTTGAACAGGAACAACACCCGCTTGCCCGGGGTCAGGCGCACCACGTGCGCACCGCCCCCGGCGTCATGGATCAATTCGTTCATCGCGGCCTTTTCGGCAGTCTTCGGCGCTGGGAGAGAAAGCGGGCCGATCAGCTCGCCGACGGGTTTTCGATCAGCATGGCGATGCCCTGACCGCCTCCGATGCAGGCGGAGGCCACGCCGTAGCGCAGATTTGAGCGCCGCAGCTGGTAGGCCAAGGTGAGCAGCAGGCGAGTGCCCGTTGCGCCCAGGGGGTGGCCCAGGCTGATCGCGCCACCGTTGACGTTGCACTTGGCGCGGTCGAGCTCAAGCTCCTTTTCGCAGCCCAGGTACTGGGCGCTGAAAGCTTCGTTGATCTCGAACAGGTCGATGGCGTCCCTATCGACGCCGGTGCGCTCGAGCACCTTGCGAATGGCAGGCACCGGCCCGATCCCCATTTCCTTGGGGTCCACGCCCACCGACGCCCAGCCACGCACGTGGGCCATCACGTCCAGGCCCGATGCCTTGGCGTGATCGGCGCCCGTGACGACAAGCGCAGCCGCACCGTCGACGATGCCGCTGGCATTGCCGGCGGTGACCGTGCCTTCCTTGCCGAAGGCCGCGCGCAGTTTGGCAAGGGCCTCGACCGAGGTGTCGGGTTTGATGTGGTCGTCGGTATCGATCACCGTGTCGCCGCGGCGCCCCTTGATGGTCACCGGCGCAATTTCTTCCGCGAAGCGCCCCTCGGTCACCGCCGCGGAACCGAGCTCGTGGCTGCGGTAGGCGTACTCGTCCTGGGCCTCACGGCTGATCTCAAGCCGGCGCGCGATGCGCTCCGCCGTCTGCGCCATGAACGAATCCGCGATCGGGTCGTAGAGGCTCGCGAACAGCGAATCCTTCATCTCTCCGTTCTGACCAAGGCGCAAGCCGCTGCGCAGGCCATAGGTGACGTGCGGGGCCTGGCTCATGTTTTCCGTACCGCCCGCGACGACGGTCGCCGCCTCGTTCAGCTGGATCATCTGGGCGGCGTTCACCACCGACTGGATGCCCGAGCCGCATAGACGGTTCACGGTCAGGGCCGGCACCGACTCGGGCAAACCAGCCTTCAGGCCGATGTGACGCGCCCCGTAGAGCGCGTCGACGCTGGTTTGCATCACGTTTCCAAAGACGACGTGATCGACCTGATCCGCCGACACCTTTGCGCGCTCCAGCGCAGCCTTGGTGGCGTGGGCTCCCAGGTCCAGGGCCGTGAGGTCCTTGAACTTGCCGAAGCCAGGGGTGCCCACGTATTCACACATGGGGGTACGGGCTCCACCGACGATGACGACGTCTTGGGTCATGTTGCTATCTGGCTGCGGGGTTCGAGCAGGCTCGAATGGATTCGAAGTACGAGTCGGAGACGAAAGGTGCGCTACTTGCCGGTGAAGTTCGGCTTGCGTTTCTCGAGGAACGCGGCCATTCCTTCGCGCATGTCCTCGGTGGTGGCCGCCTTGCCGAAGAACTCGGTCTCAAGCGCTTCGCCCTCGGATTGGCTCATGTCCCAGCCGCGCAGGACAGCGTCCATGCCGAGCTTGAGCGCCACGGGCCCCTTCTTCAGGATGCTCTTCAGCATCTTGTGGGTGCCCTCCGCAAGCTCCTCCGGAGCGAACACGCGGTTCACGGCGCCGACCCGATGGGCCTCCTCCGCCGAGAACATGTCGCCGGTCAGGATCCACTCACGGGCCACCCCGGGGCTGGCCACGCGCGCAAGGCGCTGGCTGCCGCCGTAGCCGGGGATGATCCCCAGGCTGGTCTCGGGCAGGCCGAGCATCGCGCCCGTCGAAGCGGTGCGCAGGGTGCAGGCGAGCGCCAGCTCGCAGCCACCACCCAGCGCGAAGCCGTTGATCATCGCGACCGAGGGCTTGCCCAGGGTCTCGAGCTTGCGGAAGACCTCTTGGCCAAAGCCCGCCAGCTCCGCAGCGCCCTCAGCGTTGCCGGCCATGGCCAGCAGCTCGTTGATGTCGGCACCGGCCACGAAGGCCTTCTCGCCGGACCCTGTCAAGACGATGGCGCGCACCGCGTCATCGGCTCCGGCCGCGTCGAAGGCATGACCCAGCTCCGTGATCGTCTGGTGGTTCAACGCATTGAGCTTGTCCGGGCGGTTGACGGTGATCGTCGCAACGCCCGCCTCGGACGTCATCAGGATGTTCTCGTAGGCCATGGTTAGGCTTCCTCGCCCTTTTGGACGGTCATGCGGGTGACTTTGACAGGCTCGACGGGCGTCGAGCGCTCGCCGCCTGCGCCGGGCTTGACCGGCGCCTCGGCGATGGAATCGAGGACGTCCAAGCCCTCCACCACGCGCCCGAAGGCGGTGTACTGGTTGTCGAGAAACGCCGCGTCCCCATGCACCACAAAGAACTGGCTACCAGCGGAGTTGGGGTCCTGGGAGCGCGCCATCGACAGGATGCCGCGCTCGTGGTGGACGTCGTTGAACTCGGCGTCGATCTGGTAACCCGGACCGCCGGTGCCCCAGGGGCCCTTGCCGTCGTCCTTGGTGTTGGGATCCCCACCCTGGATCATGAAGCCGCTGATGACGCGGTGAAAGCGGGTACCGTCGTAGAAGCCCTTCCCCGCGAGGTCGAGGAAGTTCTTCGCGTGACCGGGCGCCTTGTCGTGGAAGAACTCCACGGTCATGTTGCCGGCTTCGGTTTCGATCAGGACGCGGTCGTTGGATGCGGACATTGCAGATGGATATGCGGTGGTTGAGAGGTGGCTGGCTAGCGACGCTCACCCGCGGCTGCGGGCTCGCTGGCTTTGACGACGACCGCTCGCCCGATGGTCTGGGGCGAGGTCGGGGTGTAGCCCTTCGGAGAGCTGTTAGGGAAACGGGTGTCGGCGGTCGCGGCGATGGCGTCCAGCGCCTCATCCCCAAACAGCATCTCCCCGAAGGCCGTGTAATTGCCGTCCAGCCCGGCATTTTCGGCGTGCACGATGAAGAACCCGGAGGTGGCCGAGTTCACGTCGTTTGGCAGTCGCGCGGCGGACAGGACACCGCGGTAGTGGCGCTTCGTACTGAATTCGGCATCGAGCTTGCGGGGAGCCGTCTCCCCCTCGCGCGCGTTGCCGCCCTGGATCATGAATCCGGCGATGACCCGGTGGAACCCCGTGCCGTCGTAGAATCCGGTGTACGCCAGGTCGAGGAAGTTGCGCACGTGATTGGGCGCGACATCCGGCCAAAGGTCGAGCCAGATCAGTCCCTGGTTCGTCTGCAAGGCGACCTGGTAGTCGTCGAGTTGCTCCGCCGGCAGCTCCATGAACTCGATCCCCTTCTCGGCGGCTTCCAACCAGACCACGGTCTGCTTGGGCACGTCCGGCAGGCCATTCCAACCGATCTCCAGGTTGCGCGGCTCCATTTCCTGCTCCTGGATCATCGGCCCCAAATCGACCGTCGTCATGAAGGTTTGGCCGGGGGCGAGACGCACCTTTTCAGTCACGTTCCGGGTCCCGAGCTGCTTCTTGCCGAGGGTGAACGCGGCGCCGGTGAAGGCCCAGGCAGGAATCTCGAGTGGCTCGTTCGAGGGAGCGACAACGCTCACGGTGGCCACGAAAGCCTCCCCTTCCAGGTAGAGACTCGGGACGGTGAGATCGACCTTGGCCACCACCTGGGCGGCCGAGACGAGCGGGCCAGGCTGGGGCTGGCTCTTGGGCCCCATGGGGGCGGCGAGGGCCCAGAGGCCAACACCCACCAACAGACAGGAAGGACTCATGCCTTCTTGTCCCCGTCCCACTTGTAGTAACCCTCGCCGGTCTTGCGACCCAGCTTGCCCGCGGCCACCTTCGTGCGCAGCGAATCGGGGATGCCGAAGGCAGGCTCATTCGGATAGCGCTCCACCCAGCCTTCGAGAATCGACAGCGTTGTGTCGAGGCCAACGTAGTCGGTCAGCGTCAGCGGCCCCATCGGGTAGCCGCAGCCAAACTGCATCGCGGTATCGATGTCTTCCTTGCTGGCGTCGCCGCGGTCGAGCATCTGGATGGCCTGGACCATGTAGGGCACCAGCAGCCGATTGACCACGAAGCCCGGAGTGTCCTTGCAGGCCACCGGCGCCTTACCGCAGGCCTCGCCGAAGGCGCGCGCCGCGGCAAAGACCTCATCGTCGGTGTTGTCGGTGCGCACGACTTCGACCAAGCGCATGAGCTGCACGGGGTTGAAGAAGTGCAGGCCAACGAAGCGCTCAGGACGACCGGAAGCCTCGGCCATCTCCTGGATCGGGAAGGATGAGGTGTTGGAGGCGAAGACCGTCTTAGCGTCGCAGATCCCGCCCAGCTCGGAGAACAGGCCCTTCTTCACGTCGAGATTCTCGACGATCGCTTCGACCACGAGGTCGCAGTCCGAAAGGTGCTGCTTGTCGAGCGAAGGCGTGATGCGGCCCCGGACCTCCGCGACCCAGGCCTGGGCCTGGTCCTCGTTCATGCGGCCCTTCTCGACGTTCTTGGACGCCAGCTTGGCCAGCGACTTCTCGATGCGGGCGATCCCCTTGTCCAGGGCGACCTGCTGCGTCTCAAGCGCGATGACCTGGCAGCCGCCGGTTGCGGCGACCTGTACGATCCCGTGGCCCATCAGGCCACATCCGACGACGCCTACTTTCTCAATCTTCATACGGAAACTCACTTGGTGGTTCGTTGGTTTGACTCGATCCGAACGGGCTAGCCGGGGCTATAGGCCGGTTCGGTGAAATGCGGTGGCGAGGCCCATGCCTCCCGAGATGCACAGCGTTGCTAGACCGTGCTCGCCCTTGCGGCGGCGCAGCTCGTGCAGGAGCGTGACCACGATGCGGGCACCGGTGGCGCCGATCGGGTGACCGAGGGCGATCGAGCCCCCGTTTACGTTGAGGCGCTCCATCGGCATGTGAAGGTCGGCGTCGCAAGCCAGGACCTGGGCAGCGAAAGCCTCGTTGAGCTCGATCAGGTCGTAGTCGGCGACCTTGGGTGCGCCCGCCCCTTCGAGGGCACGCACCGCGGGTACGGGTCCGATTCCCATGCGCCTGGGATCGACGCCGGCGGCGCGCGTCTCCCCGACGAACGCCAAGGGCTCGAGCCCACGCGACTCCGCGAGGCCCTCGTCCATCAGGAGCAGGCCAGCCGCACCGTCGGTGATGCCCGACGCATTGGCGGCGGTCACCGTGCCCTTTTCGGTGTCGAAGACAGGCTTGAGTTTGGCCATGCTGGCCATGTTCGCACTCGGACGGGGGTGCTCGTCCGCGCTGACGGTGACGCTGCCTTTCCGGCCAGCCACTTCCACGGGAACGATCTCATCCGCAAACCGTCCGGCCTCGATGGCCGCAGCGGCTTTGCGCTGGCTCTCGACCGCGAACTCGTCCTGGGCTTCCCGGGAAATGCCCAGGTCCTGGGCGAGGCCCTCGGCCGTGGCACCCATGAGCATGTCCGCCATCGGACAGTGAAAGCCGTCCTGGTACATCGCATCGACCGCTGGAGCGTGGCCGAGGCGATAGCCTCGCCGCATCTTCGGCAAAAAGAACGGCAGCCCGCTCATCGATTCGGTCCCGCCCACGACGACGGCACGGTGCTGGCCGAGGCGAATCGCATCGGCGCCTAGCGCAAGGGACTTCAAGCCCGACCCGCAGGCCATGTTGATCGTGGTCGCAGGCACGGCCTCGCCGAGGCCGCCGCGCACGGCGATCTGACGCGCCACGTTGGGACCGCCACCCGCCTGACGACCGTTGCCGAAGTACAACTCGCCCACGACCCCCTCGGCAAGCCCGGCTCGCTCGGTCAGTGCCGTGACGACCGCCGCCCCAAGATCCGCTGCGGACAGGTCCGCGAAGCCGCCCAGGAACTTCCCAATCGGAGTCCTGAGGGCGTGGGTCACCACCACGCGGGGGGTCTTCGTCGTGCTCATTGGCGGCGGACCTCGAAAGGCGGGTACAGGAGGATTGGATCGCGTAAAACGGAGAGCGCGATCCGAGAGGCAGCTTCGCGGGTGCCTTGGTGCCCCCGTAGAGGCCCAGAAGCAGATCCCTGGACGCCAAAATCGGCCAATAGGATAGGGTCGCCCCATGGGGCCCGCAAGGCGTGGAGCGCCCCCGCTTGCATTCCGGGATGCCCGGCCCATGGATATAGTGAAGG
>CAYWNK010000156.1:0-14961 GCA_964459495.1 uncultured Planctomycetaceae bacterium
CGGGGGATGCCTTTGTGGCGGGAGGTCTTTATGGCGGGAAGCCTGTGAAGGACGATGGTTCAGCCGCAGGCGACACGGGCACCGACGACAGGAAGACTCTGCGGGATCGGGTGATCACGCAGGGAGCCACCGCGGATGCTCACGACCCGCGGAATGATACCGAGGGGCGGCCTAGGGTCAACAAGACAGGCGAAGCAGAGGCCCCGAGATCGCCCGCGATCTGTGGGCTCCTATCCCCCGCGCACGGGGCGACTACCGCAGAATCGCCGGTGGAGCAGGGCTCCACCGACCCAGCAGAGCGGGCCGCGGACTCTCCGCCCCGGAGACGAGGACCGGCTCGCCGGTGACGAAGAGCGCAGCGAGAACCGCAAAGACGAGTGCCTCGCGAGCGTCGGGGTCGACGCCCAAGCCGCGCACCGAGCGGGTCCGCAGGCCCCCCAGGCGCTCCAAAGCCGCCATCAGGGGCCGGTGATGGACTCCCCCACCGGCCACCCACAGCGTGGTCGGCCCCGCCGGCACATGGTCCCTCAGCCCCTGGGCCACGCTGGCAGCCACGCACTCCACCGCGCTCGCCAGCAGGTCGGCGGGGCGCCCCCCCAGGGCCAGGCCGGCCGCCAAAAAGGCCTCCACCCAGGGGCCGTCGAAGGTGTCGCGACCGGTGCTGCGGGGCAGGGGTTGCTGAAAGAAATCGTGGGCGAGGAACTCCTGAACCAATGGAAAAAGGACCCGGCCCGAAGCGGCAACTTTTCCTCCGCGGTCCATCGGCGCCTCGAGGAGCCGACGCGCCAGGCCGTCGAGCAGCGCCCCGGCGGGGCCCGTGTCAAATGCCAGCAGCTCCCCCCCCGGGCCCAGGTACGTCAAATTGCCCAATCCGCCAAGATTCAAGATCACCAGCGGGCGCCTCCCCTGCGCGAAGACGAGCCCATCGGCATAGCCGGAGAGGGGCGCCCCCTGCCCCCCTGCCGCCAGCTCCGCCTGCCGGAAGTCGCTGACCACTGCGCAGCCACAAGCGGCCGCCAGGTGGTCCCCATCCCCGAGCTGCAGGGTGGCTGGCCCGCAGACGGGGTCCCCGTCGTGGTGCCAGAGGGTCTGCCCATGGCTTCCCACCAGGTCGAGCTCCACCCCCTGTCGTGCGGCCACCTCAGCCGCAGCCCGGCCAAAGGCCAGCCCCAGGTCCCGGTGCAGCAGGGCTGCCGCCCGCAGGCCCGTGGGAGCTCCATCCAGGGCAGCGCGCACGCGTGCGCCCAGCTCTAGGGTATAGGGGACCGTCTCGAAGGCGAGGAGGCGCGGGGGTCCTGCGCGACCGGCCTCGACCTCGATGGCGGCCAGCCCCACGTCGATTCCGTCGGCGGACGTCCCCGACAGAACCCCCGCCACCCGCAGGGACCCCTGCCAGGCGCTGTGGGCAAGGCCGGGGGCATCGATGCGGCCCGGAGATAGGTGCATTGGGTTCGCTCCCATGGGCGCTACCGTACGTAGATGGCCCCCGATGACCAGCAGACCCGCCGCGCGATCCTCGTGGTGGACGATGAGGCGGATATCCGCCAGGCGCTCGAGATGGTCCTCAGCTACGAGGGTTTTGAGGTTTGGACGGCCCGCGATGGGGCTGAAGCCTGGGCCAGGTTGGAGAAGGAGCAGGCCGCCGGACAGGCCCCGGCCCTGGTGATCACAGACCTGAAAATGCCGAACGTCGACGGGCTCGAGCTTCTCGACCGTGTGGTCGCGGCGGAAGGCCCGCCAGTCGTGCTGGTCAGCGGGCACGGCGACGTGGCCATCGCGGTGGACGCCATGCAGCGGGGCGCGGTCAACTTCCTCGAAAAGCCCCTCGATCAAAACCGCGTGCTGGTCACGGTGCGCAGCGCCCTGCGCACCGAAGATCTCGCCATCGAAAACCGCGGCCTGCGCAAGCAGCTCGACGGCCGCTGGCGGCTGGTGGGCGGCAGCCCCGCAATGGAGCGCCTGCGCGGGCACGTGGAACAGGTCGCACACTCCGAAGCCTCCGTGCTGATCACCGGCGAAAACGGCGTGGGCAAAGAGGTCGTCGCCCGCAACCTGCACCTGGGCGGCCCCCGGGCCGGCGGGCCGTTTGTGACGGTCAACTGCGCGGCGATTCCGGCGGAGCTGATCGAGTCCGAGCTCTTCGGCCATGAGAAGGGGGCCTTCACCGGCGCGACCGAGCGACGCCTGGGGCACTTCGAGTCCGCCAACGGCGGCACGCTGTTTCTCGACGAGATCGGCGACATGCCCCTGGCCGCCCAGGCCAAGGTGCTGCGCGCCCTCGAGAACCACGAGATCACCCGGGTCGGGGACAGCGAGGCGCGGCCCGTCGACATTCGAGTGCTGGCCGCCACCAACGCCGACCTGGCCGCGGCCTGCGAGGCCAAGACCTTCCGGCTCGACCTGTTCTATCGGCTCAACGTCGTGCCGCTGGCCGTGCCGCCCCTGCGGGATCGCCTGGAGGACATCCCCGAGCTCGTCGACGCGCTGCTCGGGCTCAGCGCCGAGCGCACGGGTCGCCGCCGCCCCGGAGTCAGCGAAGGCGTCCTCGCCCACTTCCGCACCCTGCCCTGGCCGGGCAACGTGCGCCAACTGAAGAACGTCCTGGAAGGCGCGAGCGTCTTTGCGGGCGACGGCGACATCGACCTGCCCGAGGTCGAGCAGGTCCTCGCCGGAGGTCCGGCCATGGGGTCCGCCGCCCCGACGCTCAGCGTGGGGGGCGAGAACCCCTTCGAGGCCCCCACCTTCGAGGAGTTCAAGAACAGCTCGGAGAGCCTGTTCTTCCGCCTGCGCCTCGAGCGCAACGACGGCAACGTCAAGCGCACCGCAGAGGAGCTGGGCATGCAGCGCAGTCACCTCTACAAGAAGCTCGACCGCTACGAGCTGCGCTAGCCCCGCCCCCCATCGGATGGGTGTCGACCGCGATGTCCCCGGCGACGTTGAGGCCTCCCTTGCTCAGGAAGGCCGAAAAGCCATCGCTTTGGAACTTGGGGCGTGGGCCCGATTGGCCATTGGACGGCGTGCTGGATCCAACGAGCAAGCCTCCGCTCCACTCGTCGAATCCGGGGTCGGTCGAGCTTCGATTGGTAGCGAAGCTCAACAGTGGATCGCCGGTGCCAGAGTTGCTGCGGACAACACTCCAGGACTCGACGTCCGGGAACTTGTCGACGGAGAGGATGAGGCCCATGACCGGGGGCCGACCGGTTCCAGGTTCCGCCGAGTCGATGACCTCCATCGTCGAGCCGCTCGCGCCACGAAAGCGGAGGGACTGGATGGCGCCGGTGGCGAAGGTCACGCTACCGCCCGGCACGGGGGAGGCAGAGACAAAAGCGCACGCGCCGAACCCCACCGTATTGCCTAGCTCTGAAGCGGCCCCATCACTGGCCCCCTTCGGGAACTTGGTCGGGCGATCCCCCATTGGCGCACCGGGGCAAGCCAAGCCCTCGCCAAACCTGCGCTGATGCCCAGTCCAGGAACCTCTGGGCGGCGGCTGGTTCGAGCCGCTGGGTGCTGCGCGGGCCCGGGCCCAATGCAGGGGAGGCGAGCAGGCGCGCTGGAACGCGCCCGCTCGCCTCCCCTGGCGACAGTTCCGAGTGGAATGCCCGATCTTCGCGAGTGGGCCCCTAGGGAATCACGAGCACGACGCCCGGGCGGATGTCGTCCGGGGTGCGCAGCACATCCCCGTTCGCATCGTAGATCTCCTGCCAGCGCGATCCCGCGCCGTAGACCTTCTTCGCGATGTTCCACAGATTCTCGCCTTCGAGGACCTCGTAACGATCGCCTCCACCGGGACGGTCGTCCACAACGGCGACGAGCAGTTCCTGGCCCGCGCTCAGCGATTCCACGCCCTCGTTGTCGCGCCGCAACAGCGCGGCTTTCTTCTCTGTGCCGTAGAGGCTTTGGGCCAGGGTGATGAAGCTCTCGCCCCCCTGGCAGGTGTAGATCTGGAAGCGCGGATCCAGCGTGGGCTCGAGGCCCTCGACGGTGATCAAGTCCCAGGCGGGATCGGGGGCGCTGCGCTTGGGGCTGGGGACCTGTTCCGGCTGGGGCTGGCCGGAGTTGCGGTCCTGGCGACCCTGGCGGCTGCGCACGCTGCTGTTCAGCAGTCCGCCGGCCTGGGACGCCATCACCGAATTCGCCCTCGTGCGCTCAGGACGGTCGGCTACCGCGAGGGTGGAGCTGCTCGGATCCGCGTCAACCCGCGGACTGGCCTGGGACCGCCGCTGCCAGCGGGAGGACCCCTGGCCCGCAAGGGAGCCTCCGCCGACCTGGTCGGAATCGGAAGCTGCTTCCCCGCCGGGGCCCTGCACCGAACCCCGCTCAACGGCACGCCCGTCCTCGGAGGATGCTCCCAGGGGAGCTCCGGTGGAGGATCCACGCTGGGGACGGTCCAGACGGGTCGCCGCGGACAGCTCCCCGCGGCGAGCCGCAGGGTCTGCCTTGACCAAGACCTCGTCGTCGGGGCTCGAATACATCGATACCGCCAAGATCACGAGGACCGAGAACAGCACGCCGAGAACGACGACTTTTTCTACCTTACCCATCCCACTTGAGCCCGCACGGACCCCTCCGTATCGGTTAAACGGCACGCGTCCAAGCCCCACGCCTGGACGACACAATCCGCAAGGAGAGAATCCTCAAGGGGGCGCTGGGAGTCAAAGACAAAGGCATCGTTTTGGTGCATCCGTGGAACCCCTGGCGCGCCGCGGCGCAGGCTTCCCGGACTTGGATCCAAAGGTCGTGTCGTGTCGATAGGATGTAGGGGCTACCTGTGAGCAGCTCCCACTCCGACTATCTCCACGGCGACGGCGAATCCAATGCCGCCCGCGTCCCCTTCGAATCCCGCTCGGGCAACACGGGCGCGGAGAGAAGAGTGTCCGTGGAGAGCGGCCTGAATGGGAGGTCCGAGCTCGGGCCCGACGACAAGCCCCTCCCCTCCCTGCGCGACGCGAGCGTTCGCTGGATTCTGCTGCTGACCGTGCTCATGCAGCTCGGATCCTGGGCGATCCTTGGCGGGTACCAGCTCGCCGACTCGATCGAATACGTCGAGAACGCCCAGGGCCTGGTGCACGGTCAGCGGGTCCTCGACAGCCACGCGATTCGCAGCTTCTTCTTCTCGCTGTTCCTGGCACCGGTGCTGTGGATCACCGATGCACTCGGCGTGGAGGACATGCGGCCGTTCTTCGGATGCTTCCGCGCCTTCCAGATGCTGCTGGGCCTGGCGCTGGTGGTGGTGACCGCGCGACTCGGCGCGCGCATCGGCGGCCGCGTCGCCGGCCTGGCGGCTGCACTCTTCGTCGCGGCCAACCCGGTGTTCCTCCAGTACACCGTGTCTCCGGTGACCGACGTCGCGGCTGCGCTGTGCGTGGGACTCGGGGTGATGGCCCTGATTTCGCCGCGGCGCAGCGGGGTCCTTGCCGGGCTCTGGCTTGGCACCGCGATCCTCTGCGCCTACAAAACGATCCCGATCGTCGGCGCCGCGGGCATCGTCTATACGCTGCGCGCCTGGCGGGATCCGGCGCAGCGTGGCAAGTGGGGCGGGCTTGTGCTTGGCGTTCTCGCGATGCTGCTCGTGCAGATCGGCCTGGACTGGGCCACCTATGGGCGTCCGGGCTATTCGCTGCAGCGCTACTTCCTGAGCAACTTCGGGCCGATCGTGGCGAAGCCTTTCTTCCGGCTCGGCTTGAATTCCATCGCGACGCCCCTCTACGACCTCGCCCTCGAGGCCGACACGGACAGGTCCGGCGTCGCGCAATCGGCGATCCACGGGCGCCTGCCCCCGCAGTGGTACATCACCCACCTGCACCAGTTCTACGCTGGCCCGCTGGTTCTGTTCTTGCTCGCGGGCATGTGGCGGTCCTGGCGCAAGCCCAGCTGGAGGACAACCCTGCCGATCGCGCTCACGCTGCTCTACGTGGCTGTGTTGTCGACCAAGGGCACGAAGGACTATCGCCTGTGGCTGCCGCTGCTCGCCGTGTTCACGCCCTTCGTTGGGCTGGGCTGGTCGATGCTGTGGGGAGGGGCCGGCACCCCGGCATGGCGCCGCACCTTCGCTGTGATCTCGATGCTGCTCGCGGTCGGCATGGGCCTCTACCAGCTGCAGGACCGGAACACACGCAACTTCGCCGGCTACTGGGAGGCCCTCAGCTGGCTGAACGACAAGGCGGAAGCCCAGCGCAAGGCTGACCCCAACGCTCCACGCATGCGCGTAGCCAGCGCCTACCACTGGGCGGTGTTCATGCGCGAGGGGCCGGATGTCCACCTGACCAAGCTCCCCCACCAACTCGACGGCTGGAAGCACCTGTCCCCCGCCGAGCGCCGAGCCAACCTCTTCGCGCTTCTCGAGCAGGACTGGCTGATCGTGCACGAGCCGGTGCTGCGCAACCACGAGCACGCCGACCTTCTGCGCGTCATCGGCCGCCACTTCGTCACCGAAGCCGTTCTCTGGGACCGGGAGGACTACGAGGACTTGGGCCCCATCCTGGTGCTGCGCCACGAGCGCGACGGCCAGCGCACCCAGTACTCCCGCAGCCTGTACTCGGTCATCGAGGATGGTGACGTAGAGGAGTACAGCCGCTCCTACAACTTCCCCGAGCCCATGCGCCTGATCCGCCCCGACCTGGGCGAAGAGATCTGGGCCTTGGGCTACGAGTACGAGGAGCTTCCGCCCCACGGCCACGGCTGGATCACCTACCACTACTACAACGCCGGTGCCCAGCCCCAAGCCAACTACGCCATCCTCGACAGGATGACGACCTACGACGAGCGGGTGCATTGGCAGAACAACCATGCGCCGGCCTGGGGCGTCTATCCGACCCCGACCTGGCAGACGGGTTGGATCATCCGCGAGTCCTGGCCCGTGGTCGCCTGCATGGAGCCCTACAAATGGCAGGAGCCCTATCGCCCCCTCGGCGGAGCGTATCGGCGCGGCGACCTGATGCCGGTGAACCTGTGGCTGCACTTCGTCACCCAATACTGGCGCTGCCTGACCTGCGGCAACCCCCTGGACTCCGAGGAATGCTGCCCCACCGTCGATCACATCAAGAAGGGCGTGATCACGAACGCCCAGAACGCGATCTCCGGCAGCCTGGAGCGGGCCCGCTGGGAGGACTCCCACCCCCTGCGCACGGGTGAGCTGAAGCACATCCAGCTCAGCCAAGAGGGATGGCGCTGGAGCGTGGACAACCTGAGCCTGTGGGGCCGGTTCTACATGCCCGTCCACGACGATGCCCAGGTCCCAGACGACGGGCGGCCGATCGAGTACTGAGCTTGTCCAGGTGAGGGAGCCGGGCTAACCTGGCCCGGTCACGGGCTGGCTAGAAAAGGCCCACGGGAGCACCGGCCCCCCCATCACCCCATGCAAGCCATCCGCACACCTTTCGCCGTCGCAGCGATCACGCTGCTCGCCCTGTTCGCAGGCTGCGCCTCCAGTGGCGCCAGCGCCGCCAAGACCGGTGAGAACCCCGTTCAGGTACGCTTCACCGACTACAAGTCCGGCCAGACCATGGGCATCGTCAACGACGCCTGGCTGCGCGCCGAAGGCTTCAGCGGTGAGACCCCGAGCGAGCGGCGGGCGACCTTCTACAGTCGCACGACGGACATGCAGCACGCGGGCCTGAAGGTTGCCAGGGACGAAGAGATGCTCGCGATCCTGGACGTCTTTGACGAGTACGGGTTCAGCAAGTACGGGCAGGACGGCACGCCCCCGCCGGATCTCAGCCAGGCGATGGAGGTGCAGCAGAATGGCGCCGACCGCTACGTGTACGGTCGCCGCGGCATGGATCGCGACCAGGGCAACGCCTTCCGCAGCACCGTGAACGCGTTTGTCGACATCTACAACGCGCTCGAACAGAACCAGGCCGTCGAAGGTGGCGTGCATTTCACCCAGCCCGATCTCCGGCGATGACCCCCACGCCGGGACGCCAGGGGCGCGGCGCCGCCGGCCATGACTTGGTCCCCATCAGAGCCCTGGCGGTGCTCCCGGCGCGGCTGGCCTCAACGCGCCTCCCGCGCAAGGTGCTGCTCGCCGAGACAGGGCTGCCGCTGTTTGTTCACGCAGCGCGCAATGCCGCCCGCTGTGCGGCGTTGACCGAGGTGCTGGTCGCCACCGACTCCAATGAGGTGCTGGGCGCGGCCGACTCCCACCGCCTCGCTGCGGTGCTGACCAAGGACAGCCATGTGTCGGGCACAGACCGCGTGCGCGAGGCGCTCGCCCTCTACACATCCCAACATGGCGAAAAATGGGACGTGGTCGTCAACGTCCAGGCGGATGAGCCCGAGGTCGACCCGGGCGACCTGGCCTCCCTGGTGGCCGCCTTCGAGGACCCGGACGTTCAAATCGCGACGCTGTGCGTGCCCTGCACCGATGCGGGCGAGCTGGCTTCCAGCTCCGCTGTGAAGCTCGTGCGCGACGCAGCCGGCGATGCCCTCTATTTCTCTCGCTCCCCGATCCCAAACACCGCCCACGCCCGCGAGGGCGCCGAGCCCCGCTTCCTTCGCCATCTGGGCGTCTACGCCTTCCGGCCCGCGGCCCTGGAGCGCTGCTGCGACCTGCCCCAGGGTAGGCTGGAAGCCGCCGAGAACCTCGAGCAGCTGCGCTGGCTTGAGGCTGGCTTCTCCATCCGTGTGCTCGATGCCCGACGCGCCCCCCGCGGCATCGACACCCGCGCCGACTACGACGCCTTCGTTGCCCACCACCAATCGCTCTCCTCTCCAGCCTCTCCCCCCCGATGACCAAGCACATCTTCATCACCGGCGGCGTCGTCTCTAGTCTGGGCAAGGGCCTGACGTCGGCAGCCATCGGCATGATCCTCGAGCGCCGTGGCCTGAAGGTCTCGGTGCAAAAGCTCGACCCCTACATCAATGTCGACCCGGGCACGATGAGTCCGTTCCAGCACGGCGAGGTCTACGTGACCGATGACGGCGCGGAAACCGACCTCGACCTCGGTCACTACGAACGCTTCACCCACGCCCAGTTCACCGAGCACTCCAACTACACCACAGGCAAGATCTACTCGACGGTGATCGCGAAGGAGCGCAAGGGCGACTATCTGGGCCGCACGGTTCAGGTCATTCCCCACATCACAGATGCCATCAAGGACGGCATCCGCGCGGGCGTCACCGGCCCCGACGTCGACGTGCACCTTTCAGAGATCGGCGGCACGGTCGGCGACATCGAGAGCCTCCCGTTCCTTGAGGCCGCCCGGCAGTTTGCCCTGGAGCAGCCCCGCGGGGACGTGCTGTTCGTGCACCTGACCCTCCTGCCTTACCTGCGCTCGTCGGGCGAACTCAAGACCAAGCCCACCCAGCAGTCGGTGGGCAAGCTGCGGGAGATCGGTATCCAGCCGGACATCCTCATCTGCCGCACCGAGCAGCCGATGACCCCGGAGATGGCCCAGAAGATCAGCCTGTTCTGCAACGTGCGGCCCGAGTGCGTGATCGAAGAACGGGACGTGGACTTCTCGATCTACGAGGTCCCCGTTGACCTTGTCCATGCTGGACTCGACCGCCTGGTCGTCGAACAGCTCGACCTGGACTGTGAGCCGGTCACCGACCTGGTCGACTGGCTCGACATGTTGAAGCGGATCCGCGCGACCCACAAGGAGGTCGAGATCGCCGTGGTGGGCAAGTACATCCAGCTCCATGACGCCTACAAGTCGATCTACGAGTCCCTGTCCCACGCCGGCATCGCCAGCGACGTCAAGATCCGCCTGCGCAAGCTCGCAGCTGAGGACGTCCACGACGAAGGACTACGGCTACTTGAAGGCGTCGATGGGGTCCTGATCCCCGGCGGCTTTGGTGAGCGCGGCATCGAGGGCAAGATCTCGGCGATCCGCTGGGCACGGGAGAACGGCGTGCCGTTCTTTGGCATCTGCCTTGGCATGCAGTGCGCTGCGATCGAGTACGCACGCAACGTGCTGGGTCTCGAGGGCGCCCACACCTCTGAGCACTCCCCCCACACGCCCCACCCGGTCATCAGCCTGATGGATGACCAGGCCGGCGTCCCCAAGGGCGGTACGATGCGACTGGGCGCCTACGACTGCTCCCTGGTCCCCGGCAGCCGCGCGGCCGAACTCTACGGGACCGATGCGATCAGCGAGCGTCACCGCCATCGCTACGAGTTCAACAACGCCTACCGCAAGGCCTTCGAGGACTCCGAGATGGCGCTCTCGGGAACGCACCCCGGCCGCGATCTGGTCGAGATCATCGAGCTGCCCGACCACCCCTTCTTTGTCGGGGTTCAGTACCACCCCGAGTTCCAAAGCCAACCCCTGGATCCGCACCCGGTCTTCAAGGGCTTCGTCGCCGCAGCCAAGGCCCGCATGCTGGCCCGTGAGGCCACGACCACCCAGGCCCCGCGTAGCACCCCCAGCCTAGAGCGCTAGCCGTATCCAGGCCTCCTCCTATGACCGACGAACAGCTGACCGCAGAAGATCTGCCCCTGCCAGGCGGAGACTTCCGCATGTTCATCACGCGCCTCTCTTTCCAGGGCCTGATGTCCTGCGGCGTCCTAGAGAATCCGATCACCAAGACCAAGCAGGCCAACCTGCCCAACGCGCGCCTGGTTCTCGATGACCTGGTGATGCTGCAGGAAAAGACCGGCGGCAACCTGGAACCGGATGAGTCCGCCCACCTGGACAAGGTGGTCGGCGACCTCCGCACCGTCCTCTCGCGGGTGGACGGTGCGGGCTAGCGCACTAGGGAATGGTGACTTCCATCGCCGTCGTGAAGTTGGAGACCCCCGCCCCATCGCGATACCAGAACTGGAAGTTCCACACGTCGCCCTGGGTGAGCACCACCGCCCCGACCCCGGTCGGCACCGCGGAGAAGTCCACCACCGTGCAGGACACGCCCGCCTGGTCACTGTTGACGATTTGGGTGGAGAAACGCCCGAAGTCGTTGCCGAGGGTGAGGCACAGGTCGCCCACGCTGGTCCCCGGCATGGAGGTGACGTCCTGCCCGGAGCTGCCGAGCAGATAGCCGAACTGCTGCAGCGGCAGCCCCTCTGCGCAAGCGAGCAGCATGCCGGAGCCGATCTCGGCGGAAACGAGGCCCGCCAGGCCGGCCACCTGGCCGGTGGAGTTGGGCACGCCAGGCGCGCAGTAGGTCGTCCCCACGTTCTGGCAGGCGTCTAGAACCTGGTCCGCGTTGCGGTCCAGACCGATGCCCGTAATCACGTCGCAGGAGTCCTGCACCTGGTTGCTGTTGCAGTCCCCGATGGTCAGGTCCACAGCCGCCACCGCGCCAAGCGACCCTCCCAGTCCCATCTCCCCAGGGGAGGCGACCAGCACCCGGTTTTCTACCACGTCCACCGTGGCGCCAAGCCGATGGCTCGCGCCGCCCGCGGGCCCACGTTCGAGGGGGCTCTCGGGAATCCACTGACCTGACAGGTCGCGGCGATAGACGAGCACACGCCCCTGACCAGCGCCGGCGGGCAGGTCGTAGTCCGGCTGGCCCGCTACGAGTAGGTCGCCGTCGACGGCCAGAGAGCCAAACTCCATTGCAGCTCCCACGGGCAGAACATCGTCCGAGCGCAGGGTCTGAATCACCCCCCACGCCCCAGCGCCATCGCGCTCGAAGATATGGACTCGACCGCCGACCGGCCCACCGGGCATGTCCGACTCCGCCTCCGCGAGCACCGCGACCTGAGTGTCAGAAATCACGGCGGGACGCCCGAAGCGCGCGCCGTCCTGGGGGTTGGGCGGAAGCAGAGTCGCCTCGAAGGCCCAGGTCTTGGTCACCGGGTCCTGGCGGTACAGGTGACAGGTGCCGCTTTCGGGCGCACCGAAGGTCGGCAGGATGGGCGAGACAGGATCGCCCACTGCCAGCAGATCCCCGACCATGTCCATGCCGCCCGAACCGTACTGCGTCGGCACCGTGCTGACCGGAGCCTGCAAGGCTTGACCGGGGACCCACTCCCCCAGGCTGGAGTCGAACGAGTAGGTGAACAGCCTCGGCTGGGGATTCGCCAGGGTGATCCCGGGTGCGGACACGACCGCATCATCCCCGCGCAGGGCCAGATCCTGGCCAATGCCGAGCGCACCGCCCGCGGGCGCAAAGAAGCGTTGCAAGAGGACGAAATCCTCCTTGGGATTGTTGCGGAAGAAGGCATGCACCCGGCCACGGCGAATGCCGCCACCGTTGACGAAATCGGGATCGCTGATCAGCAGGTGCTTCCCGTTCAGCGCCAAGGTCTCGCCGTAGGAGACGAGGTCCGGCTCGGGGTCCTCAACGAGCTGAGCCTCCACCCACAGGCTGTTGGGCGGCACCATCTCGTAGAGGTGCACTTGACCGGGGCCGGCGCCGTCGAGAAAGCGGGCGATGGCCGCTTGGCGTCCGTCTAGCGCAAGAGTGCTGCCGAACACTGCGCTGCCCTGGCCGGCCGCGGGGGCGAGCGGGGTTTCCGAACAGTGCAGGCTCTGAAGAGCCAAGGCCCCAGGGGCGGTGCAGATCAGGGCGGTGCTGGCGAGGGTGGTAAGGTTGAGGAATCTCATGGCCTAGATCGATGGGATGCGAGGGATCGGGCTGGTTGACCGCCGGCTGCGAGGGACCGGCGACAGGTGCCCATACCCTGAACGAAAGGCGGCGACCGGGCAGGCTAAAAAAACGTCTAGAATCGAAACGATTCGCGCTGCGCTCTCGGGATCGCACACCGAAGCCGGTTTCCATGGAGACCCAGGCGGTCCGTAGCCCCACCTACGGGCAATGCCCGGCCCGCATCTTGCGGGCCGGGCATTGCTAGAACGCTTCTTACCTGCTCGCTGGAGCAAGTCCTCACGAGCGATCCGAGCTAGCGGTAGGCGGGCGTCCCGGTCAACTCGTGGCCGATCGCCAGGGTGTGGATGTCGTGGGTGCCCTCGTAGGTGACCACCGATTCCAGGTTCAGCATGTGCCGCCCAGTTTGATACTCGAGGCTGATGCCGTTCGCGCCGAGCATGTCCCGCATGGTCCGGGCCGTCTCCAGGCCCAGCATCACGTTGTTGCGCTTGGCCATCGAAACCTGCTGGCTCGTCAGCCGCCCTTCGTCCTTCATGCGGCCCGCGCGCAGGGCGAGGAGCTGACCGAGCGTGATGTTGGTTGCAACATCCGCCAGCTTCTTCTGGGCTAGCTGGTAGTTCGACAGGGGCTTGTCGAACACGATGCGCTCCTTGGAATAGCGCAAAGCCTCGTCGAAGCAGGCCAGGGCCGCGCCGACTCCACCCCAAGCGATTCCGTAGCGTGCCTGGGTCAAGCAGTTGAGGGGACCGGCCAGCCCCTTGATGCCGGGCATCATGGCGCTTGCGGGGACGCGCACGTCCTCCATCACCAGCTCCGACGTGATCGAGGCGCGCAGGCTCCACTTGTGCTTTTGCTCAGGGGCACTGAAACCCGGCAGATCGGTGGGGACGACGAAGCCACGGATCTTGTCTTCGGTCTGAGCCCAAACGATGGCCACCTGTGAGCAGGTGCCGTTGGTGATCCACATCTTGCGACCATTCAGGATGTAGTCGTCGCCATCCTTGCGGGCGGTGGTCTGCATGCCGCCGGGGTTCGAGCCGAAGTCAGGCTCGGTGAGTCCGAAGCAGCCGATCGCCTTGCCCCCGGCCAGCTTCGGAAGCCACTCGCGCTTCTGCTCCTCGCTGCCGTAGGCAAAGATCGGCCACATCACCAGCGAGCCCTGGACGGACACAAAGGACCGTAGGCCAGAGTCGCCGCGCTCGAGCTCCTGACAGATCAGCCCATACGCGACGCTGTTCATGCCCGCGCCGCCGTACTCCTCGGGGGTCGTCGGTCCGAACACACCGAGCTCGGCGAGTTCAGGCACCATCTCCATCGGGAACGTGCCCGCTTCGAAGTGCTCGGCAACAACGGGGAGGAAGCGCTCACCGACCCACGAGCGGACGGTGTCGCGCACCATCAGCTCCTCTTCGGAGAACTGATCGTCGAGGTCGAAGTAGTCGAGCTGTTGGAACTGCTGAAAGGCGTCCATGGGTGCGGCCGCGGGCGGCCGGATTCGTTGGGTTTCGGATCGGTCCAAGGGACCGCAGTCAGGGCTTTGGGCCAGGAGCCCAATCCGTGCATTGTAGGGGCTCGTGGGGCCACGTGCCCTCTCGCCCATGAGCAATCCAAGCTTGGACACACCCCCTTGCCCCCGCTGCGGGTATGGGACATCGGGCCTGCCGTGTGCTGGCTGCGGGCTGGATCCGGACAGCGCCGAAGTCCTGGCCCTGCAGGGGCGCGGTGGATTCTCGCTCGGGCTCAGGGCGCTTTGGATGGGTGCCCGGCTGGTGCTCCGCACTCCTGGCGCGGCTCGCCGCCTGGCGGTCCCGGCCCTGCTGACCATGCTCTTCGCCTTCTGGGTCCACCAGGCCTGGGTCGGCCCGTGGATCGACTCTGCCTTTGGTGCCCTCGAACCCGATGCCGTCGCGCGCAGGGAGCCGGGCCCCCTGCGCACGGTGCTCGGGTACCTGTCGGGTTCCTGGGCCGTGGGCCTGCTCGCCAGCGCCAGCCACTTGGTCGGTCTCATCCTGGTGGCTTGGTTTGCCTTTGGATTCGTGTTCGAGGCTCTCGCCGGCCCCTTCCTCGACACGCTCCATGCCCGCCTGGAGCGCAGCTGGTTCGGGCTCGATGCGAAGCAGCGCGCCCAGTCCGGCGGCACACGCCTAGGCACTGCCGGCAACGAACTGCGCATGCTCGGCCTCTCCATCGTCGCCGCCGGGCTGGCCGCAGCCGCCTCGCTGCTGGCCCTTCCCCTGCTGCTGGTACCGCTGATCGGCACGCCCCTCTACCTCACATTCAGCGGAGCTGCCCTTTCCCTGGGCGCCCTCGATGTCGCCTTCTCCAGGCGCCGCTGGACCCTCGCGCAGCGCCTGCGGCTGCTCGCCCATCACTGGCCCTGCACATTGAGTTTCGGCGCGGCGACCGGAGCCCTGATCAGCATCCCGTTCGCGGGCCCCTTGATCACGGTCCCCAGCGCTTCCCTGG
>CAYWNK010000157.1:0-14912 GCA_964459495.1 uncultured Planctomycetaceae bacterium
GATCGAGCGCATCGGCAACCTGCTGCCGGACCCTACGACGTTGTTTCTGATTGGGACCCTGTTCGTGATGGGCCTGTCCCATTACGCGGTGCAGCAAGGCTGGGCAGTGACCAAGTCCCTGCCGGTTCCGGTCATGGAAGCCTACACGGCGGCGGACGGCACCGAAGCCCAGCGGCCGGTTCTCGACGCGGAGGGCAAACCCATGGTCGAGTGGAAGGAGCAAACCAACGAGAAGGGTGAGCCCGATGTCTATCGTGCACAGAGCCTATTGACCGGCGATGGGCTGTACTACGCCCTGAATTCGATGGTGAAGAACTTCATGGACTTCCGGCCACTCGGAGTCGTCCTGGTTGGCATGTTGGGCATTGGGATCGCCGAACGCGTCGGGCTGATCGCCGCCCTCCTAAAAGCGTTCATGCTGATCGTCCCGGCCTTCCTGCTGACGCCCGCGATGGTGTTCCTGGGGATCATGTCCAGCACCGGCATCGATGCGGGCTACGTGGTACTCCCGCCCCTGGCGGCGGCCCTCTACCGGGCAGCTGGACGCTCCCCCCTCGCGGGCTTGGCAGCGGTGTTCTCCGGGGTTGCGGCTGGGTTTAACGCCAACCTATTCCCAACCGGACTCGATCCAGTGCTGGCGGAGCTTTCCCAGCTAGGTGCCCAGGTCATCGACCCGAACAAGGACGTCAACCCCACCTGCAACTGGTGGTTCATGATCGCTTCCACAGTCGTCATGACGCTAGTGGGCTGGTGGGTGACCTCCACCTTCGTCGAACGCCGTATGACCCACCGCTCGCCCGAGGATGGCGGCCCTGTCACACCGAGTTCTGAGGACCTGGCCGCCCAGCGGATCACCGGACGAGAGGCCTCGGGCCTGCTGGTAGCCGCGCTGATCTTCGGTGGAATTGCGACCACTCTCTATTTCGCGATCAGCACCCCGGGCTGGGCTCTCCACGGCAAGGGCAAAGATTTTGACAAATGGGCCCACGCCATCGTGCCGATTCTGTTCTTCGTCTTCCTCCTTCCCGCCATCGGCTATGGCCTGGTCAGCGGCAAGATCAAGGGCGAGAAGCATGTCGCCAAAATGCTCGTCGAGTCGATCGCGGCCATGGCCCCGATCATCGTCCTCGCCTTCTTCGCCGCCCAATTCATCGCCTACTTCGGCTACTCGGGCCTCGACAAGATGCTTGCATTGGAGGGCGGGCAGTACCTCGGGCAGGCGGGGCTCAGCAAAGAGATTCTCATGGTCGCCTTCATCGGCATCACCATGCTGTTCAACCTGCTGATCGGCTCGATGTCGGCGAAGTACACGATGTTCGCGCCGATCTTCATCCCGATGTTCATGCTGGTGGGCATCAGCCCCGAGCTGACCCAGGCGGCTTACCGCATCGGCGACTCGGCGACCAACATCATCACGCCGCTCAACGCCTACCTGGTCATCGTGCTGGTCTTCATGCGTCAGTTCGTCCCGAAGGCAGGCATGGGCACGCTGATCGCCACCATGCTGCCCTACACGATCTTCTTCGCCCTCGCGTGGACGGTCATGCTCGTCATTTGGATGGCGACAGGGCAGCCGCTCGGTCCGGGCGGCGCGCTGGACTACGTGCTGCCCACGGGCCAGTGAGCCCCCTGCGCGTCCTCGCCCTCGAGCCCTGGCTCGGGGGCAGCCATGAGCGGTTCCTCGACCGCTGGCGGGCGCGCTCCTCCCACGGGGTCACGGTCGCCGGGCTCCCCGCCCGGCACTGGCGCTGGCGCATGGGCGCCGGCGCCTGGGGCCTCGCCGAAGTCGTCCGCGACCAGGTGCGCCCGGACCTGCTGTTCGCCAGCGACTACGTGGACGTGCCACGGCTGCTCGGGCACTTGCCCGCCCACTGGCGTGACCTGCCGGTGCTGCTGTATTTCCACGAGAACCAGCTCACCTACCCGGCTGCTCCAGAGGCCGAGTCCAGCCCAGGCCCCTTCGCCGGCGACGTGGGCCCGGCGCTCACCAACGTTCTGTCCGCGGTCGCTGCGACCCGCGTCGTGTTCAATTCGAACTTCCATCGCGCGGACCTCCTGCAGGCCGGCGACGCCCTGCTCGGCCGGCTGCCCAAGCCCCGGCCACGGGCCGCCTTCCGCGCCGCACTGGAGGCGGCCGACGTGATCGGCCCTGGCATCGAGCTGGCGGAGCTGCCCCTGGGCACCGGCCCCCCGCCCGGCAGCCCCCTGCGCGTGGCCTTCCCCCACCGCTGGGAACACGACAAGGATCCGGCGGGTTTCCTGAGCTGCGTGCAGCGCGCCCTCCAGGCAGGGGCCGAGCTGGAGCTAGTGCTGCTGGGAGAGCGCTACGACCGCATGCCCGCCGGGGTCGGAGGCCGCCTGGACGAACTGGCCCCCGCCATCCGGCACAGCGGCTACGCCGAGAGTCGCGAGGACTACGCCCGGCTGCTGGGGGGCTGCGACGTCGTCGCGTCCACGGCCAAGCACGAGTTCTACGGCCTCGCCCTCCTCGAGGGGCTGGCCACCGGAGCCCTGCCCCTGGCTCCCCGCCGGCTGTCCTACCCGGAGATCCTCGGGCCTGAACTCCACGGCACCAGCCTCTACGGGGGGCCTGACGAGCTCGTCTCTCGCCTGGTCCAGCTCGCTCGAGACCCGGGCCCCTTGCGCAGTCCAGCCGCCCGCGAACGCCTGCGCGCGTTCACCACCCCGCACGCCGCCGAGCGCAGCGCCCAGGCCCTCGACGCCCTGTGCCTTGCCTGTGCCGAAAGCAAGGGCGCCTGAGCCGACAGGCAGGGGCGATTGCCCCTCCGCTCTGGTACCTTGCGGCCATGAAGATTCGCGTCCTCTGCCTGGCCGCCCTCACCTCGTGCTCGGGCCCCGCTGCGAAAGACAGCTCCCCCTCCCGGCCCGCGCCCGACCGCAGCGCAGCCGAGACCGAAGAGCTCAGCGCCGAAGAAGCCTACGCACGCGCCGTGGAGGCGTCGCCGGAGGGCCAGGCGGCTGTGTACACCGCCCAGTCCGTGGCCTGGTTCAAGCAGGCTGCCGAGAAGGGCCACGTCGAATCCCAGACCCACCTCGGCTACGCCCTCGCCCAGGGCGCCGGAGTGCAGCGCAACCCCCAGCGGGCCGTGCACTGGCTGACCAGCGCCGCCGAGCAGGGCGACAGCCGCGCCGCCTACAACTTCGCAACGATGATCGAGAGCGGCACCGGCACCCGCCAGGACCTCGAACTCGCGGCGCGCTGGTACCGCACCGCGGCCGAGGGCGGTCAGCCCGAGGCGGCCAAGCGCCTCGGCTTCTTGACCCTCGACACCGATCCCGAGAACGCGATCCTCGCCCTGCGCGGTGCAGCAGCCGGCGGCGACGCGGACGCCCAATACGCCCTGGGGATCTCCGCCCTGCAGGGCCGCGGTATGGCGCGTGACCCCGTCCTGGCCCGCGCCTGGCTCGAGTCCGCAGCCGAGCAGGGAGACGCCCGGGCCGAGTTCCAGCTCGGCTGGATCCACGCCACCGGCAACGGCGTTGAGCAGGACCACGCCGAAGCCGCTCGCTGGTACGAGCGCGCTGCCCAGAATGGAGTGCCCGAAGCCATGTACAACCTTGGCGTTCAGTACTCCAAGGGACAGGGCGTCGAGGCCGACGCGACTCTCGCGCGCACCTGGATCGAACAGGCCGCAGCCCTGGGGCGCCCGAAGGCGATGGAGTCCCTGGCCCGCATGCTCGTGCGCGGCGATGGAGCCGAACCGGATCGCGACGGCGCGGCCCAGTGGTCCTACCGCGCTGGACTCGCCTACGAGGAACGCGGCGAGGGCCCCGCCGCACGGCGCTGCCTCGAGCGCGCCGCCCTGCTCTTCACCGGCACCAATCAGGAACGCACCCTGCGTATGCCAGAGCTATCCGCCGCCCTCGAACGGCTGCCCTAAGCGAGCCTCACCTTGTCGACCCTGCGCGCGATCGAGGTGGTGGCGGACCACACCGCCAGCAGTGCCTGTGACCAGGGTTTTCTGACCCTGCGCCGGCTTGAAGTGCGCAACCTCTACACCGACGGCAGCGCTTCACAGCCCTACCGCTGCGACGTCATGCATCGCCCTGGCAGCGACGCTGTGGTCGCGGTGCTCTTCGAGCGCACCGAGGCCGGCGTCAACGTGCTGCTGCGAGAAGCCTCGCGGGTGCCGATCTACCTGCGCAAGGAGGACACGTTCGTGCATCCCGATCCGCGCGAATACCTGTCGATCCAGGAAGTCGTCGCAGGGCTGGTCGAGGCGAGCGATCCCGCGGGCGCGCCCGGCCTACGGCGACGCGCGGCCATCGAGACGGAGGAAGAAGCCGGCCTGCGCGTACCCGAAGAGTCCTTCGAACCGATCGGCGCGGAGACCTTTGCGAGCCCCGGCACGACCGACGAGAAGCTGTTCTTCTGCGCTGCGTCCGCCCCCCTGGACCGGGCCCACGTGGGCGCCGGCGACGGCAGCGTCATGGAGGAATGGGGCGTGCTGCATAGGCTCGACCTGCGCACGGCCCTGCGCCGCTGCCGCAGCGGCGAGATCCCCGACATGAAGACCGAGGTCGCGCTCCTGCGCCTCTGCGACCACCTGGGCTACCTGCCCCAGCTCGACTGCTTCGCCGCCGACCTGCCCCCTGAACTGGCCGAGCGCATGGATTCCCTGGGCGTTGCGGCCCAGCCCCTCCGGTGAAGATCGCAAACCCTGAGCGCATCCTCGTGCGCCTGCCCACCTGGGTCGGCGACGTGGTGATGGCAACGCCCGCCCTACGCGCGTTGGCCACGGCCCATCCCCAGGCGACGATCGTCTGTGAGGGCCGAGGCGTCCTGCACGACCTCGTTGTCGGGCTCCCCGGCGTCACCGGTTTTTTGCCCGAGCCCGGGAAGCGCATGCGCGACTTGCGCGCCCGGGTACGCAGCATCGCAGCAGGCCGCTTCGATTGGGCCGTCGTACTGCCCGACTCCCACCGAGCCGCCGCTGGTCCATTCCTCGCACGGGTACCCGTTCGAGCGGGCTATGCATTCGACTTCGGGCGCAAGGTGATGCTCACCGACTGGCTGGGGGCCGAAATGGAAAACGGCAAGCGGCGGCCGATCAGCATGATCGAGCGCTACCTGATGGTGACCCGCCTGGTGAACTGCCCGGACGACGGCGATCAGCTGGCTGTGCCGCTCACCGAGCCGATCCGCGCGCGCCTGCGCGCCTCTCTGAAGGCAGCCGGCCTAGAGCCCGGCGCGCCCTACCTCTCCGTCGTGCCGGGCGCCGCCTTCGGAGCCAGCAAGCTGTGGCCCATCGAGTTCTACGCGCGCGCTGCGACCGAACTCCATGCCCAGCACGGCCTGCCGCTGGTCATGGCACCCGGTCCGGGCGAAGAGCCGATCGCGCAGGCGATTCGTGACGCCATGGACACGCCCGTCTATGTGCTCGAACCGATCCACGATGCCGGCCTCCTGCACGTCGCCGCCATGATCGAGGGCTCGTCGCTGTGCCTGTCGAACGATACGGGCCCGCGCCACTTCGCCGTAGCCGCCGGGGTCCCGGTCGTCGTGATGATCGGCCCGACGGACTCGCGCACAACCGACCATCAGCTCGAGCGACAGCGCGTGCTGCGCGAGGACGTCGACTGCTCCCCGTGCCTGCTCAAGGTCTGCCCGATCGACCACCGCTGCATGATCCAGCTCAGCCCCGACCGGGTCATCAGCGCCGCAAACGAGCTGCTCGCGGCCCGCTGAGCCTGCCCCGGTCGGCTGCCGGGACAGGAATTCTCCAGATCCGCGCAACGCTGCGCCAGACGTCTGCATTCCCGGTCGACATGGATGGAGCCGAAGCAAGCCCCGAGGACCTCCTCAGCAGCCTGGACTGGATTCGGGGACTGGTGCGAAGCCTCATCGCTGACCCCGGTACGGCCGAGGACGTGGCACAGGAAGCATGGCTCCTAGCGGCTGAAAAGCCGCAGGCCAGCCGGGCCTGGATCGCGGTGGTCGCACGCAACCTCGTGCGCCAGCACGGCCGTTCCGAGGGAAGCAGAGCTCGCCGCGAGCAGAGCGTCGCGCAGCGCGAGGCGCAGGCCTCAACCGCCGACTTGGTGCTGCGCACGGAGCGCCAGGCGCTGGTCGTCCAGGCGGTCACCGAGCTGCCGGAGCCCTACCGCACGGTCATCATCATGCGCTTCGTGGACGGGCTCAAGCCCGCGCAAATCGCAAGCCGCACCGGTGTCGCCGCCGGAACCATCCGTAGTCAGCTGAAGCGCGCCCTCGATCGCCTCCGCGTGGATCTGGACGCGCAATTCGGCAGCCGCGAGGCCTGGGGTCTCGCGCTACTGCCGCTCGCAAAGCCGCCCCTCGCCGCGAAGGCTGCGTTGGGTTCCGCCGGAATGGTGGTCACGACAGGATGGATGATGAAAAAGACGATCGCCCTTGTGCTTGTGTGTCTCGCTGTCGCCGCAGGAACCTACTCGCTGCTCCGGCAAGAGAAGAGCCCGCTCGACCAGCCGATCGCGGAAGTCGCAGACATCGTCGCGCCTGGGGGCGTAGCCAAGGCCCCCGTGGGGAGTTCGCTCACAAGCGGCCAAGAGGACCGCGGCCGGAGCGCTGCGCTCGATCCGGCTTCGGGCCCCGCGACAGCCCCCCTGCCTACCCCTGCGCCCCCCGTCGCCGGCTGGTGGCTCACCGGTCGCGTGCGTGTTCCCAGCGGCGTCGACCCAAGCCAGACCACGGTCAAAGTCCAAGCCGAAGACGGGGAGGCGATTCTCGGGAAGGGTGACTTCAGCAGCGCGATGCGAGTGAACCTGCAGTCCGCTTTTCAGCACCCCACCCTGCTTTGCAAGAGCTTCCAGATAGAGATCGATCACCCCGACTGCATGGCCCAGGTCATCACCCGATCGACCGATCGGGCGCAGCGCCAGGGTGGATTTCTCGCCGGCACCCCCATCGCGTTCCCGATCGACGTAGAGCTGAACGCTGCGACCCACGGGGTCAGCGGCCGCATCGAACTTCCAGACAACGCCAACGTCACAGGGAACAGCCCGCTGCAGGCCGCCCTACTCGCGCAAAGCGAAGACGGATGGCAGGTGATCGACCAACAAGGCGTCGGCCCCGACAGAACCTTCCATCTGCGGAGCGCCGAGGCCGGCGAATTCCTCGTCGTCGCCTGGCAGAAGTGGGACTGGCATGCCCTGCCAGAGGTCCGCGTGAGGCCGGCCCAGGCCGAGGTTTCGATCGAGGGACAGCAGACCGGGCTCGTCCTCACGACCGACTGGGGGCAGACGATCGAAGGTTCGCTTTCCGTCCTCCCATCGCTCCCGGGCATCCGCTGGACCGTTCACTGCGGCCTGAGGGAGAACGGCAAGTTCCCCCTCCACGGCCTGGCTTTTCTCAACGGCCATGTAGAAAACCAATCCTGCTCGTCCATCGCCGCCAGCAACGGCCGCTTTCGCGTTCCTGGCCTGGGGGTCCATTCCTACCGCGTTCGGGTCGGACGAGCTGTCTGGGCCAGTAGCGACGCCGGCACCAACTGGACCAACTCCACCAGCCCGGCCGTCACCGCCGCTGCGCCGAGCACAGGCGTTCACCTGGAGCTTGCGGTTCAGGCCACGGGTTTCGAAGTTCGCTCCAGCGGTCTTCCCTTGGATCAGGTGCACACCGTCGGCGGCTTCGATCATGGCACCTGGTCCAAGGAACTAGGCCCCGATGGCCGGGTGCTGTTCCTGACGGCCCATGGAACCCCCATCGAGTGGTTCCGCTTTTCCCGCAGCGGCTTCGATTCGCGGACCATCGCGGTCGACTCGCTCGACATCGAGCAAGGCACATGGAACCCCGTTGAGCTAGAGCCCGCCAAGTCCGGTGAACTGCTCCTGGAGATCGAAGGGGATCCCGAGCGCCAGATCGAGGAGGTCACGATCCAGCTCCAGGCGATAGACAGCGCAACCGATCTCGAAGAGGCCGAGCGCAGCACGCGCAGAATGACCGACACCGTTGCCTTCCCCGGCATCCCGCCCGGCACCTACCTGGTCACCGCCCTCCCAGCCAAACCGGTGCATTGGTCCATCGCGACCACGCTCCTGGCCCAGACCTTCGAAGTGGAAATCGCCGCCGGCCAGGTGGTCACCCACCAGCTCTCCTTTCCGCCGGGCGGCCTCATCTCACTCAGCCTCGACGGACTTGCCGGACAGGAAGACCCCCGGTTCCAGCTCTACGGCCCCGCGGGTCAGATCATCGAGGTATCGGCCAGCGTGAGAAGTCGAGGTTCCCATACTCGCAGCTCAGCACGACTGAAGCGCAGGGGTCTCAACGTGTTCGAACCCGCCCAGCCCCCCGGCCTCTACCGGCTGGAGCTGTGGGCTGACGACCTGCCGCAGCGCACGGTCCCCATCGAAGTCGTCGCAGGCGAAACCGCGCACGTCGACCTGAGGTAGCGGGTGCTGCGATGGGTTAGTTTGTGCGCAGCATGAATCCGCGCATCATCCCCGACTACAGCGAGCTCGCCGCCCGCTTGCGTTCCCAGGCCGCGGGCCTCGAGGTGGCTCTCACCAACGGCTGCTTCGATCTCCTGCACGTGGGCCACGTAAGGCTGATCGAAGAAGCTGCCGCCCAGGCCGACGTGCTGGTCGTCGCCCTCAACACCGACGCCAGCGTGCGCCGCAACAAAGGTGAGGGGCGGCCCGTCGTACCACTTGAGGAACGCATGGAGATCGTAGCTGCGATCAAGGGCGTCGACTGGGTGACGAGCTTCGACGAGCCCACCGCCGACAAGCTCCTGGCCTCTCTGCAGCCGGCGGTGCACTGCAAGGGAACGGACTGGACGGTCGACACCGTGCCAGAGCGCGCCGCGGTCGAGGCCTACGGTGGCCGCATCGCGATCTGCGGCGACCCCAAGACCCACTCAAGCACCGACTTGGCGGAGCGTATGCCCGAATAACCCGAGACCTCCGACCCGTAGCGGGTCACCAGGAAATTTGCTGGACGCCCTCACCCGCCGGCTGAATCGGCAAGCGGCCGACCTCCTTGCTCGGCCGGAAATAGACCACCAGCGTCGCAGCGGTATCGGCCACCGTCAAGACGGGGGTCTTTCCGCCCTCGATCGTCTGGTAGCTCACCGATCGCAGTGCCCCGTCCTCGATAGACGAGATGGGCAGCGGCTCGCCGGAGCCAGCCAGAATCTGGAAACCCGTCGCCCCAAGGCGCTCGCCGGTGAGCTCGAGCTGAAACTGCATCTCACGGTCGACGGTCAGGACGAGCTCCACTCCCAGCTCTTCCGGCTGCACGTAGTGGCGTGTGAGCATCACTCCCTCGCCCGAAAGCTGCAGCTGGAGCGAGGCCCCCGGCACACCGGTCAGAAGGAAGCGGCCGTCCTCGTCCGAGTGGAAGACCTTCTCAACGCCGACCCAAGTGGAGCTGCGATCGCTGGTGTAGACCAGAAAGGTCGGGCTGAGGCGCACGCCTGCGACCCCCCTACCTCGGCGATCGACGACCCGCCCCTTCCACTCCTCAATCTCGAAGGTCCCGGGGACCGTGTAGACCCAGCCCCGTGTCCCTGCACGCACCTGGCCGGTCTTGCCCGAGAGCTGGCGCTCGGGGTCGATAAGGTGCAGCTCGTAGTCCCGGTCCTGCAGGCCCTTGAGCTCAAAGTTCCCCTCCGCATCGGTCTTGGCCCATACCCGCAGGTCCCTGCCAAGTCCGAGGGCGGGGGCGCTGTCATCGGCACCCAGCTCTTCGGCGCTCTTCTCGTCGGTCACGTGCTGCTGGTACCACGGGTAGACCTCAAGTCCCCCGTAGGGCTTCCCGTCGGGCCGTAGGATCCGGCCCTGAATGCTGAGGGGCTCACCCTCCAATGCGAGCTGGACCTCGAGCTCTCCGCCTGGCGCCGCAAGGAGCCGACGACCGACACCAACCTCGACAACGGTCCGCCAGGGCGCGCCGACCGCCCACAGGTCGTCGTGCCTCGGGGACGGCTCGCTGGCCAAGATCCGAAACTCGAAGAAGCCGTCCTCTGCACTGATGGTCGTCCTGTCCCCAAGCCCGACCCGTGCGCCGCCCACCGCAGCGCCAGCGGGGCTTTGCAGCCAACCTCGCAGATGAAAGCGCAGCGGATCACGGATCAGCTCGACCTCCAAGGCCGCATCGCTCGCCGCCGGTACCTGCACTTCCACACTGGCATAGCCTTCCAAGGCAAAGCCCAGAGTGCCTTCTCCCGCGGGCAGATCCGGCAGGCGTACACGGCCCTCCGAATCGCTGGTCCAAGGCCCCCAGGCCACCCGCCTGAGGCCGCTCGGGTCCTCAGCAAGATCCTTCAAACCGATGCCGTCTAGCGTGACTTGCGCTCCGCCGAGAGACTTCCCCGCGTCGTCCCTGATCCACGCCACGACCTCGGCTGCCGGTGCCAGGATCAAGCGCCCTGCCTGCCCCACTTCGACGAAATGGTCAAAGGCGATTGGCACCCGGCCAACGGTCGGAATGATGCGCTGCAGGGCGGTCCGGGCCTCGAACGAGAACTGGCCGCTTGCATCGGTCTTCCATCGCGGTTCAGGGTGACGCAAGCCCTCAGCGGGAACTTGAACCAAAGCCTCGTCGAGTGCGCCGAGCTCGATACCAGCAAGCGCCTGACCATCAGGCGCGAGTGCGATGCCACGCAGAACCGTGGCCGGCCGATCCGTCGCAGCGGTGACGGCCCCAGGACCCAGGGCAATTCGCCCATCCTCCTGCGCTCCCTGGCGATTGATCCCTGCCTCCGGGCGGTCCTCCCCATCCGACCTAGCGATCGCTGCAAGCCCGGCATGTTGGGTTTCCTCCCAGGGACGCAGAACCAGGGCAGCGGTGGCAGCAGCCGCAATTAGGATCAAAGCACCGGCGATGAGAGCGCTGGATTTCTTCATGGTGTACGAGCCGAGGCCAAGCCACGGCGCCAAGGCGGGCAACTCCCGCCAGTCGTTTTGGTAGCGCGACCCCAAGTCGGCCCGCAGCTGGTCGAGCCCGCGCTTGACGCGCTGACGAACGGCTGGCTCGCTCGCCCCCACACTCTCCGCGACCTGGGCAAAGGAGAGGCCGTGCATGTATCGCAGCAGGACCGAAGTGGCATAGGGCTCCGGCAGCCGCTTCACCGCGTCGAGCACGTTGCCTTGCAGCTCGAGCAGGTCCCAGGCCTCGGCGCTGTCGCGCAGCCCTTCTTCCTTGGCTGCCAGCCGCTCACGTTCCATGCGACGCTGGCGGCCGCGGTGCACGCGAAACGCAAAGCGCCGAGCCACGATTCCGAGCCATGCCTTGGAGCCCAACCCGGGTCTTCCGCCGCCCACAGCCGCGACCCAGGTCTGCTGAACAACGTCATCGACGTCGGACTCTGCCACGAGACCCCGAACCAGCGACCGCAGCCAGCGATCCTGGCGTTCCAGGTCCTCTGACGTCAGCGGGTGCACGTTCCTCGCGGCGGGATCCATGCCCTATCGAATCCCGCGCTCGGGTTCCTGTGACAGGAATCAGCTGAAATCGATCGTGCTATAGACCCACGACCCCCACCGCGTTGGTCAGATTCGAGGTCGCCTGGGGGTTGTTGTCGCGGAACCAGGCCTGGAAGAACTGGGTCTGGCCAGAGACCACCGAGCAGACACCACTGCCGATGCTGCAGGGCAGCTTGCCCATGTCCACGTTCAGGGTGAACGCGCCGCCCGGTCCGGAGTTGAGGACTTGCCCTGGGCCGTTGAGTCGCGCAAAGAAGATGCCGAGGCAGAAATTGCCCTGGCCTCCGCCGACCATAGGGGTGAAGCCGGCGAACTCGCTCGTCACGTAGAAGCCGAAGACGTTCGGCGGAAGATTGCTGCTCTGCAGGGTCAAATCGCCGTCCGCGATCACCGCGCTGCCGAAGGTCAGCAGCTCCGCAGGGTCCCCGGTCGAGTTGGCGGTCGTCGGGCAGATCAGGTTTGGGGTACCTAGCGGCGCATCCCCGCCCAGCTGCCCGTCGGTCGTGAGGTTCTGAATGTAGATGTCCCCCCCATCGTTGCGATCGTCGCTCCAGGCGGCGAGGCTCCAGTCTCCGAAGGCCCAGGTGGCGCTAGCGCTGACCAGCCGCGCCTTGCCGCTCGCCACCGTCGAGATGTCGATGGGACCCTGAAGGGCCTGCCCGGTCTCGTCGATCCGAAGGGCGCGGATCGCGTCATTGCCGAAGCCGCTGCTGGCGACCCAGGTCGCGGTTCCGCCGGCGAAGGCGGGCGTGCTGCCCCGAACGGCGCGCACCTGGCTGACGATCTCAGGGGATACCGGAACGAACTCCCTGCCCTCCGAGCCCCAAAGCCGGTCCCCCATCAGGTTGATGCGCTGGCCGTAGAGCCCAGCCTCGGACTGACTGAGGTTTTGCTCGCGCCAGTAAACGTAGGTGTCGGAGAACTCGATGTGAAAAGCTGCCGGGTCGGTGCGAATGCGCGCAACGTTGTCGGAGACCGGCAGGCCACCAGGGAGCCAAAGGGCAGCCCCCTGCGCGTTCAACCGCTGCACGAAGCACTGCAGCGACGGGCTCGAGGAATACCAGGTGAACAGGCTATGCCCATCGGTCGTGACTTCGCACTCGGGGAACGCGCCGAACTGCAGGGACCCTGAGTCGAACACCGCCACAGGCGCCGCTCCCCAGAGCGCGACTCCGAGGGAGTTGAATCGCTGGGCAAGCAGGTGACGGGGCGATCCAAAGCCGCCGGTCTGGTGCACGATGGAAACGATCGCACCGGCCTGGGGCCCCTCACTCACGTTGCTGATGCTGTAAGACCCGATCGGAGGAGTCAGGGTCGCGCCCTGGCCCCAGGTCGTGTTGCCGGCCTGGTCGAGCCCCTGCAGCCGCACGGTGCTGTTCTCGGTCCAGCCCACGACGGCCTGGTCCGTTCCTGTGCCGGTGATCGTGGGCGCGGCCACGAAGCCAGCGCCCGCCGCCACTGTGGTCGTCCACAGGACCGTGCCCGCCGTATCGACCCGCGCCGCCTCGATCTCGTCGGACCCGCCGGGGTTGTTGCGGTAGGTCAGCAGCGCGTCCCCGTTGCTCGCCGTCGCCAGGTCGTAATCCTGGGTCGAGCTGTACGACCGGTCCGCGACAAGCAGACCCCCGCTCCCAAAGACCTCGTTGCCATCGGCGTCGAGCCGCTGGATGCGCACATCCCAGCCACTGCCGATACCGTCGAACCAGCTCAACCAAGTCCCGCCATCCTGGGTCGGGCTGAGCTTGGGCTGATTCTGATCGGAAGCTTCCGTGCTCAGCGCCAGGTTCGCGGCTGGGTCGGAGGAGTACTGAGCGGAGGCGAGCGGAGCGAGGACGACGGCGAGGCCAAGGAGTAGGGAGCGAGTCATGGGGGTCGGGTCGAATCACCTGTCGTACGGTCGGAATGGGATCACCCCGAAGATACTGGCCCAGCGAGATTTAGGGGGGGGAGGCGGCCCCCATCCTCCTCTCTCAAAAGGCATCACTTGGCTCGACCCAAGCGCTGCCGCATCGATTGCAGAGTGCATCCACACGCCAACTTCCAGCGAGGACCGACACATCCGTCGACCTCCGACAGTCCCAGAACCGGCCGAGTCCCTCCTACACGAGGGACCGGGTCCTGACACTCAACGCCCAACAAGATGCACGGTATGAAACACAGCCCACTGGGCAACGAGAAGAGGCGGCTGGCATGCCGCGTGAGCAGAAACCAAACCGGGCACCGCAGGCCCACATGGCTCAAGATCCTCAGCCCGAACAACGGCTTGCCTGGTGTAGCGCGTATCGGGCTTAGCTCGAAACCGACCGAGTACGCCAACCAGAAGAACGCGATGCCCCAGGTAGCGGCCGTCTCGGAGACATCCGCATGGCTCATCGCCCATGAAAAGACCACCAGAATCATCGCATCGACTGCAAGAGCCAACCCCCTTCGCCGGGCGGCAGGGCGCTCTGGCCCAGCAATGCCAGCAAGCTGGAATTTGCCATCAAGGGCTCGTTCGATCGCAGCCGTCGAACTTCGTACCCGGTACCAGCTGAACCACGAACTACGAACGTGCACGAGGTGAGCCTGCTCCCGGGCGTCAAAGTAAACAAGACCGCGCACGGACTTCGCCAGCCCGGCCTGCGGGTAGTACTCGGGGAGCACCACCCCACGCCTGCCCTTTATTCGCTTCCGCATCGCCGCATAGCTCGCCATGTCCTCCGACATCACAAGGATGATCTTTTCAAGCGGCAGCCAACTAGAACAGTAGTCGACCTCGCGAAGTAGACCCTCCGTATCACCAACGCGGATGATCACGATGTTCGCTGACTGCGCGAAGTCTTCAACTAGGGGCATCCAGTCGGCAGCCAACTTCGCGCGACGTGCACCGAGATGCGGGATCGACCGACGTGGATCAGAAATGGTGAGGAAGTAACCGAAAGCACTGAAGGCATAGCTCAGCTGTTCCTCCTCGGTGGCGAGGCGTGTGCTGATACCCAGCGGGAAAGCCCAGGGGCTTCGCTTGCCATCCCGGTCGTCCCTAAAGGAGCGCAAGTAGAGGGCGATGTCGCGCTCCGGGAAGGTCCCCAGTGGGCGCCGAATCATGCGCTTGCCAAGTCGGAAGGTCGCAGCCCCGGCTGGCACGAGCAGGATTGCTACAAGAAAGACAATCGAGCCGTAGTCACCCGATAGCTGTCGCCCCAGAGAACCGAGAGCCAGAGCAATCGGAATACAGACCGCACCGAGGCATGCAAGCATGCTCCCCAGAACGCGATAGGGAGGTATGACCAGAACTTGTGTTCCGAGATGATCTGATCAGGTTGCGACGTACCCTTGGTGTCACGCATCAACACGACACCCAAAGCCCCACAGCGGGGAGGATACGCCACATGACGGAGCCTACGCCGGTTCACACCATTCATCCAGAGATCAACGCGGAAGACGCCCTAACGAGCCTGATTCGCAACGCAGCGCGTGAAGTCCTGGCGGCTGCCCTTGAGGCAGAG
>CAYWNK010000158.1:0-14859 GCA_964459495.1 uncultured Planctomycetaceae bacterium
GTTTCGAATGACACGGCGTTTGCCTTCCTCGTCGATGATCCCACGGAAGCGCTCGATGTGCTCTCCAGGCTCTGCCTCAAGGGCAGCCGCCAGGACTTCAAGCTGCGTTGCGAATCAGGCTCGTTAGGGCGTCTTCCGCGTGGATCTCTGGATGAATGGTGTGAACCGGCGTTGGCCCCGTCATGCGGCGTATCCTCCCCGATGTGGGGCTTTGGGTGTCGTGTTGATGCGTGACACCAAGGGTACGTCGCAACCTGATCCGATCATCTCGGAACACAAGTTCTGGTCATACCTCCCAAGCAAACGGAGGCCCCCGATCCTGAGCGGGATCGGGGGCCTCCGTTCGCGATCGCCGGCAGACGACCGGAAGCGCCTAGCGGAAGCGCCTCGCGTTCGTGCCGATGACGATCCCGGGGGCAGACGCGTTCTCGACGTACTCACGCGCCCAGAAGTAGGCAATGTGACCGGAGCCGTCCACGTTCGACAGCCCCACGAAGCTGGGATAGGAACCACCCGCGGCGAGATTGTCGGGGTCGTTGGGATCGTTGGAGACGAACTTCACGATCGTCAATGCTTCGCTCGGGTCTGTCGGGAAGACGTCGCTCAGATTCGTCGACCCGCCGCCAAGGATGGACCCGGAGGTTCGCACCATCCGGGCTGCGAGTGAGCGACTGCTGGGACCTTCACGCCAAGCGACGGTCGCAAAGCCAAGGCGGTCGACCGCCACCCCAATCACCGCAAACTCACCACCTAGGGACGTCAAGCCAAGCTGCTCGATGACATCGATCGCCTCGCCGTTGCGCCAAACCATGTTGGCCGAGTCGAAGACCGAAATCCAAAGACGTGGAGTCCCCGAAGGGCTGGTGTCGTTCCAGCTCACCAGATAGTTCACCCCGTCGATCGAGGCCACCCGGGGGGTCTGGCGGGAGATGCCGTCCCGCACCTGGACGTACTGGTCAGGCTGCGGGAGACCGCTGCCGCTGGGCAGGGCGGATTCGTAGCCCAGCGCCAAGGAGTAGAAGCCGTCCGCGTCAGGCGAGGGCGGCGCAACGATCGCGGTGGACGAGCCACCGGCGGCCGTCAGATTGCCAGCGCTGTCAAAACCAAGCCGCCGGACCGTCACGGAAGCACGCTCCGGCTGACCGACGGTGCTGTTCCCGTCTTGATCCAGTCGGGCAAAGACCAGGATCTCATCGGCCCCGACGCTGTTGACGCTCCCGATGCGGCCCAGGTCCGTGCCCAGGTTGTAGGTGCTGGAGGGTCCCCATGTGTTGGTTAGGGAACTGAAGCGTGCGCCTTGATAGCGCGAGATGTCGGCTTCGTACAGCTCTTCCTGCGTGGGGGCATCGTGCCACAGCGCGACGACCGAACCGTCGGGGAACGAGGTGCTGATGGGCCAGCCAACCGAATCGTCGGCCGGGCTGGACAGCAGAACCGGCTCGCTCCACTCCCCCACAAATCCGAGATCCTGATCGAGGAAGTTCCCGTAGACCCCGTATGTCTCGAAGCTGTCACCCGACGCCGACTCATCGCGCCAGGCCCACCAGGTCACCACGTTCTTGCCGAGGGCATTCTGTGACTGCTGCACGGTCAGGGGGTGCAAGCGAGGCCGCCAAGCGATGTGCTTGTTGTTGGTCGGTCCACCCGCCTCGAAGTCGGGTCCACGGTCGATCACATACCGATCCGAATCCACGTTGGCGTTCACCAGGTTAGGCCAAGTGATCTCTCCACCGACCGATTCGATCCGGCCGGGGAAGGCTTTCACCCGCACCGACTGATCGGGGTTGCCGTTGTGAATCTGAGTCAGGCGCCCCTCTTGCGTACGGATTACCGCCGTCGTTCCACTGAGCTGGATCCCGCTGGTATTCAGCTGGTCGAAGCTCTGGCCGCTGTTCTGGTACAGCAGGCTCGGTGCCGTGTACACGCCCGAGCTATCCGCGGAGTTGGTGGCGATGAAGAAGGTGTTGCCCACCTGTGCCTCCACGCTGGCGAAGGTGCGGTTGGCCCCGCCAAGGCGCAGGCCTCCAGCAAAGGTCTCGCCGAAGGTCACCAGCTCCTCGTTGGGGTCGAGGGCTCCCGGCCCAACTTGGAAGAAAGCCATGCGCGGCCCCGTGAGCGGAAGCCCAATGATGTCGCTGACTTGCCCGACAACATCGACCCGGTAGAGGCCATTCAGATAGAGCGCAGCCTCGAGCACGATCTCAACACCGGAGGTATTGACGCGCACCTGCATCGCCGGAACGGGCTCCAGGTCCGTGTTGTTCGGATCGACTCGGGTCACCGTGAAGTCGCTCGGCTGGACGCTGTCCGCGTCGGGCAGCCGCGTGAACTCCAGCTGGAGAACCGGGGTGCTCGTGGCCACGTCGGACGTGGCGTCGTCGATCGAGCTCGTGATCTGGCTATCCGTCTCCGCCGCGAACATCCGCGGATTGCTCGCGTCGAAGCGCACGTTGAACGGCTGCGGGGGCGCGTCATCGCCCGTGTCCGCGGCGGAAAAGAGTGCAGCTGCACCGGAACCACAGCCTGCGAGAGCGATAGGAATTAGGGCAATGGCCGCACTGCGGGAAACGCGTAGCCGTCGTTGAGACATGGAGATCGATCTGCGGGGATTCACGGGAACGTTCGTATTCTAACACGCTCTGGAGCACTTCGGGCTGCCGGAGCAAGTCCAGATTCACCGCCCGATCAGGGCCAGCGGAGCTCCAAACCCATGCGAATTCCCCCCCTCTTTACCGGGCCCGCGGTTCGACTCGGGACAACCCTGGCCTTGCTCTCTGGCTAGCTGCGGCCCCGGCCAAACCAGCCGGAAGCCGCCCCGACGATCGCGCGCCAACCCGAGGGGGAATCCGACGGGGCCTCGCGCACGCGCCTCAGTGCATTGAGCCAGCGCTGCACCGTCAATCGAGTCCCCGACTGGGACAGGAGAATCTCGCCCAGGTGGCGGGCGTTCCGAGACTGCTGCAGGGCATCCTCTGCCGCCGCCAGTTGGTCGGCGTCGACCAGCCCCTCCGCCACCAGGGAGTGGGCGGCCCGGGTGTACTCGGTGGGATCGACCGTTCGCCCCTCGTCGTCGTACAGGCAGCTGAACAGGCAGTGGATCGGCCCCACGTCTAGCCCTGAGTCCGGCGGGAGCGGGTGGGGTTGTTCCCTCGGCAGTCGTGTGGAGTTGACCCGTGTCCCGTTGCTGCTGGCCAGGTCGCGCGCCTGGAATCGGCCATCCGCGAATTCGATCGCCAGGTGGCGACTGGACACCTGCTCGTGGCGCAGAACAAGATCCACCCCGAGCTCGGCGCGTCGGCCGATGACAAAGGGGGTTTTGTGGATATCCACCACCTGCTGTAGGCCTTGCCCGCAGAGCGTGAGGCGCGCCAATCTGCGCCGCATGAGCGTCGTGTTCGCCTCGGTGGCCGTCGTCCGCAGGAGCGCGTCCGAATCGGCGTCGCGGTGGATCCGAGCCGTCGTCGCAGCATGGCCGGCTTGTTGGACAGTGGGAGCCGCCGGAGCGATCTCGACCATGCCCACCCCCGACTCAGCCGCAGGCATCTGCTCGGCGGGCTTGAGCGCTTCGCGCCCCGCGGGAGTCTCCAAATTCGAAGCGGATTCCAGAGCCCGGGACTCGACGGGCAGCGGCGACTGCGGCCGTTCCAGTTCCGGTCCCGTTTCGGAGCCACTCCCAATGTTACCGCCCGTCGCATCCGAGACGGCGAGGATGGTGCTCTCAGGACCAGCGTCGCTTCCCAGCTGGCTCACCCGCTCCTCCGGTGCACCGAGCACTTCGATCCGTGTTGCCCCCAAGGTGACCATCGCCCCCGGCAGCAGGTCCGCGGTCATGGCGCTGCGCAATTCGCGCTCAGCCGGCTTTCCCGGAGCCGTGACGAGGGAGCCGTTGGTGCTGCCCAGGTCTTGGATTTGCAGCACTCCGTCGCGGACGAAAATCCTGGCGTGCTGGCCGCTCACCGTGGGATCGACGAGGGTGAGATCACACTCCTCCCCGCGGCCGAGCAGGATCTCGGAACACGCCATTTCGAAGCGCCGTGAAGCGCTTCCGGGCTCACAAATGATGAGTCTCCAAACAGCCTTGCCCATGATGTCCCGAGGGTGAGGGGGATGAGGGAGGCGCCCCCACGCCAGAAAGGGTAGAACGCCCGGGAGGCAGCTAGGTGCCTGCCAAGAGTCCGGAGTCGCCGCGTCGAAGGGTTCACAATCCCGTCTTCCATGCGGCCCCACGGCCCTGATGGGGAATCGGCAGCCCAGAAACCATCCTGGCTACCGATTCGATCAAGGGTCCCAGGCTGGGTCCTTTTGGACCCATTTGAGGCACGACTAACGGATCACCTTGGGCCGTACGGTCCAAGAGCGAACCTGCTTTTGGGCCTCGCGGGCACGGTCCTCAAGGATGATTTTCACCCACTCGGGCGCCGCCTGACCGGTCCAGGCGGGACCGGTCCGAAACGAAGCCTCCATCGGCCTTGCGCCTACCGGATCAAAGCGAACCTTCAGGGTCTCGCGCGTGTAACCCGCCTCATCTCCTGCGTTCGCGTTCGGCTCCGTGAAACCGTAGCCGGTGACAACTCCGTTGGATGCCGACCGAGCGCGGACCTCGGTTCCCGAGTTGGCCTCGTCAAACTCGAGCAGGAAAGGCGTTCCGTCGACCACCAGGCGGCCGTCTGTGATTCGATCGGGGAAGTAGCGGTTGATCGGCAGCTCCAGCATCAGCTCGCCATCGCGCCACTCCACGGTCGGCTCTCCGTCCATGTGGAACTTGGCAAGCCGCGGGCTGGGCGCATTGATGTAGACCTCGTCGCCCTGGACGATGCGCTTGGAGAGGTTCGTGGCAAGACTGAGCGCCGTCCTGTCGGAGAGCTCCCGGCGCAGCTCTTCGCTATCGGTCGATAGGAAAGCGGACGGAACCACGATCGACTTCAGAATGGAAACCACGCCCAAACCGCCCTTCAGGCGGTCCCCGTAGCGCAGGCTGATCTCGTCGGGAGTCACGCGGAATTCACGCAGAAGAGCCCCCTGGTTCATGGTCCAGACCGACTCCGCAAAACGGTCGAACCCGGCGTCCTCAGCCCCATCCTGCTCCTCACCCTGGGTTCCCGGAAGGGCGACCCGCTGGGCGTTGCTGCGCTCGGGAAGGTCCTCCATCAGGTTGACGTCATAGAGCGACACCCCCATCACACAGTCCTTGGCCTCGTAGGTGCGATCCGCAAACAGGAGTTCCAGGGGCCCCGTCAAATACAGGGCGTAGCTGCTCCACAGCCCCGAGGATTCCGGCTTCGCCCCGTAGCGGACCTCGTTCACGTCCAGCAAGAGGTCCGCGCCCGCCTGGCGGGCGGCGTGAACCCAGTGTGCTTCAGTCGTCTCGCCTGAAACCGGCGGATCGAGGAGCACCACGTCGGTGAAGACATTGGCCTGCAACGACTCATGGAGGTGCTTGGTCAGAAGATCGACCCCATCCTCAGTGGCCGCCCCCTGCAGATCGAGCAGGCCCCCATCGCCAGCCTCCCCATCCACTGCGTACTCCGCCTGGGCGACTGGAATCACGGCAACGCGAAACGGATGCTGACGCGTTCGCCCATCCAGCTCCACGGGCTTGGGAGTCGTGGTCGACACACAGGAGGCGACTAGTACGGCGAGGGCGAGGGAGACGCCACGGAGCAGGCGGGAACGGAGTCGCATAGGTAAGACAGGACCGGGGGCAGGATCTCGGGGTCTTGGAAAGGGTGAGGATAGGGCAAGCTCTCGGGTACCGGTAGCCCATAGCTACGGACCGACTCAGTTCGGGAGTTCAACCCACTCGAGACGGGAGTCGGACTCCGGCTGCCCCTCCATCCCTTGTGAAACGGTGCGCGCGTCCAACGCACATCGAAAACCCTGCAAACGATCGCTTCCCCAGGGAAGTCCGTCCTTTCCCAGGCTGTTTCCCGCCTTGTTCGCTCTCTGGGACATGACCGCCAGAAAGTCGTGAATGGGAGCACCGCTGGTGAGGCTGCCGCCCACCAGCATGAAGCTGCTTCGCATCGAGGCTGGGTTGGAGCTCGATGACTCGCCGAGCAGCGTCCAGGGACTGGTGGCCGCGTTCTCCTCATCACGATCCCGGGTGGATGTCCACTCAGAGACATTCCCGCCCAGGTGCGCAAAGCCCTCTGGGGATAGCGGCTGCTCCTCTAGCCAGGCGGGCCGCAGTCCTTTGCTGAGACCGCTCACCCAGGCAAAACCGGGCTCGCCGCCCCCAAAAGGCGTGTTGCGCGCGAAAACCCTCGTGCGCCCAATTCCGCCGCGCACAGCGCACTCCCACTCGAACCAAGTGGGCAGGCGCTTGCCCGCCCAGTCCGCGTAGGCCGCCGCCTCAAACCAGTTCACCCCGACGACAGGAAGGGCCGGATCGAAGCCCTCAAAGTGCTCGATCGCGGCCTCGACCGTGCCGCGCCCTGCCACCGCTGTCATGGGGTTGATCAGGGAGTCAGGCGTGCCGTAGGTCTTGCGGGTGGCCCGCAGGTACTCGAGGTACTGGCCGAAGGAAACCTCCTGCCGATCAAGGTAGTACGAGGCGTCCATAGGGAACTTCAGGAGCCGGCGGTACGCCGAGCTGTGAAGGTCCTCAAGGCCATCGATGTGCTGACTCCGCAAGACCGTCCTCTGGAAGTACCGCATGCCAGCGACCTCCAGCTGCTTCACGATCGTGTCGAACTCGCTGCGCACGTTCGGAACCGGGTACATGCTCCCGGCTGGCACCTCCACCAGCAGCATGTCCGAGGTCTCGATTCGCCCATCGCTTGTAAGCACCCGGGTACCCACCCGATCGGGGTAGCTAGGGTCGATGCGATCGAGCACGAACACCAAAGGCTCGCTGACCGCCACGACACCGAGCTGGTCGGTCGCTGTCACGACCAGGCTTCCTTCCCCCTCTGACCACTGGGAGTCGGCAGGAATCTCCGTGGTCCAGAAATTTGCCCCTTCCCTGCGCTGCACCAGGTCGAGTGCCTGGCTCGAGCCATCCGGCCACGTCAGCTGGGCACTTGCGGTCTCGACCCCATTCGGATCCCGAATCTCGACGGAGAGGTTCAAGCGGTCTCCGGAGGGAGTCCAGGGGGTGTCCTTCACAGGGCGATCAAAGAAGACCTTGGGTCCCCGGGATGAAATCTCGAGTTCGAGTTGCAGCTCGGCTGGCTTGCCGATGCGCTCCGTGTCGCGCGCGACCAGGCTGACCTCGTGCTCCACCAACACGTCCTCGTCCCAGTCGCCCGGAAGCGGGAGCTCGAAAGCAACGCCGTCGGCAAGGGCCGCTAGCGCAATACTCTCTCCGCCGTCGAGCGATGCCTCGAGTATCGCCGTCCCCATCACCTCAAGAACCTCGCAGCGCAGAACCGCATCCGCGAGCCGGATCCGATTGGCACCGGGTTTGGGGTCCAAGATCCTGGCCGGCTCCGCGCCCTTCAGCTGGACGCTCAAACCCAGGTCCATGGCCACCAAGGCGCGCGCCTCGAACTCCCGACACCCGGCCCGATAGGCCTCGGGACACTCCCAGGGTGCGTCGTCCCTGGCCCCCGCCAGATGGCCATCCAGCTCATCCAGCGAACCACCCGGCGGCAGATCGTGCTCACTCCAAACGCGCAGGGAGACCGGCACGGGCGACCGATCGGCTGTGGAGCGCAGGTCGAGCGTCATGCTCAGTTTTCCCGAGTCCTCAAGGCCCGAGCTCCGGCGGAAACCCGAGTCGACGCCCAACTCCACGACAGCGAGCCATCGGCCCTTGCCTTCGATGAGCACATCCAGCGCCCCCGCGTGGAAGTCGGCCTCGCCGGCAGTCACCGCCGCATCGGCTTCCGCCCCGGGCAGGAGTGCCAGAGACTTCCCGTCCTGTTGCAGGGACGCTTGGAATGCGACCGGCAGGGGGTCGTAGTCGACGACGAGTTCACGGCGCTGAGCCGGCCCAAGCTCAAAGCCGAAGACCGTGGGTTGATCGACCTCGAGAACGAGGTCCTGGACCGCGTGTCCGATCTTCCCCCCGGCCTCCTGCAGCGCGGGTAGATCCCAAGTGAGAGCAGGCGCTCGCCGGTCATCCGGCCCGCCCGAGATGCTGCTAAGCGCTCCGTCGCCGGCGAGCAGCTCCATTCGATACCCCGCGGCATTGGGTTCGACCGTCGTCCTCATGCGCAGCCCGAGGTCGGCTGCCGCGTAGTCCGCGTGCTCGGAACGGCAGACCATCCCGTAGCGGGCCACTCCGTTTCCCTCGCTCAGCCGGGCGACCTGCAGGACATCCTGCGTTCCCTTGTGGATCAACTCCACCTCGACCCGGTCCAGCCGGATGGGCTCGAGCAACGGTTGCACGCGGGCGCCCCAAGGGAGTGCGTACTCGGCACGATCGATCCCCACCGCCTCAAAGGAAATCTCGACGGGCTCGCCTCCCTCCCGGGGCCTGAGCTGATCCGCGCTGAGCTTCAGCCGCATCGCCGAGTAGTCCTTCTTGGGAAGCGCACGCCCAGGGCCGTCTCCAACCCGTACCCGCAGCTTGCTGGACTCATTGAAGTCCGGATCCCAAACGAGCTCTTGCACCCCGCTAGCATCGACCTCCAGCGTGTACTCCAGACCAGGGGTCGCGAGAACGAACTCGGCTGGCTCCCCGGCCAGATCGTTCACCGACCCGTCCCCAGCGATGAGCCTGATTCCATCGGGGCCCGGGCCCCAGTCGAGCGTCGGCACCGCCCGCAGATCGAAGCCTCGCGAAAGCTCAGCGCCGTCCGCCCACGTCAGCCGCACCCGCTCCGCCTCGCCCCAGCCCTCGCCCTGACTGAGGAGCTGCACCAGCTCCTGGTCCGCTGGGTCGACCGCAAGGTCGACCCCGTCCATGCCCTGGAAGTCCCCGTCGCTCACCAATCCAAGGTCGCTGGGCACTCCCCCAGCGAACCGGAACTTCGGTCCGGACCCTGGACTCGCCACTAGCCCGACCGAGGATTCCCCCTGTGCCTTCTCGACCCACTCCTTGCCGTCGAAAACGACCAGAGGCAGGTCCTGGCCAAGGCGTTCCGTGCCTCCGTCCCCCTTCGTAAGGGCCCAGGTCGCGCCGACCAGCACCAGCCCGAGCAGACCAGCTCCCACAAGCCCCAGTGTCTTGGCCTGGGGCTGAAGGATCGACTTGAAGAGCGCATAGGCCTCGTCCGTGTTCTCGAAGCGGCTGCCTGGGGCCTTCGCCAAGCAGCGCTCCACCGCCGCGGCCAAACGCTTGTCCACCTGCGGCGCGATCGAGCGCAAGGGGCGATGGGGCTCGTCGATGTGGATGCGAAAGGCCTCCCAGTAGGCGTTCCCCCTGGAGACCCCCGAGCGCAGGCTGTCCTCGATGTCGTTGAAACCCTGGTAGGGATAGTCCCCCGACAGCAGCTTGTACGCCAGGACGCCGAACGAATAGAGATCGGAGCGCATGTCCAGCGTCTCGATGTTCCGGTCTTTGCGCAGGTGGCGACACTGCTCCGGAGACGCGTAAAGAGCCGTGCCCCCCGCGGCCCGGCGCACCGCATTCGTGCTGAGCAGCTTGCCTTCGAGACCGAACGAGCCACTGCGCTCCCGTGTTGCAGCGCCTGCCCGCCCTGCGCCTTCGGTGCCAAACTCGTCGATCGTCTGCGACCCGGGCCCGGGTGGGGCCTGCTCCCCGGAATACTGTCCGATTCCGAAGTCGATCAGCTTCACCTCGGGATCCTTGCCGGCCGCCCCACGCGCAACCAGCACGTTGCTCGGCTTGAGATCGAGGTGCAGCATCACCTCCCCGTTGGGTAGATGGTGGGCGGCCCGCAGGGCATCGAGCACCTGCATGAGGATCGAGCGCTTTTCCCCATCGGACAGCTCCTCCTCTTCCGAGTCGATCAGGTCCCCGAGCTCCTTGCCGGGGAAGTACTCCATCACCAGGTAGGAGATGCCGCGCGGATTGGGCTTGTACTTCTTCCAGTCCACCACGCCGGGGTGCTTGCAGAGGGTCAGCCTCTGCGCCTCCGCCGTGAAGTTGGAGTTGGAGCGATTGCGGATCGCCACCGAGGGGTGCATGACCTTGATCGCCACCTCCGCGCCGGTCGCAATTTCCACGCCCTTGTAGACCGACCCGAAGCCGCCCTTCCCGAGGAACTCATCGACGCGATAGTCGCCGTCGAGGATCTCGCCTACCAGGTCCTGACCGCGTGCCGAGGACTCCAAGTGATCGCGCTTGGCCGTCGGCGCTGAGCCCAGCAGGATGCTCTCCAGACCCCCGATCCCACGCCCCACCGTCACGACGGTCAGCAGTCCGCCAACCCGTCCTTGGACCCCGTCACCCGTGGCGAGCTCCATCGTCTCCTGGCTGCCGACAGGATTGGTCAAGGTCGCCGCTCCCGCTTGGTTGGTAAACAGAATCGACGGCCCCTCGATGCCTTGGTAGGTGGCCTCTTCATCCAGACCATCCGGGCCGATCGTCGGCAGATAGGTCGCACCCGAATCCATGGTGCCCAGATCCTCGCGCGCAAATCGCACCTCGGCCCGTTCGTCCCGGGGAGCCCCCAGCAGGTCAAAGGCCACGTCCATCCCGCGCGCCAGGCGCCGCTCGATCAGGGTGTTGAGCGCTGCATAGGCGTCATCCCCCTCGGGCTCCGTCGAAAACAGAACCTGGGCGATCTCCTTCAGGCCTGCTTCCCGCTGGCTCTCAGCCAGTGTCCGGTCGCAGGCTGCCTCGGCAGCTTGAAGTACGACGATCTCCAGACGGTCCTGATTCATGTCTTACGCTCGGCGCCGGTCGGCTCCCATTCCTCTGCGGGTGGCGAAGGTTGGGCAGACCCTTCACCTCTGATCCTCAGAATAGCTCAATCCCCCCACGCCTACGCAGGGGCTACTGCTCCATATTGCCCAAGCGCGTGCTCAGGGTGCGCGCCAGCCGAATCCGGGCGCGGCGGTGCAGCTCCTGGGCGGCATGCACGTTGTCCTTGCCAAGCTGCTCGGCGATCTCGACCCACTCCAGCCCCGCGTAGTCACGCAGCAAAATGACCTCGCGGTGATCGTCCTTCAACTCCAGCATCGAGTCGTCGATCGTCGCCTGGAGTTCGTTGCGCAATGCACGCTGCTCAGGCAGCGTATCCATGGCCTCAGGCTGGAATCCGGGGGTCGACTCGCCGGTGCCCGACGAGGACCCTTGCAGCGGAGCGGTGCGGCGCCAGTCCCGTTTCTCCGCCGAGATGTAGTCGTTGGCATCGTGGATCTGCCGCTCGGCGATACGCGCCAGCCAGTTCAGAATGCTGCGTGGATCTCGCAGCTCGACGGTGCTTAGCTTGGCGTGCGCCTTGGCAAACGTGCGCTGCACCATATCCATCGACTCGAAGCCCCCGGCCCTGCGCAGGTGCCCGCCCATGCGAATGCGGACGATCCGCCGCAGGGGTTCTTGGTAGCGCTCGAACAGCTTGTTGAGCGCGTCCTCGTCGCCCTCTTGAGCTCGCTTGGCGAGTTCGAGGGCGTCTTCGTCACGCTCCGGACGTGGCGAGCCGTCCAGACTTTCGTAGAGGGGGTCTGCAGACATGGATGGGTGAGCGGTTGGAGCGGTCCGAGACGGCGTCAGCGTAGCCGATTTGCAGAACCGGCACCTGGGCCTGCGCCTGACGCGCCTCTTCCTGCGCTTCTGAACCCGCGGGAGCATCGGGCGCGAAGCCCAGGGTCGCCACCACACCAAACACCCCCCCGTAGCCGATCAGAGTGCCCGTCACCGCCCGCCAGCCCACCTTCTCCCCCATCACAAGCCCCAGGGGTAGGGTAAATAGGGGGGTCGTGGCAAAGAGCACCGAGGCCACACCGCTGGGAAGCTTCTCCAGCGCCAGGTGGTAGGGCAACAGCCCGAGTACGGCACTGAAAAAGGCCGCGATCCCCAGGGCACGCCACAGCGTGCGGGTCCGCAGCGGATGGACCAGCCGGCGGACCTCCGCCAGCATGCCCTCCTGGCGGGACACCGTCTCCGGCCCGCGCCGCTGGAAGAAGCCCGCGATCGGTGCGACCAGGAATGCGCCCAGAATGCCCCCGACCATGCGGCAGAGCGTGCCAGGCACCAGGTCGATGCCGCCGATGAAGTTGTGGCCCAAGACGATCGCCAATGCGATTGAGCCCACGTTGGCCAGGGAGAACAGCAGCCCAGCGCGGCGCACAGCCGGGTCCGAGGACCCCCCGCCGTCCGAGCTGTCGAGAACCACCAGGGCCACCCCAGCGAGCACCACCGCCATCCAGCCCAAGGTGGGCAAGGGAAGTTCCTCGCCGTAAAGCCCCCAGCCCAGCAGCGCAGCCACGGGCACATTGAGCATGCCGATCATGGCCGCCCGCTGGACGCCAGCCCGGGGCAGAGCGGCGAAGTACAGAGTGTCCCCCAGCGCAAAGCCGAGCAGCCCGGACAGCAGCAGCATCGCGGCCGTTGGGACCCCCGGCAGCTCTCCGCCCAGCACGGGCCAGAGGGCCGCAAAGGTCAGCGCGGCCAGCAGGTTCTTGAACAGGTTGGCTCCCGCCGCACTGGGTGGTTCAGCCCCTCCCGGCACCGAGCGCAGCGCCCGACCGAAGAGCAGCGAGCCAAAAGCCCACGTGAAGGCTGAAAACACAGCCAGCCCCGCTGCGACGGCAATCGTCATCGGCGGGGCGGTGGGCTGGTCGATCCAGCATGGGCGAGCAGGAGGGCTCCTCGGGAGTCCGGACGGCCGGGCTGGCGCTGCCCTGTGGGCAACGCGCCGCGGACCATCCCGCTTCGAGGGCTCAAGCTAGCTCTTCTTTGCGGCGTGGCGGTCCCGGTGGTACTTACCGGAGCCCATGCCCATCTTCTTGACGCGCTTGCGACCGCGGGTGCAGCCGCCGGCCTTGGTCTGGGATTTTGCCATGGTGATTGCAGGGGTTGGGATCCATCCGCGAGGGGCCGCGGGGCCGGATCGGCGGAGCAGGTTAGGGCCGGCCCTGCCCTAGGGCCACCCGAAAGTCGGCTCGCTTGGGGATTCCGGCCGGGGGAAGCCACCCGCCCTGGGTCAGTCGCGCCGCAGCCAGTTCAGCCAGGCCTCTTCCAGCGCTTCCAGGTCGACCCCCTCAAGGGCTGCCTGGCCGGCAGCCGCGAGGGCCCGGGCGCGGGCCGGGGCCACCTCCAGGCGCCCGCTGGGCCGGGCGCGCTCGATCTCGACGCTCCAGGAAGCGGCCAGGGCACCGTAGTAGCGGTCGAGCAGCCGCCGCCAGGAGGTCCGCCCAAGGGCGGCGGGGTCGGTGCGCAGGAAATAAACCAGGCTCCAGCCCTGGGCATAGTGCAACCCGGCGTTCGCATAGTAGCTGGCCTGATCGAGCTTCAGCAGCTCGCCCAGGGGCCGCCATTGGCCGGCCGCAAGGGACTGGCGCAGGCCCGCGAGCCGCAGCTCCAGGGGCTCGATCCCCACGATGCGGCCCCCCTCGATGCGCGCTCCCGCGTAGTACTCGCCCATGCCCTCGTCGAACCAAGGCTGGGGGGCGACACCACCGGTCGAGTGGTAGACGTACTGGTGAAAGGCCTCGTGATAGACCGTCTCCAGGGTCGCCTCCAGGGAGGGCCCGAGGTACAGCACGAGCTCGGCCTCGGTCGGGCTGAAGTAACCCAGGGCACCCCGCAGCCCGCCGTAGGCCAGGTATTCCTCGCGGTCGGCGCAGACGCGCACCACCGAGGCTGCGTCGTGGCCGTAATCCGCGGCCGGGGGCAGGTCCCTGGCCAGGGTAGCCCGCAGAATTTCGAGATCGGCGGAGATGCGCCGCAGCATGAGCTCGTCCTCCACGTTGCCCAAGACGAGATAGTGAATGGTGTCGCGGGCGGACCATTTTGCGGGCAGCTGCATCCGCTCCTCGATCCGGCGCTCCTCGCCCAGGTAGCGCCCCTTTGCGTAGTGACGCTCCCACTCGTTGCGGCCGCGCTCGTCGCGGCGGGCCGCCCGCATCTGCAATGTGTCTGCGACTCGGCGCCAGCGGCGGGATTCCGTCACGAAGGATGCGGGATGCCCCTGGCCGATCACCAGCACGCTGCGATCCGCCCCTTCCCAGCCCACGAGGATTCCCCGCCAGAGGCGCCCATCCTCGTCCTTACGCTGGAAATCAAAGCGCACCGGGCTCATCCCGTAGCGCTTGGCCCCGCCCCTCAGGGTCTCGAAGGACTCCGGCCTGAGAACATCGCGCAGGTAGTCCGCGGTGCTGAGGGAGGCGCCTGCGCCCTCCAGGATCGCCACGCTGAGCCCCGCCGTCTGCCCTCCCGTTGGGCCCCTCCAGGACAGGCGCAGGATCTGCTCCCGCGGCGGGATGGGCTGAGCCGTGTAGTCGGCCGGAAGGGTCACGACCAGCCCTAGCTCAGGATGGCGTTCCTCCCGCAGCTGGGCGGCGGAGGGAGCTGCCAGGCCAAGGGCCACGGCCAGGAGTAGGAGCCAACGACGCATGGAGGCCTCATCGGCCTTGGGCCCCGGGGGCTGGAGGCGCTATTCGCGGACCATTAGGTCCCAGTGCCGGACGAAGCCCCAGCGCTCCCCCATCGAGATCAATGCGTCATCGTTGTGCCCTGCCCGGGCCGCCAGGAATCCGTAGCCGCGGGCCATCAGGTCGGCCCGTGCCCGCTCCATCAGCGTCCCTGCCAGACCCCGGTGGCGGAATTCGGGATGCACCCAGAGGGCCAAGACCATCGGCCAGCGATCCCCCACCACGGGGTCGATCAGCGGGCCGACCACGCAGTACCCGATCCGCTGACCCTCTCTTTCGGCCACCAGGACCAGTCCCTCTGGGCTCTGCAGGGCCCGTTCGAGCATCGCTTGGCCAGTCCCTTCGGGCGGGGCGTTGTCCCTGTACTCGTCGGTGGCTTGGGCCACGTAAGCGTCCAGCTCGACGCCC
>CAYWNK010000159.1:0-14795 GCA_964459495.1 uncultured Planctomycetaceae bacterium
CGCTACGTGAGCCGCTGCCCTTTGTCTTGCTGGTTCGCTGGCGAACGGTGGCGAAGGCCGACTCGATAGGATTGCTGGTAGGTAGGTGACGCCAGTGCTCTGCCGGAAAGTCATAGAAGGCCAGCATCTCGTCCTTGTCCTTTGCGAGGCACTCGATGGCCTTCGGGTACTTCGCAGTGTAGGAGGAGACGAACAGGTCGTACGCCGCAACCGCTTCATCCCGAGTTTCCGCCATCCAGACCTCTTGGATGAGCTTCTTCGCCCGGTCCTGGGTGAGTTTTGGCAGCTTGTTGAGCACGTTCATCGACTTGTGACTCCAGCAGCGTTGGTGACGTGTAGTTGGCCAGCTTTTGCTCACGGCTTTCCAGAAGCCAAGAGCTCCGTCGCCAACGGCGAGTAAGGGCGGCTTCTCGAGCCCCTGAGCCTTGAGCCGCTCGACCACCTCCGTCCAAGACTGCTCGCTCTCACGTACGCCGTCATGGATCGCCAGAATCTCCTTCTTCCCCTCGGCGGTAGCCCCGATCACGACGAGTACGCATGCACGCTCGCCGGTGAGCCGGACGTTGAAGTAGACACCATCTGCCCAGACATACACGTAGTGCTTGCCCGCCAGGGAACGCTTCTCCCAAGCGTAGAACTCATCTTCCCAGACCTTCTTGCAGCGTACGAACGAGGTCGGCGATAGGCCGATCACATCGACACCCAGGAGGGCCGCTAGAGCTCCTTCCATGTCGTTCGTGGAGATGCCACGAAGGTAGAGCCAGGGAATGAGCTCCTCGATGTCCCCTGCCTTGCGGAGCTAGGGTGGGATGAGCTTGCTCTTGAACTTCAGATGCTCCTCACCCACAGCCTGGCCCTTGACACGGACCCTGGGCTGCTTGATCGGGAGCTTCCCGGCCCCTGTATGGATCTCTCGCTCGGGCAGATACCCGTTTCGAATGACACGGCGTTTGCCTTCCTCGTCGATGATCCCACGGAAGCGCTCGGTGTGCTCTCCAGTCTCTGCCTCAAGGGCAGCCGCCAGGACTTCACGCGCTGCGTTGCGAATCAGGCTTGTTAGCCCGGGTTATTCATGAGGATTCGGACCAGGGCGTCGGAACAGGTCACTCGTGTTCGGGAATGACAGCCCTTCCATCGATCTCGGGCCTTGCGCCCGGAGACGGGGTCTCGCCGGGCCCGAGTCCCGCAGCGCACGAGATCGGGCGCCAATGACCTGTAGGCTGCCACAGGCAGCCGATCCGGCGTTCTGGTGCGAATCCTCATGAACAATCCTGTCTAGCTGAGTGGGGGCTGAGATCATTCGTGCTCATTCGCACTCCGCTCTCCGGTTCTGAGCTCTAGGGCCATCGCCGCTCCAGCGGCGATATCAACCAGGCTCCGTACCGGTTCGGGGGCCGACTGGCGACTGAAGCCGCTCCCGCACCATTGGCCGGCAGCCTGATGAATCGGATAGACGGTGATCGCGTGGAGCCCCGCAGGAAGCTCGATCAGGCAGCAGTAGGGCCGCCTTGAATAATCTGGATGAATGGGAGACCGGTAGGTGTGAAAGCCCTGGGCCAAAAGACGACCGTCTTCTGACTCCACCCGGATCGTGTAGCCCTTGAGGCAATTTGTACCCTTGGGATCTTTGATCGTCAGCTTCAACTGTCCGGTTTGGCGCACCAGAGGTGCATCTAGCACCACCAGTTCGGTGACTTGGTCAGAGGCCAACACGACGTCTCGCCAGCTCGCTCCGTCGGCGGATGGGCCCACCTCGATTCGATATCGGGTGTCCTCCCGCAAGCTTAGCTCCCACGTGGTTGGATCATCGGTCGCAAACCACTCATGAGAGTCGACCTTGCGGCGACGAAATGAGCGGCCGATCGGAAAGTGCTCGATCACCTGCGGAGTCCGGTAGGCCGTCACCGCCCAGCCATCCCCAAGGGGCTTCCATTCCTCGCTACCGGGAGCATTCAGCAGATCCCGGGGCGTAAACGAAGCGAATTCCCCAGATGGAAGTCGGAGCCGCACCAACAATCGTCGAGTGTCGAGCTGCAGCTCGTAGGGGCCCCCCCCGAGCTGCAGTAGGCCCGGGTGCAGCCGTGTCCAGGGCTCGTCTGCCTTTCCCCTGGAGAAAACAACCCAGCCTCCTGCGGTGAGACCCCGGCCCACGAACGAACCATCTGCATCCGTACGGATCGAGGCGCAACGCATCCCCGCGTCACCGACACGCTCCCTGCGCCCCAGGCTCATGTCCCCCTCACTCGCCTCGTCCAAGGCAATCCCATGCACCAGGCGCAGGTCCAAACCTGCGAGGCGCCGGCCGTCAAGCGAGGCAACCCGCCCCCTGAGTTCGCCCGACGTACGCACCAACAGCCTCAGATCTTGGGCCGACCCCGAGATCGCATCGAACAGGCCAAGCACCAACATCCCTCCTCCTCGCTCCCCGGCGTCCAGCACCACTGGACCTTCGGCACCACCCTTCGCGCTCACCTCGAAGGTGCCGTCCGCAAAGAGCCTGGCGGATCCGTTTTCGCCGTAGCGGCAATGAAACCGGATGTCCCCCGCGCCCACGGGCCGGCCAGACTCATCGACCGCCAAGCCACCGACGGTGAACCCAACGAGACAGCGGACCCAGAGGGTCATCGATCTCCCGGGATCGGGGATCTCGAAAGTCGCTCGCTGGCGAGTCAAACCTGGCTCCATAGCCCTGCACCAGAGTTCGGCCGCTTCCTCTGGCACAAGAAGGTTGAGCTTGATCGTCGCCTTCTCGGCCGCAGGCATCACGCCGCGGTAGATCGCTTCGCCCCAGTCGAGTATCGACGCCTCCGCGCCCGTACCCACGACGCCAATTTCGAACGCGACCGGTCGCCGCCTGTCTCCCTCATCGATCCAATGGGACAGCACCCGAGCTTCCACCGAACGCATCCCCACAGGGACGGCCATCGGAAGCTGAGGCTCGAGCCCAGAGTCGCCGCCCCCGACCTCAACGCCTGGTTGTTTCCGCACCGGAAGGGTTTCCGCTAGCTCCCCCTCCCATCCGGCATCCAGAGGCGACGTCGCATCGTGTCCTTGGTGGACAAGTGCAGTGGGTCCAGAGTCCTTGGATCCGCAGCCACCGACCATGCCCGCCAGCAGCGCAAGGGCAAGGCAGCTCCAGCCCTGAGCAATCGAGATCATTGTGGTTTGGAGCAGCATCGAAGGTTCAGTGCGGCAGACGCCGCAGCCCTCCAAGGCTTCCGGCGAAACCTGGCGAAAGGGACTGGACGGACGTTCTGTTTCCTAGCCTACTCCGCGGGCGGCGTTTCGCATGTGGCTGCGAGAAACCTCCAGCGCGTCATTCCACGGAAAACGTCTCTTGGTGACAGCCTCAACGCCCCCCTGCCAAGAATCCCCCCTCGTCCTGATGCAGGATCAGACGCTCGCCATGGGTCAGAACGCCCGTCCAGGGGCGTAGCGTCCGACCAGCGAGATGGGCCTCCACGCGCACGTTTCCCGTGGGCACCTTGACCCAACCCTGGGCGCAATTGTAGCTGACCTCCTGTTCGCTGAGCACGGCCATCGAGCTCAAGGCCACGACCTTGAGGGTCCAAGGCTGCTTGTCGGGGGGGCTGTAGGCGATGACCATCGCCTGGGGAGGTGTTCGGACGATTGCCTTGTGCTGGCCATCGGCAGAGATCGTGATGCGCCTCTCGACTGGACCGGGCTCCACCTGGTCGCTGATGCCATCGCCGCAGAGCGCGCCCTCTGCCTCGTGGATCGGGCGGATGCCCAGATCGTAGATGCCTGGCGGCAGCCGCAGGCGAATCCTGGGGACCACGGCATCGTTGCTCCGAAGCCCCGTGTTGAATCTGAAGGTGAAAGCGCCAAGGGCGGGCCCCCTCTCCGGCATCACCGTGACGCCATAGCCTCTCACGCTCCGAGTGCCCCTGGGATCGTGGATCGCCAGCGACAAACGTCCCGGTTTGACGCGCGGCCCGACGGATAGCTCGATCGTTTGCCGGGGCTGACCCCGACGCAGGACCACTCGCCTGCAAACCGGAGCCCGATCGTCCGCCGCCACAAGGAGCCAGTACGGCTGATCCACAGGGATGTGCACCTCCCAGCGGCTCGCATCCGTCGTTGCGAACCACCTAGCGTCCTCAGAGCGTTTCTTCGCCCACCAGGAGAACCCTGGCCTGGGCGGCTCGTAGCCCTGAACCGGCCTCAAGCCCACGTAGAGACTGCCCGGTTCGAGGCCCCACTCCCCATCATCGGCCTCGGTCGCGCTTGCCGCACGGGGGCTGAAGCCTGCCAAGCCCCCGTCGGGCTGGCGGATCTGGACCACCAGCCGGTCAACGTGGAGACGCAGCTCATAGGGAGCCTCGCGCAGCTCCAGCGGGGTGTCGCTCAGAACCTTCCACCTGCCGGACTCCTCGGCCTCCGCATAGACGGCGTACTGACCGGGGGCGAGCCTTCTGACATCAAACCAACCCTGCCCGTCGCTGCGGACAGCCGCGTAGCGCCGCCCATCCTCTGTCGTCACCCACGCTTCGCCTGGATCCACGCGTCGTGCGTCGACGCGGAACTCCTCGTCAACATGGACGATTCGAAGGGAGACATCCGTAAGGGCTTGCCCGTAGCCATCGACCAGGCTCCCGCAGATTCGACCAGGTCCCCGCAGGTCCATGACCTCCTCACCAACAGAGAGGGAACGCCGAACGTGCACGGCGGGACTCCCCACGGCTTCGCTCGAGCAGGCGAGCAAGGGGAGCTCGTCAGCCCCGTCCGGCATAGGCACCTCGGCACCGACCTCAATCGCCTCTAGGGAGTGCTGCACCCGGCCACAGGCGCCGAACAGCATCAGGCTGGCAGACAGTGCGGTTGCGATTCGGAGCATAGTCGAAGGATCGAGTGCGTTCGCAAGACCTAGTGCGCTGCCCGCAATCGGTCACAGTCCATCGAAGAGGGCCTGACGACCCTGTTCGCACCTGCCCCCTATGCTGAACGCCTTGCCCGCCAAGCCCCGCTCCACGCCCAACATGATGCGAATCGCGCTCGCACTCCTTGCCCTTGCCGGCAGCTCGTTCGCACAGAACGGGCCGCAAGCCGCTGTCCGCTACACCCTCGAGCTCCACAGCCCCGGGGAGTCCGCCCTCTTGATCCACCGACCGGAGTGGCGATTGCGCGTGCAGGGCGAGCGACTGGATCTGGACCAGGGTCCGGCGGCCCTCGTGTTCGAGCATTGGGACGATTGGAAGGCGCTCGATGCCCTCTACCTGGACGTGATCGACTGCGAACCCGCCGTCGAGTCCGCCCTTCACCCGGGGAACGCCTTGGTCGTGTCCCGGCCGGAGGGCTGGGACGGGAGCTTCGACGTCGAGTTCCGGATGATCCCCCTGCAGGCCGGCAGCCGCGTGCAGCAGCAATGGGCCCGTCTGCCGTCATGGACGGATGGCTATTCCCTGGGCGAATCCCGCAGCGTTTTCCCCAAGGTCTACCAAGACCGGGGCGAGATCCATGGGACGCGCAGCGTGCAGCTTGTCGGTCCGGATGGCCAACCTACCGCATCGGGTTGGGCCGGGTTGCACGACCCCAGCCAGGTACTCGCCATCGACCCCACCCGCGGCAACACTTTCCTCGCCTTCGGAGAACCTGCGCGCGAGCGCCGCGACCTGTTGCACGGCTGGCTCGAGATCCTCCAGTACGGTGGCCCGCCCGGTGTCGCGGGCCCTGTCGCCGATCTAACAGCAACGCTGGCCAGCCACATCGGCAAGACGCTCGACGCCACGCCGCCAAACCCCTGCATCGTCTTCGTCCATGGTGCCGGCCAGGGCGGTATGGCTGCGGATCCCGGCCTCCTTGTGGGCTACGACCGGAAAATGCCAGAAGGCTACGTGCACAGCCCCTACTACCGGCATCTCGTCGCCCATGAGTTCTATCACCAGTGGCTCGGCGTTCGCGTACGCGCCGACGAGTCCATCGCTTGGTTCCACGAGGGCTTCACCGAGTACCTTTCGCTCTGGCACCTGGTCGCCACAGGCCTGGTCGAGCCCGCCTGGTTTGCCAATCGCATCGAGGAGCTCGGGAAAGAGGCGCGGGATCGATCGACCTGGGGCGAGATCCCGTTCGCGGCCCCCGGTGTTCAATGGCGCGACGGGGACGGCCCCAGGGAAACCCAGGCGTACAAGGGCGGCGCTATGCTCGCATTCGCCATGGACGTCGAGCTTCGCCGGCGGGGACGCTCCGATCTATCGGCGCTGGTGCGAGACCTACTTGCCGCCGAATCCGGCCCCGTCACCCTTGAGAGCCTGGAAGCCTGGGCGCGGGACCAGGGGCTCGGAACGTTCTGGACCAAGCACGTGTCCGGAACCGAGCGCTTGGAGATCGCCGCGCTGCTTGCGACCGCGGGGTTCCGGCGCAGCGCATCCGGCGAACGCTGGGAAGCGCTCGAAACGACCGCCTTTTTGAAAACCCTGCCCCGGCGGGAATAGGAGCATCGCTTTCCAACGGCTGCGCCCGGCCGTGAATCGGCCGGACGGGCGCAGCCGTTGGAAAGCGATGCTCCTATTCCCGCCTCCGCGCCGCGCTCAGTTGCAGAACGGGACCGAGACCCCGTTGGAGAAATTGAAACCCGCGCCCACGCCTGGATCGCGGAACCACCACGAGAAGTTCCAGGTGGAACCAGCCGTGATTTCGGCCGCCGGGAGCGGCGGGTTCGTGAGATCCAACGGGAAGCTCGCGCCACCCGTTCCATCCGCTAGCACCGGGCTCAGACGGAACAGAGTCCCCCCCACGCAGTTGACCCCGTTGCCGATGGCAACATTCGCCTGTTGAGCTCCGTAGAAGAAGATGCCGAACTCGTTCGGCACACTTCCGGTCACGCTGAGACCAAAGGCGTTCTCGGACACCACCTGAGAACCTGTCGCTGAGATCAACGCTCCCGAGCCCGCCGAGTGAGGTGTCGTCACGCAGTATTCTTGCGGGGGCGGACAGGACGAATCGATGCCCGAGATGCTGAAGTCGTCGATCCCGGCTTCAACGATCGATCCGCTGCCCAGGTCGCTTGCCAAAAAGCGCACGCGCAGCTGGTTTGTCGCCGGCACGAAGTCCTCCACGTTGAGGGAGACCTCCACCCAGCCGCCGGATAGACCGCCGGCCCCAACAACCTCGGCGGTGACCCAGGTCGCACCGCCGTTCGAGGAAAAATCGACCTCGAAGACATCGTCGACCACGCCGTTGCCGGTGTTGTGGTACCAGCGGGCAAAGTTCACCCGGGGCGACACAAGCCCCGTCGCATCTAGAATCGGTGAGACAAGCGTCGTCGTACCGCCGTCGATGTCGTCCTCGCCGAGCCCGCCGCCCACGGAACCCTGTCCAGTGATCCAGGCGCGAACGCCCGGGTCGCTCGCGTCATCCTCAGGGGCCGAGGAGGTGCCGAGCGGATTCACGCGCTCCCAGTTGCCGGTCGAGGCGTCGTTGGGATTGCCCACGGTCCAGCCCTGGTTGCCGGCGGCCTCGAAGTCGTACTCGGCGACCACGGACACCTCGCCCACCTCGAGATCGAGGAAGGTGTCGAACGAGCGCACACCATCACTGACGTCGAGATGCAGCTCAATCACCGTGCCGGGCGGGGTCCCTGGCGCGATTTGCACCGCCAGGTTCGGTGACAGGTTCGCGCTCGAGAAGTTGCCCAGCGCCGTGGCGGTCGCCGATCCGCTCGTCACGGTGGCGAACGGGCTCATTGTGGTCAACGTGCCGCTGAGTGCGCCGCTCGGGGCGAGACCGCTGTTGCGCAGTCCCGCGATCAACTCCACGATCTCGCCGGCCTCGGGGAAAGCGTCGCCATCGCCCAAGGGAACGAGCTCGGTGGATTCCACGCGCACCCAGGGTCCGGCCGCCAGCGCCGTACGCTGGAACGCCAACAGATTTTCCTCGGCCAACGGCACGATGCGGCTTTGGGGCGGCCAGAAACCGTCCGCCGAGCTACCGATCTCCGGCGTCCACGAGAGAGTGCCCTTTGCGGACAGGTCATAGTCGTTGGTCACACCGTTGGCCGTGTATAGGGTCACCCACCCGGGCGCGTGCACGTAGTTGTTCTCCTCCGTGGCGAGCTCGCCGATCTCGGAGAACTCCGAGTAGTTGCTCGGGAAGAGCTCGTCGTAGCCCCAGGGCGAGATCCAGAGGTTCGAGAAGGTGTGGATCGAAAGGGCCGTCTTGAAGCTGCGGCTCTGGATGAAGCTCACCATGGCCTGGGTCTCAGGCTCCGACGCCGGCATGGCTCCGCGGTAGGTCTCCGAGTTCCCGTTGCCGCTCGAACCCACGCCGTCAAAACCCCACTGGTAGGGATAGTTGCGGTTCAGATCGACGCCAGTCGTCCCGTTGCCGTTGTTGCGGCGGTTCTTCCGCCACAGGCCCCCGCCGTTTGGTGCGATCTGCTGGTTGTAGACGTAGCCGTCGGGGTTGACGATCGGGATGAAGAAGATCTCGCGCTCGTTGACGAGGTAGGTCGCCATCGGATCCGAGCCGTACTCTTCCACCAGATACGAGAGGAAGAACAGGTTCGTCTGCATGCCCTGGGGCTCGCGGGCATGGTGCATCGAGTCGTAGCGCACCTCTGGCTCGTTCTCGTCGACGCCGGGGTTGTCCGACACCTTGACCATCCAAATCTGACGGCCCTGAATCGTGCTGCCCAGGCTGACCTTCTGCGTCACGATCGAAGGATTCGCGGCGCTGATCTGATCGAGGATCGAGGTGACCTCGTCGTAGGAGTAGTAGCCCCCGATCTCGCCCTGGCCAAAGGCCGGGCTCAGGTTGGCTCCGTAGGGGCTGCCCGCGGAGAGCGCCTGCTCGCTCGGGTCCAAGCGCTCGGCGTACCAGGCCTGGAGGTCGTCCACGAGCACGCGGTACTGGATGCCCACCTGGCGCAGGGTTGCAAGTTCGCCGGCATCGGCGATCACCTGGGCGTGGTCCGCTCCGGGGTGCACGTGCGGCACGTCCATGTCGAGACTCAGCAGGCGCTGCAGGCCTTCGGCGTCGACCTCAACCTGAATGAGGCTTTGGACCGGGTCTTGGGCCTGCGTCCCGGGTGTCGGGGGAGCCGGAGCGGCCTGGGGCGCGATGGACGCAGCGAGGATCAGGGTGGCTAGCATGGGGACTGGGGGTTGGGGGTCTGGAATCCCAAGGGGCGCGGCGCTTTCCCGCGCGCAGAGCATTGTCCCCTGGAGACCTCCTTAGTGGGCGAGCGTCCTCCCGTTTCGTAGCTGCCAGCAGCTATCCTGCCCCGCACATTCCATGACCACCCACGCAACGCTGCACTACCTCGGGTGGGACGAACCGCCCCTCGTCCTCGCCGCCCGCTGGCTTGGGGAGCTGGCCCCCCTGGATCTAGGACAGTGCCTCGTCGCGGTCCCCGGTGGCCGCGCCGGTCGCCGGCTGCTCACACTCCTGGCAGATCAGGCGGAGCCCGACTGGATACCTCCTCGAATTGTCACGCAGGGTGAGCTGGTGGATGAACTCGTTCAGCTCGATGCCGCGCCCGCGGGACGGCTTGTGCGCACACTCGCCTGGTCGGAAGCGCTCGCAGGCGCACCGCGGGCCGAGATCATGAGCCTCCTCGCGCGCCCGCCCGCCAACGCGCTCGGCTGGCTCGACCTAGCCGAACGGGTACGCAGCCTGCACGCCGAGCTGGCGGTCGAGGGTCACGACTTCGCATCGCTGTCCCAGGCCCTTGAGGAACTCGGCCAGCCGGCGGAAGCCCGTCGCTGGCGCGCACTCGCCCAGGTCCAGGAGCGCTTCCGCGAGGCGCTCCAGGAACGCGACCTCGTCGACCCGCACGAGGGCCGCCTCGCCGCCGCGTCAGCAGGCCACAGCCATCCCGGCCGCGTCGTGCTCGTCGGTATCGCTGACCCAGGCGGCCTGCTCGAACGCGTGCTCGCCAACTCCGACGCCAGCGCCGATGCGCTCGTCTTTGCGCCCGAGTCCGAGGCCGCTGGCTTCGACTCCGTGGGCGGCGTCGTCACCGCCCATTGGCTCGCGCGTACCGCGCCCTTGAACCTGGACCGCTGGCAGATCACGGCCACCATCGCGGGCGAAGCCGAGTGCGCGATCCTGTGCGCCGCGAACCGTGATCCGGATGGACTGGTCGCTTTTGGCGTCTGCGACGACGAGGTCACGCCCCACCTCGCCAGCCGCCTTGCCGACGCCGGCGTTACCGCACGGATCGGTGCCGGCACGCCCCTGCCCCGCACGCGCCCTTTCGCGCTGCTTCAATCCGTGGCCTCGTTTCTCGACGACCGGCGCCAATCACGCCTCGCCGAGCTTGTGCGACATCCCGACTTTGGCGCCTGGCTCGGCACGCGCCTGCCGGCGGACGCCGTCCCCGTGCAGGCCCTCGATGCTCACTTCCTCGGGCACCTACCCTGGCGCGCGGATGAAGACCCCGCCGGCGGCAAGCGACTTCGCGTCCCGGTGGAGCAGCTGCGAGCGGTCGTCGACGAAGCCTTGGCCCCGCTGCTTCACGAAGGCACCCGCCCGCTCAGCGAGTGGGCCACCCACATCCGCGGCCTGCTCTCGGGCGTCTACGGTCCATTGCGCGCCGGGTCCTCCGATCCCGACCCGACGATGGGCGCCCTGGAGACGATCCAGGCCACGCTGCACGAGTGGGATGCGGTACCGGGCGGCCTCGCCACGCCGCTCAGCAGCGCCGACGCCCTAGTCCTCCTGCTGCGCATCCTTGGGACAGCTGCTGTACCGCCCCCCGGAGGCGACCCCGGCGGGCCCGAGGCGGATCTGCTGGGCTGGCTAGAGCTGCCGCTCGACGACGCGCCGACGCTGGTGCTCACCGGCGTCCAGGACGGCAAAGTGCCCCAGACCGTACGCGGAGACGCGTTCCTCCCCGACCATATCCGCGGGCAGATCGGCCTCATCGACGACGCCCGCCGTATGGCGCGCGACCTATACGCCCTTTCCGTGCTGTCCCATTCTCGCGAGCTGCATCTGATCTCGGCGCGCAAGTCGATGGGCGGCGAGTCACTCCAACCCAGCCGCCTGTTCTTCCACGCGCCGCCCGATGAAGTCGTTGCGCGCATGCATCACTTCCTTGCCGGACGTAGCGACCCGCCGCGCTCGCGCTTCGAAACAGAGGCCCAGGCTCCAGCACCTGCCCCCGCCGAACCCGCCTTTGAGATCCCCAGCGTGATGAGCGTCACGTCCTTCGGCCGCTACCTAGAATCGCCGCGTCGCTTCTACCTCCAGCACGGCCTGCGCCTGGACACCCATGACGACCGTGCGCGTGAAATGGACGGCCGGCTGTACGGCACCTTGGTCCACCGGGTCCTGGAATGCCTGATCCGGCCGAGCCTGCGCCAGTCCACAGACGCGGAGCAGATCGTGAGCGCCTTTGAGGATCAGCTCGCCAAAGAGTCCTTGGAAACGTTCGGCCCAAGCCCCATGCCCACCGTGCGGCTGCAGCTCGCGCAACTCAGCTATCGCCTGTCGATTTTCGCCCGTAGGCAGGCTGAGCACGCCGCCAAGGGCTGGCGCGTCGAACACGTCGAATGGCCGCCGCGCGACAGCAGCACGATTCCCATGAAGGTCGATGACGAAACGATGGGCGTACGCGGCACGATTGACCGGCTGGACTACCACCCGACCGAAAAGCGCTGGGCCATCTGGGACTACAAGACAGGCCAGTCGGGCACGTCACCGGACGCAGCTCATCGCTCGACGCGCGGCGACAAGGAGTGGAAGGACCTGCAGCTGCCCCTCTACACGCACCTCTCGATGAGCCTCAATATGGGCGAGGCGCCCGAACTGGGCTACGTCTATCTCGGTCGTGACGAGTCGAAGATCGGCTTTCGCCGGTCGAAACTGGATGACGATGCGCTGGCCGAGGCATTCGAGGAGGCCCAGAGGGTCGTGCGCGCGGTGCGCGCCGGCGAGGTGTCCGACATCGGCAAGTGGAAACCGACCGAGCCCATTTTCGCAGGGATCCTGGGCCAGGGTCTGCTCGATGCGGGAGATGAGGAAGAGTCCGAGGAGACCTACGCATGATGGATCGCAGGCACGAGGTGATCCGCGCGTCCGCGGGCACTGGCAAGACGCACGCGCTGGCACTGCGCTTCTTGAACCTTCTGTTCGACGGCGTGGGTCCAGAACGCATCCTCGCTACCACCTTCACCAAGAAGGCTGCCGGTGAAATTCTAGAGCGCGTCTTCGAACGCCTCGTCGACGCGGCCCGAGAACCCGAGGCCCTCGCCGTCCTCGCCGAGCAACTCGGCGAATCCGCGGGCCAGGTCACAGCCGAGCGCTGCGAGAAGCTGGTGGCAGAACTCGCCAAGCAGCTCGATCGTTTCCAGGTCCGCACGCTGGACTCGTTCTTCGCGCGTATTGCGCGGTTGTACGCCTACGAGCTAGGCCTGCCTCCTGACTGGCGCGTAGCCGACGAAGCGGAGCTCGCCGAACAGAGCGAAGAAGCGGTCGGTCAGCTCCTGTTGGAAGACGACACCGAAGAGGGTCGGGCCAGCATCCTCGAGCTGCTCCGCGCTCTGCAGGGCAGCAACCCCGCCAACTCGGTGACGACCTCCCTGCTGCGCACGATCAGCGCGGGCCTAGAGGTCTGGACCGAAGCCGAGCCGGCGGCCTGGGATTGCATACGACTCCCCGACCCCTTGGAAGAATCGCGCATCGAAGAACTGCTCGTGGATTTCGAGCGGCACCCGATGCCCCAGACTAAGAAGGGCGCGAACAACAGCAACTGGCAGAAGTCGATCACCAAGACCGTCGCCCAGGCGCGCTCTGGCGACTGGGACAACATCTTGGGGAGCGGTCTGATCAAGGCGATCGCCGAGGGCAAGGACGCCTTCTACAAGCACCCGATCTGCGACGACCTGCACGCGCTGCTCGCGCCCCTGATCCAGCACGCCCAGCGCCACGTCCTGGCCGGCGTCGTAGCCCGCAATCTGGCGACGCGTTCGCTGCTCGAGCGCTACTCCCACCACCTTGAAACGCTGCAGCGCGACGGCGGAGTGCTCGGCTTCTCCGATGTCCCCCGCGCCATTGTGCCCGCAAACGGCGACGAGCCCCTGACGGAGCGCGAGCTCGACATGTGGTTCCGTCTGGACGGCCGCGTGGACCATCTGCTGCTCGACGAGTTCCAGGACACCTCTTCGATGCAGTGGCGCATCCTGGGCCGGCTGGCCGAGGAGATCCTGGCGGAGGCCCCCGGCGACCGCAGCTTCTTCTGCGTGGGGGATGGCAAGCAGTCGATCTACGGCTTTCGTCAGGCGGAGCCGCGCCTCCTCGACGAGGTCGCCCAGCCGGACATCGTCGCTAAGCTTGAGCTAACGCACAGCTACCGCAGCGCGCAGTCCGTGCTGGACACGGTGAACGGCGTGTTTGCCGATCTGTCCACCAACGGCTCGATCCTGGCCGGCGATGGTGAGGACGGCCACGCGATTCACGCTGCCGCGACCGCCTTTGCGCAGGACTATCCCACCCACACTTCGGCCCGCCCCGATTTGGACGGCGGAACCGTGCTCCTCGAACCCGAACCCTTCGAACCCGGCGACGCGCCGGACCCGACCTCGGGCGAGGGCGAACCTCCGCCGAAGCCCGCGGATCGCGTCATTGAGCTCGCGGCCCACCGCGTCGCCGCACTGGTCCAGGAGGCCCCAGCCGCCTCGATCGGCGTGCTCCTGCGCAATCGCAAGGCGATCCCCACCATCCTGCGCCGGCTGGATCAGTTGGGCGTCTCAGCCAGTGGCGAGGGCGGCAACCCGCTCACCGACGCGGCCTGCGTGGTCGAGGTCCTGGCCCTGCTGCACTTCGCGGACTACCCGGGCGACTCGGCCGCCGCTTTCCACGTGGTCCGCAGCGGCCTAGGACTGGAGTACGACCTGGCCGACGACAGCTCTGCTGCTGAGCGGGAGGCCTCCGCGCTCCGCTTGCGTCGCGAACTCCAAACCCTGGGATTTGGCGGCTTCCTCTCCGCTCTCCAGGTACAGATCACCCAGCGCCATCCTGACCCGTGGCAGCAGGGCCGCTTCCGCCAGCTGATCGACCTAGCCCACGCTCAGGACGCACGCGGCCCCGTACGCCCTGGTGCCTTCGTTCGCGCCGTGCGCCGCACCAAGGTCGAGTCGAGCACGCCGGCCCAGGTCAAAGTCATGACCATCCACGCCTCCAAGGGTCTTGGCTTTGACGCGGTCGTGCTGCCCGAGTTGGATGGCCCCCTCCTCGCCCACACCCCTTCGTTCCTGCTCCATCGCCCGGACCCTGGCGGCCCGATCCAGTCGATCAGCCACTGCCCCAAGAAGGAGATCCGTGCCATCTCCCCAGACCTCATGCAGCTCTGGGCTCACCACGTGGACCTCACCATCCGCGATTCCCTGTGCCTGCTCTATGTGGCGATGACCCGCGCCGCCCGCCGACTGGAGCTCATCGTCCAGCCCACCGACCCGGAGAAGAAGTCCCCGCGTCTCTCGTGGGCCCAAATCCTGCGTTCCGCCCTGGTCAACCAGGACGCCGCCGATCTCGCCCCAGACCTCGCCGCTCGGCGGCTAGCCCCCGGGATGGTCCTCGCCTCCCACGGAGCCTCGGCCAACTGGTCCGCCGGCCGCGAAGACGCGCCCGACACGGCTCCCCCCATCGTCCCCGAACTCCCCCAGGGCCTAGGTCTTCCAGACACCCAGCACGCCGCCATCGCCTCGGCCACATCCCTTGCCGCCGACGAACGCTCAGCCGCCGAGCGCCTCGCCCCCACGGATCCTGAGGCCCGCCGCCGCGGTGTCCAGCTCCACCGACTCCTCGCCTCGATCGAGTGGCTCGACGAGGAC
>CAYWNK010000160.1:0-14735 GCA_964459495.1 uncultured Planctomycetaceae bacterium
GGGCTGGGCTGGGCCAGTCAGTTGGCCTTGGAGAGGGCGGGCTCTTTCAGCGGCGCCGACCCCGCGTTCGACCTGGACGCCGCGGTGGATCAGGACCAGCGTCGGGATGGATGCGATGCCGAGCTCGGTGAGCAATCCGGGGCCGGCGTCAGCGTTGACCTTGATCACGCTGGCGCGGTCACCGAGTTCCGCGGCGGCGACTTCGAGCAGGGGGCCCAGTGGGCGGCAGGGCGGGCACCACTCGGCCCAGAACTCGACGATCACGGGGGGCTCGCTTTCGAGCACCAGTGGCGTGGGGGAGTGCCCCTGCCAGGATCGATGTCTGCACCTCGCGGCCAGCCGGGGGCAGTCAAGGGTTGACCCCGAAGAGCGCTAGACCGACGTGCAGGGAGCATGCGGCCGCTTTCCCATGGGCTTCCGCAAGGTCGGCCGCATCGCAAGCACGGGGACTTGTGAGTACCTGTATGTGGAGGGCTCGGGCGATTCTTGGAGGATGTCGTCGCGCTCAATGCCTATCCCTGGCCAGGCAACATCAGGGAGCTGAACAAGGTCATCGAGGGCGCTGTCATTCTCGCGTCCCACAATCGGCTGCACCTTGATTTGGCGACAGGGAGCGGGGATGGCTCGGCGGCTAGCCCGAGCAGTGGCCAGGACTTCGCGACCATCCACAGCGAAGAGCAACGGCTGGCGCGCATGCGCAACGACATCCTGCTGGCGCTCGAAGGTGCTGGGGGGCGGGTCTCAGGGAAGTCCGGGGCTGCTGCGTTGTTCGTGATTCAGCCCTCGACCCTGCGCTCGCGCATGAAGACGCTCGGGGTCGAGCGGCGCTAGGGTTGACCAGGTTGGCTGCGCAGCTCGGCGGACCGGGCGTGGGCTTCCAGGGACTCGAGACGCGCGAAGTTGGCGATGTCGGGGGCCGCCGTGGCGTCGCGGAGTTCCATCCAGGTGCGGACGCGCAGGAAGTCGAAGACGGAAAGCCCGCCGCGGTGGCGCGCGCCACGGGACGTGGGCAGAGCGTGGTTGGGGCCCAGGCCGTAGTCGCCAAAGGCCTCGGCGGCGCGGGCTCCAATGAAGATGGCGCCGGCGTGGCGAAACCGTGGTGCGACGGCGGCCGCGTCTTCCAGGTGTAGGGCGAGATGCTCGGGGGCCAGCGCATCGCTCAACTCGATGGCCTCTTCCAGGTCGGAGCAGGCGACGGCCGCACCGCCGCGCAGGGCTTCGATGCAGGTGGAGCGGGAGGCGAGATCGGGGATTTGCAGCTGGAGCTCTCGCTCGACTGCATCCAGCAGAGCGACGTCCGTGGAGAAGAGATAGGGGCGTGCGTCGGGGTCGTGTTCGGCCTGGGCCAGCAGGTCGGCGGCAATCCAGCTCGGGTTGGCCTTGGCGTCGGCCACGACGAGGAGTTCGCTCGGTCCCGCCAGCATGTCGACGCCGGTGGTGCCGAAGACGAGCTGCTTGGCGGCAGTGACCCAACGGTTGCCGGGTCCGCAGAGGAAGTCGGCGGCGGGCAGGCCAGCTCCGTAGGCCATGGCGCCGATCGCCTGGGCGCCGCCGACGGCGAGGACCCGATTCGCGCCAGCCAGGGAGGCGGCAGCCAGCGTGATCGGGGCGGGGCAGGGCGAAGCGAGGGTGATGTCGGCGGCGCCCGCCACGCGGGCGGGGATGACTGTCATGAGCACCGAAGACGGCAGGGGGTAGCGGCCCCCCGGGGCGTAGCAGCCAACTCGCTCGACGGGCACGAGGTCGTGGCCCGCCCGACCTCCAGCCACCGAACAGCTCAGTGGCCGCAGGGAGTCCAGCTGGGCATGGGCGAACTCTGTGATGCGGCTAGCCGCTCGCTGCAGCACTTCTCGGTCGGGGGCATCGAGCGTGGCGAGGGCCATGTCCAGCGCATTCTTCTCCACGACCAGGTCGTCGCCGACCTTGAGGTCGCCCAGATCCTCGGCATGCCGGCGCACCGCCTCGGCGCCTTCGGAGCGCACGTCGGCCAGGATTTGACTGACGCCCGCCAAGGTCTCCGCGTCGATGGGCGATTGGGCCTTCGGCTGGAAGTCCCTTCGCGAGAGTTGAGGCAGCAGGTTGGTGCTCATCGGATGACATCGGGCTTGGCGTTGCCGGGTCGGCGGGTTTGTCGCCGAGACCTTGCATCGAGTTCTGCTTCGACGGCGGAGAGAGGCACGCCAGCCGCGGCCAGTTTGGCCAGCGTGAAGTAGAGCAGGTCGGCCGCTTCGTGGCGAATCTCTGCTGAGCTCTTGGCCTCGGCAAGTTCCCGCGCTTCCTCCTGCAGCTTGTTTGCCAGCAGACCGGAGTCGCCGAAGAGTCGGGCCGAGTAGGAGCCCTCTGGAGCGGCCTCGCGCCGTGCGGACAGGGTGCGTTCCAGGGCAGCGAGGCCCCATTCCTCGCCCCAGCAGTGGGCGCTGCCGAGGTGGCAAAAGCCGCTGCCTGCCTGGCGCACAACAAAGCGCAGAGCGTCCCGATCGCAGTCCACGTCGATGCGCCGCAGCTCCTGCTTCTGTCCGGAAGTTGCTCCCTTGATCCAGAGCCCACGCTGGCGCGAGTGGTAGGCGCCGATGCCGTGCTCGATCGCGTGTTCGACGCTTTCGAGATCGGAATACGCCAGACCCAGGGCCCGGCCGGACTCATCGACGACCACCGTCGGCCAGAGGCCGTCGGGGCGGTCGCTGACCAGGGGCGCAGCGAAGGCCTGGGCAAGCCCGAGCCTGCCCGTGTAGATCGCCATACCGACCTGCGCGTCCGCGCCGATGCCGTCGAGATCGGCGACTTCGTCCGCGCTGGTGACGCCGCCAGCGATCGTCACGCGTGCGTCGCCCGCAGCCTCCACGACGGAACGGGCCAGACTGAGGTCGGTGCCGCCGAGCCTTCCCTCACGTTCGACAAAGGTGACGAGAAACGAATCCGCGTAGTCACGCAGCTCCGCGACCCGCGCGAGGAGGTCGCGACCGGTGCGTGTTTTCCAGCCTTCGACCACGACCTCGCCGTCGCGTGCGTCCAGCGCGATGCAAAGTCGGTCCTTAGGAAGGCGGCTCAGCAAGGCCGGTTCCGCGGCCGTGCCGAGGATGATGCGCTTCGCCCCGGCATCGAGCCAGCGTACAGCGGTTTCGTAGTCGCGGATGCCTCCCCCAACGCGCAGGTCCTGCCGGCCGCAGAGTTCCTCGATCAACGCCCGATTGGAACCCTCGCCGAGCGCTGCATCGAGATCGATCACCGCGACCTCGCCCACCCGTGAGAAGCGCTCCAGCCAGGGACGAGGATCGCCTCCGTCGAGTGCGCGTTCTTCGCCGCCTACTAGCTGCACGGTGTTGCCACCCTGCAGGTCGATCGAAGGGACGATCACGGGCGCACCCCGATGCCCATGGTGAGCAGCTCTTGTTTGATGGCGGACACGGTGGTCTCTTCGTCGTGGAAGATCGAGGCAGCGAGCACCGCGTCGGCGCCAGCTTCGAGGCCCTTGGCCAGATCGCCGGCGCTGCTGGCGCCGCCGGAGGCTATGACCGGCACGGGCACGCGCTTGCGCAATGCGCTCAGCAGCTCGAGGTCGTAGCCGGCGCGTGTGCCGTCCTGATCCCAGCTTGTTGCCAGGATTTCGCCGGCTCCCAACTCGACGGCCTGGGCGGCCCAGTCGACGGCGCAGCGGCCGGTGCGCTGCGTGCCGGAGCGGGTCACGACCTCCCAGTCGGAGTTGCCCCGGTCGATCGCCCCGGCGGTGCGCGCGGCGTCGAGGGCGAGCACGACGCACTGGCTGCCAAAGCGCTGGGCTAGATCGTGGAGAAGCTGCGGACGCAGCACGGCGGCGGTGTTGATGCCGATCTTGTCGGCGCCCGCGTTCAGCAGGCGAGCGCCGTCCTCGACCGCGCGCACGCCGCCGCCAACGGTGAGCGGGATCGAGAGGACCCCCCGTACGGCGGCGATGGTCTCCGTGGCGTTCGCGCGACCCTCAGGGGTCGCGGATACGTCCAGGATGACGAGCTCGTCGGCGCCTTGCGCTTCATAGGCGGCGGCCAACTCGACCGGGTCACCCGCGTCGCGCAGATTCGAAAACTGCACGCCTTTGACGACGCGGCCGTCCCTCACGTCGAGGCAGGGAACGATGCGGGGGGCGATCATGCTCGGATCCCCTTTTCGATCCAGCGTTCGAGCAGCGCGGCACCGTAGGCGCCTGATAGCTCGGGGTGGAACTGGCACGCGAGCACGTTGCCGTGTTCGAGGGCGGCGATCGCACCTCCGTGGCCCGCGCGCGCAACGGACCAGGGGCCAGGTGCATCCTGCAGCGCGAACGTGTGGGCAAAGTAGGCCCAGCCCGCTTCGATCAGATTGCAGTCGGGGCCGGGGTTCACCTGGCTCCAGCCCATGACTGGCAGGCGCTCGAGCTGCGCCATGCGCTGGACGCGGGCGGGGACGATCCCGATGCCGCGGGCGCCCGGGGACTCTTCGCTACCCGTAGCAAAGAGTTGCATGCCCAGGCAGATCCCGAGGGTGGGGTTGTCGGCCTCCAAGCGCTGACGGAGAGCGTTGCGCAGGCCTGTTTCCAGAACTTCGGCGGCCGCCCCGAAGCTGCCGACGCCGGGCAGGATGACGTAGGCCGCGCGGCAGACCTCGCGGGGGTCGTCGACCAGCCGCGGGGTTGCGCCGGCTCGGGAAGCGGCCGCCATCACCGATGCGGTGTTGGCGAGGCCGGTGCGGACCACGGCCAGGTCGGTCTTGGTTTGCAGGAGGGTCATGCGAGTACGCCTTTGGTGGATGGAACTTGATTCGGGGCGCCATGGGGCGCGAGGGCTGCTCGGAGCGCGAGGGCGACAGCCTTGAAAGCAGCTTCGCAGCGGTGGTGGTCGTTCTCCGCACGCACGATGTCGACGTGCAGGTTCATGCGCGCCGCGATCGCGAAGGACTGCAGGAAGTGCACCAGGTTCTCGGTGGCGACTGGGCCGATGGACTCGCGCCGGAAGCCCAGGTGGATCTCGGGCCAGGGCCGCCCGGACAGGTCGATGACGGCGCGGGCTAGCGCTTCATCCAGTGGTGCGTAGGCGCTGCCAAAGCGCGTGATGCCCTTGCGCTCGGCCAGGGCCTGATCGAGGGCCTGGCCTAGGGTGAGGGCGCAGTCCTCCGCGGTGTGGTGATCGTCGATGTGCAGGTCGCCCTGGCAGTCGAGGGTGAGGCTCCAGCCGGCGTGGCGGCTGAGCGCATCGAGCATGTGGTCGAGGAAGGCCAGGCCGGTGGAGACCTGGGACTCACCCGTGCCGTCCAGGACGAGGGTCACGCGGACGCGGGTTTCGCCGGTCTTGCGTTCGACGGTGGCGCTGCGGGGTTCCATGGAATCAGTTGCAGGGAGTGATGGATGAGAGGACGGCGGTCAGGTGTTGGAAGGCCAGCGGATCGGAGGGGCAGGTGATACGCAGGGCATCGGCGAGGCCGGGGGTATCGAAACGGCGGACGAGGATCCGCCGCTCGAGCAGTTGGGCGTGGAGGTCGGCGGCATCGGGCAGGCGCGCGAAGACAAAGTTCGCCTGGCTGGGAACCGGCTCGGCACCCAGGCGGGCGAGCTGCTTGGCGAGCTCTCCGCGCTCCTTACGCACCTGGTCGATGCCGGACTGCACCCGTGCGGCGCCCGCCTGCAGCCAGTCGAGGGCGAGGTCGGCGGCCGGGGCCGCGATGGGGAAGGGGTTGCCGGTGCGGCGCAGTAGGCCCGTGATCTCGCGCCCGCCGATCGCGTAGCCAATCCGCAGACCCGCCAGGCCCCAGGCCTTGGAAAGTGTGCGCAGGACGACGGCGTTCGGCAGCGCGAGGGCGGCCTGGGTCAGATCGTGATCGGCGTATTCCGCGTAGGCACCGTCCACGACAAGCAGCGCCTGGGGCGCAGCCTGGGCGAGCCGCTCCAGATCGGATTCCGTGGCGACGGCGCCGGTCGGGTTGTTGGGCGACACGACGAAGATGGCCCCCGTCGATGCGTCCGCGCACTCCATCACCGCCCCGGTGGGGTACGGGCCCGACGGCCACGCGGGTGCGCGGAGCTCGCCTTCGGCCAGGGCGACGTAGCGCTGGATCATCTCGAAGGTCGGGCTGGGCACGACCGCGTTGCGGGTCGCGTCTAGGGACGCGAGGCAGCAGCGCAGAAGCCCGTCATCGGCGCCCGCGGTCAGCGTGATCTGCTCGGGATCCACGCCGTGCTTGTTCACGAGGGTGGTTTGGAGTTCGGTTAGGGCGGGGTAGCGGCGGATGCGTTCGGGCTCTGCGAAAGTGGCCCGGGCGAGCCACGCGGGGTCGGGGGCGGGGCCTTCGTTGCCGGCCAGGTACAGATCAACCTTGTTAGCGGCTCCGGGCACGCCGTAGGCGCGGCCGGCGGCCAGCCCGCGGGTGGCTTGGAACGTGGCGCTCACGGAACGATTTGGGAAAGGGGAGACACGAGGATGTCGGTGCCGCCGGCGGCTTTTAGGGTGGGGACAAGCTCGGCCACATCGGCCTTGGGGACGGCGGATTTGACGGCAAAAGCAGCGCCGCCCGCGAGGGATGCAACGGTGGGCTCACGCATGCAGGGCAGGATGGCGATCAGGCCGTCCAGCCGGTCGGCGTCGACGTTGACTTCGAGCAGCACACGCTGACGGGCTTCGAGGACGGAACGCAGCAGCAGGGCAAGGTGCTCGATGCGCTCGCGTTTGGCCGGATCGTCCATGGCGGCCCGAGAGGCGAAGAGGCGCGTTGAGGAACGCATCACCTCGCCGCAGATTGTGAGCGCGTTGGCCTCGAGGGTGGCGCCGGTGGCCGTGTTGTCGACGATGGCGTCGGCGTCCTCGGGTGGGAAGACCTCGGTCGCCCCGTAGGCCCGGACGAAGGACGCCTGCAGGCCCTGTTCAGCAATCCAATTGCGGGTGAGCCGCTCGTACTCGGAGGCGATGCGCAGCCTGCGGCCATCGGGGGCCGAGAGTGTGCCGTTCTCCAGCATTGGGGCGGGGGCGGCCACGACCACACGAACCGGGTTGAGGCCGGTGTCGAGAACCTCGACCAGGTCGGCGCCGAGCTCTTGGGCCCAGTCTGCTCCCGCGAAGCCCAGGTCCCGGGACCCGACCTTCAGCATCTCGACAGCGTTCTGGGGCTTGAGCAGCTTCGCGTCGAAGCCAACCATCGCCAGCCTGGGTCGATAGGCCCGGCCGCCCAGGGTGACGTCTACGCCAGCGTCGGCGAGGAGCCGTAGAACACCGTCCTGCATGCGGCCCTTGGGAAGGGCAAGGCGGACGGTGGTGGATCGGGGGCTAGCAGTACCCGTGCGTTGCACGGGACTTGTCAAGGATTCAGGCATGGATGGGGCTGTTGAAAACGGCCCCAGATGCCGAACGCTTGTCGATGAAACAAATGCGCCGGCCTCGGGGGCCGGCGAAGGAGCGAGCGAATGCGCGTCCGATCAGCCAACCCAGAGGGTCAGATGATGCGCGTGATGCTGCTGGCTCGTGGCGAACATGGGAGCGGACTATAGGCCGAAAGCGGTAGTTCGGCAGGAACAAATCCATTGCTTTCGGATCGCTTACTCGGTCAGGGAGCGCCTTGCCCGGGTCGATGTAGCTCTCCGAAAGCGGTGGATTTGTGCCCGTCGACCTACCGCTTTCAGGCTTCCCGGTATCCTCACCGACCATGACCTACCTGCGCCTGCCCCTCCAAATCTCGCTCCTCGCCCTCTTCGTTCCCACGGCAGTGGCCGACATCCGATTGCCGTCGGTCCTGGGCAGCCACATGGTGATCCAACGGGACTCGTCGATCCAACTGTGGGGATGGGCAGAACCAGGGGAGAGCGTCGAGGTTCAGGTGAGCTGGCTTGAGGCCGCAGGGGGCGACAGCTCGGCCACGACCGCCGGACCCGATGGACGCTGGGCACTTGCCGTGCAGTCGCCGCCTGCGGGCGGACCCCACACCATTCGACTGACCGGGCAGAACACGCTCGTGCTCGAAGACGTGTACAGCGGCGAGGTTTGGATCTGCTCAGGGCAGTCGAACATGGACTGGCACGTGGCGAAGTCCGAGGAGCCTGAGGCGACGGCCGCGAGCGCGACGGACCCCCTGATCCGGCTGTTCGATGTGGAGGATGCGGTCGCGACGGCCCCGGCGGACGACGTGCAGGGAAGTTGGCAGCCCTGCTCCCCTGAGGCGGTTACGACCTTTAGCGCGGTGGCCTTCCACTTCGGCACTCGACTGCGGGAGGGGTTGATGGATGAGCAGGGCGGCGTGCCGATCGGGCTGATCTCAACCAACTGGGGGGGCACAGTCGCCGAATCGTGGACAAGCGCCGAGGGGCTCGCAGGCTTCCCTGAGTTTGCCGAGGACATCGAGCGCATCGCCCGAGTGGAGTCCGGAGTGGACGCGGAATCGAGTCTGGAGCAGAGGCGCGCCGACTGGTGGGCTGATCTGGAGCAGAAAGATCCCGGGTTCGAGGGCAAGTGGATGGTGGATGCCAAGGGGGGGTGGCGCGAGGCCAAGGCCCCCCTCGCCTTTGCGGACCTCGACCTGGGCTCCTTCGACGGGGTGCTGTGGATGAGGCGCGACGTGATGATCGAGGAGGCGCACTCGGGCCAGGACTTCGTCCTCGACCTCGGGCCGATCGACGACATGGACAGGATCTACTGGGACGGCCAGCTGGTCAACACCACCCAGGGGCCAGGTGCATGGCGGCGGCCGCGGCGTTACGGGCTGAGTCCGGAACTCACCACGGTAGGGCGGCACAAGCTGTGCATCGTTGTCGTGGACACCGGTGGCGTGGGCAGCGTGGGGATCTCCCAGGGCGAGCCCTACCCCATGGCGCTAGCCCTGGCGGACGGAACACCGGTCAGCGATCTGGCTGGTCCGTGGCATGCCCGTCAAGGCGTCGCCATCTCTGAGCTCGGGCCCTACCCGGCGAACAGATGGCTGCACCACAACCGTCCGACGATGCTGTTCAACGGCATGATCGCCCCGCTGCTGTTCACCAGCGTGCGCGGCGCAATCTGGTACCAGGGGGAGTCCAATCGCCCGCGGGCCGAGCAGTACCGAACCCTGTTTCCAGCCATGATTCAGGACTGGCGCCGCCTGTGGGGAACAGAGCTGCCGTTCTACTACGTGCAGATTGCGCCCTTCGGCTATGGGGATGACCGGGGGGAGGCGGCGCAGCTGCGGGAGGCCCAGGCCATGGCGCTCGCGCTGCCGTCGACCGGAATGGTTGTGACCATGGACATAGGCAACCCCCGGAACATCCATCCCCATGGCAAGAACATCGTTGGACGGCGTCTCGGGAATCTCGCGCTGCACGGCACCTATGGCCAGGAAGGTCTAAGGGCGAGCGGGCCGCACTACCAGGGCATGACCATCGATGGGGGGCGGGTGCGCCTGGCCTTTGGGAATGCACCCTCTGGGCTGCGCACATCCGATGGAAAGCCGCCGAGCCACTTCACGGTGTCGGGGGCAGACGGGGTATGGCACGCGGCGAACGCGGTGATCGAAGGGGATGAAGTGGTGGTGGACTGTGCCGCGGTGGAGACTCCCGTTGCCGTGCGTTTCGCTTGGGGGGCCGCCGACCAGCCCAACCTCTGCGACGGCGATCCAGGGGGGCTGCCGGTGTCCTCGTTCCGCACGGACGGCTAGCGGCGTCACGCTCTCCGGCAAAGAACACCGCCCCCGGCAGCGCAGCTGCCGGGGGCGGTGTTCGTAGGGCCGTGGGGGCCGGAAGCCCAAGTGCTTGCGCTCGGCGACTCCGACCTACTCGAAGGTGACGGCGATGGCCTCGGTGAAGTTGCTCACGGGGCCGGGGTTGTTGTCGCGGAACCATGCCTGGAAGAACCAGGTGTCACCGGCGAGGATCGCCGGACCAGCCGGGGCGGGCAGGTTGTTCACGTCGACGGCGATACCGAAAATGCCATCGCTACCGGAGTTTTGAATCTGGTCGACAAAGCGGCCCGTTGTGCCCGCCATGCAGAGAGTGCCCTGGGATCCGCCGGCCATGGGGATGTTGGCAGCGGTCATCGAGGTGATGAAGTAGCCGAACTGGTCGGTGGGCAGGTTGCGCGCGAACAGCTGGAGGTCGTCGTCGGCGACGACGCTAGAGCCCACGGCGTAGAGGCTGGCGCCCTGACCCGAGGAGTTCGTGACCGCCGGGGAGCAAGACGGCTCGCCGAGCACAGGACCGAGGATTTCCACCAGGGTGCTGCGGGAAAACGCAAATCCTGCGCCGAACATGGCGATGTTGCGCACAGTCGTGGCGCCCATCTCGGAGCGGCCCGTATCGAGCTCATCCACCGACCAGGTCCCACTCGCAGCGTCGAAGATGTCGATGGCATCGACGGGCTGGCCGAAGAAGCCACCCGTGTTGCCGCCGGCGATGAAGGCCCGTCCGCCGACAGAGGTACCGGCGGGGCTGATCCGTCCAGCGGAAAGCACCTGGGTGCTTACGGTGCCTGTGAGCACATTGACCACGTTGGCGGTGGAAGCGCCGGAGCCCTCGCCGCAGGCAAAGATAGCGAAGTCGCCCACGCCAGCTCCGGTGTGCAGGTTGCGCCCGATCGGGAGGTCGAGGTCGGTCCAGGTGCCGGTGACCGGGTCATAGATGTCGACTCGACGGCTGCGCTGGTTGTCGAGGCGCAGGCCCCCCGCGAAGACCGCCCGTCCACCGGCGGCGACGCCGATGAGGCCAGCGCGGGGCTGGGAGAGGGTGTCCTGGGTCCAGGTGCCGGTCGCGATGTCATAGATCTCGACTACGTCCGAGCGACCCGCTGTGCCGCGTCCCCCGGCGAAAAGGATCTTGCCGCCCACACCGACAGCGGCCAGGTTGGCGCGGGGCACCGCGAGGGCATCGAAGGTCCAAGTGCCGGTCGTAACATCGAGGATGTCGATGTCGCCGGTCAGGGCGCCGTTGCGACCTCCACCGATCATGATCAGATTGCCTTCGCCGGCAGCTGCGTGCTGGCGGCGAGGAGAGCTAAGCGTGGTAGCGGTGAACGTCCCGGTCGATGCGTCGTAGATGTCGACGATGTCGGAGATGGAATTCGCTGCACCTCTTCCGCCGGCGAAAACGGCGATGTCGCCGGCGCTGGCAGCGACCATTTCACGGCGATCGGACGAGAGGTTGTCGGTGGTCCACTGGGCTTGCGCGGACTGCGCAAGCAGTAGGCCCGAAGCGATTGCAAGGACGGGACGCATGGGGGTATCGATGGTGAGGGACGGGCCGGCGCGCGGGGTACGCGGTGGGCTGGGTCCGGGAGGAGATGCAGGTCCATAGCCCTGCCAGCGGCGAAAGTTACCCGTGATCTAGCTCCTCTGCCTACGCTTCACTCAGCGTTTGCAGGGGACGCGCGGGGATATTCAAGCGGCGAACCAGAGAGGTCCCAATACCTCCATTTGCCCACCTTTTCGCCTCTCTCGTACGTTCCCTGTTCCGCCAATGTTCCGTCCTCGTACCAGGCCTTGTGCGGCCCGTGGGGGATGCGTCCCTCTTGATTGGGGGCGGAGACGTAGTTGGTCTGGGTGCGCCGGTAGCCGTTGGGCCAGTGCTCGACGAAGACCTGCCCCTCGGGGCGAAAGTAGAGGGCCAGGATGAGAATAAATATGCCGCCGGTCGCCAGCACGAGACCGAATAGGAAGGCCTTGGCCCGATGAAGATTCGGGTCCTCGACGATGGTCTCATCATCGAACAAGCCATCGAGATCGTCACGTTTGCCCGCAATTCGAGGCGCGTTGGAAGCGCCCGCGAGGGTCGGGTCTTGCTCAGCGTCCATCGGAGAGGGTTCCGGTGAACTCTCGCCCGGACTGCAGAAGTGTGACTCGCTGGGGCGTGCTGTCGCGATCGAAGCGGAGCTCTGCGTCGACGCTGCGGTAGAAGAACAGGTCGTCCTTCTCGGCGTCGGCGTAGAGACGGTAGCTGTCCTGTGTTCCGAGCTGCGCGAATAGGCGCCCCTCCACCTGAGTGATCTTCATCGTTCCGAGGCCTAGCATCCCGTAGTCCCCGACCAAGCCATTGAGTTCGGAGGCCGGCCGGGGCTTCTGCGCCCGGTAGTGCATGGCCTCGATGTAGCTGTCGCCGCGCAGGAGCTGGAACGCGCGCTGGCCCCAGTCTTCGATCAGTGAAGTGGAGCTATTGGTGAGGACGACTACGCCGATTTCCCGTTCGATGTCCAACGCGATGAAGGAATAGTAGCCGCCCGTTTGGCCGCTGTGGAAAAGGCTGCCGTTCCTGCGATTGCGGTGCCAACCCAGGCCCATGTCCATGGGGGTAGCCGGGTTCGTCCATATTTGAGAGGCGGCCAAATCGAGGGCGGGGATCATGGACGCGGGGGCCTTGCCGAGCTGGGCCTCAAGGAGGGCGAGCATGTCCGTGGTGCTCGAAACCAGCGCTCCACAGGGCGCCATCACCCGGAACAGCCAGGGCGCGACGGGTCGCAGGCCCGCCGCATAGGGCGGCGCCATGCGGGCCTCCGACTCAGCGTTTCGGGTCAAGGTCGTGTGGAACAACCCGAGCGGGCCCAACACCCGCGCGGCGAGCAGGCGCTCGTAGCCAAGCTGCTGCGACGAAGCGAGCAGGGTCCCCAGGAGTCCGTAGCCGTAGTTGCTGTAGGCGTACAGGCGACCGGGGATCGAGGTGAGCTTGGTCTCAGCAAGCGCGCTGACAAGGGATTCGGACGTGTAGTTTTCGTAGGGGCGCTCGGGGTCGACGGCGAGGTCGAGGTTGCCGGGCAGTCGCGGCATCCCTGAGGTGTGTGTCGCGAGGTGGACGAGCTGGATGCGGTGGTCGCCGCTCGCCGGTGCCACGAGCCCATCGGGGAGCAGGTCGTCGACCGGCTGGTCGATGCGAACATCACCCTTGAGCGCCATCTCGGCCAGCAGGATGCCCGTGAACAGCTTCGTCAGCGAGCCGATCTCATAGCGGGTCAGAGCGTTCGGTGTCTTGCCGTTGCCAAGGGCGGTTTCCCCGTAGCCGCCAAGCCAGCGCTGATCCCCGCGCAGCATGCCTACCGCAAAGCCGGGCAGTTCATCCGTTTCCAGGAGCAGCTCGGCCCATGTGTCGAGGCGCACGCGCTCGATCACGCTGGGGAAGGGACCTGCAGGCTCCGCGTCCTGGGCCGGAGTGATCAGGGCCAACAGGGCGAGAGTGGGGATCATCTTGGTCGATCGGGTGGGGTTGCGGTGAGACGTCGTGCAAGGCGGCCGAGCCCGTGCTCGGTCCCGGTGTTCCGGCCACCCCATACAGGTAGCCGTCTGCCGATCAGCGCGCACCCATCGAACAGCAAGAAACCCGCGAGAAGCCCATCTTGATCCCGGCTGCTGCGCACGATCTGGAGGGGATACGCAAGGTTGCCAAACACCGGGAGGGCGCCTACTCCCAAAGCGAGCCACGGTGCACGGCGACCCCGGAGCATCTCCTGCAGGCAACGGAGCGAGGTGTACAGCGTGCGGGCCAGGCAGCCGCCGAGCAGGAGGGCCAGCCCGACGGACGCTTCGTCGACACGACCGGTTGCCCAGAGGAGGGGCATACCCAGGTACTCGAAGCCTTTGACAAAGGGCTTCATGCAGAGGTGGACGGCGAAGTCGGAAAGGTAGGCACAGGGGGCATCATCGGCGGCCCGGCGATCGAGGATGACGGCGTGGGATGGATCGAGCTGCCCGCGGTCGACCCATTGACGAACCCGGAGCCGAACCAGGTCGCGGGCGACGCGCTCACGGAACGACTGGGAGACGAGGAACACCGCGCCCGCCGCGGGCACCGTGCTCCACGAGATGCGGCGCAGGCGTGAGCGCTGGCGCTTGACGAAACCGAGTGCGCGCTGGGTGGTGGCACGCACGAGCCTGCGTGTCTCAAAGGCGTACCAGGCCAGGGGGTGGCGGGTGAAGTGCTCGGCTTGCGATTGCGCGATACGGCCCTTGGCCACCTGGGCGGCGACGGCTGCGGCGCGCCGGGGCTGCTTGCGCCAGGCCTCCTGGTGCAGGCGCAGGGCCGCGGCATCGCTCGCGCATTCCCGGGCGCTGCCAGCGCCAGCGCGGGCATCGAGCGCGGCGCCATGCCGGTCCAGCCAGCCCTCGAGCTTGGAGACATCCACGTCGTCGAACAGCACGCGGCCGTACTTGCGGCACAGCGGCAGGTAGGTCCGCCACAGGGCTGATACGCGCAGCGGGAAGAGCGCGGGGACGCCGGATTCCAGATCGCTCCACAGCCACCGGCGCTGCCCGTTCGCGGTGGACTCCAGGCGGAAGTTGGCCAGCGCCACCGGGTTGCCCTCCCCGGCTTGCCACAGGAGGCCATCGAAACCGGATTCCCGCAGCTTGGCCTGCAGCCGGGGCAGGAGGTCGGTGACGAGGGCGCGGGATTCGCCGCCGCCGTCGGGATCGAGGGGATGGGCGAGCTGGGGGGCTCGGCCGCTCAGGGGATCGGTACGGAGCTCGAACGCGCAGTAGCGTTCATCCCAGCCGTGTGAATATGCCTGCGAGACGTACAGCTCCCCCGGGAACCAGAGCTGGGCCAGCTTGCCGAGAATGCGCCGGCGCAGCAGCGCGCAGCGCACGGCATGCTCGTTCCAGGCGTACGGGGACGCGGCGCCTAGGGTCACGTACTGGATGGTGCGCGTCAGGGTGCCGCACTCGAAGACCTTGCGCGCGGTCGGCTGTCCGCGTTCGTCGTGTCCGCCGTAGACGACGCCTGAGGGGCCAAATCCGAGCAGGGATTCCCCCGGACCGGCCAGGTCGTGGGCGGCGGGGTGCTCGGTGCGGGGGAATCCCTG
>CAYWNK010000161.1:0-14721 GCA_964459495.1 uncultured Planctomycetaceae bacterium
AAGTTGGCCTCCAGATCGCTCAAGGCCCGAATCTCGTCGATCACCCCGGTCGGATTCCCAGAGGCGTCGAGCCGCTCGATCCGATGTGGGAGCACCTGGCCAAAGCCGTGACCGGCCTGTTCCAGGTGAAAGGCACCGGCCCCTTGGGGGCTAGGAGGAGCGGGAGCCCCTGTAGATATCGCAGTTGCGGCTGCGCATAGGGGAAGTGCTCCGCCGGCCAACTGGCCAAGCGAAGCGAGGGAGAGTCGCATGTCGTTTCCGGGGGGAAGGGTAGTTGCGAGAAGCCGGTGGCGAGCAAGCCACGCGAGCGTTGGAGGGGGATCCGGCTTGGGAGCAGCCAGCGGATGCCCGGCCCTCACCGAACCCCGATTTCAGCGTTTCAAGGCCCCTCTTGGGGACCTCACGCCACGCGTACATTCCAGGTCTTGCGTCAAGCCAGCCTGGCCGCTATGCCTATTCGCCCTCGACCTACCCTTGGCGGCTCGACCTCTGCACGCCAGGGGCATTCCCCCGAAGCGCGCCAGCCTCGCAACTGGCGTGACTCTCTTGTTGACCGATGATTGAGATTCAGCACCTGTCGAAGCACTTCGGCTCTTTCCGAGCCGTCGATGATGTGAGCCTAACGGTGGCCCCTGGCGAGGTCCTGGGCTTCCTTGGGCCGAACGGAGCCGGAAAGTCCACGACCATGAAAATGATCACGGGCTTCCTCACTCCCACCAAGGGCACGGCCCTGGTCTGCGATCACAACGTGATCAAGGATCCGATGGGCGTGAAGCGCGCCCTGGGCTACCTGCCGGAGGGGGCGCCGCTCTACCCCGATATGACGCCGATTGGCCTGCTCAAGTTCGCAGCGGCCGCCCGCGGCATCGACGACGCCAGCGCCCGCATCAAGCGCGTCATCGAGCGCGTGGAGCTCGGCAGCGTCCGCCGCAAGCGGATCGAGACCCTCTCGAAGGGATTCAAGCGCCGCGTGGGCCTTGCCCTGGCCATCCTCCATGATCCCGCGGTGCTGATCCTCGACGAGCCCACCGACGGCCTCGACCCGACCCAAAAGCACCAGGTGCGCGAGCTCATCCGCGAGATGGCACAGGGCAAAGTGATCGTGCTCTCGACCCACATCCTCGAAGAGGTTGAAGCGGTTTGCAGCCGGGCGATCATCATCGCCAAGGGCAAGCTTCGCTTTGACGGCACCCCCACCGAGCTGCGGCTGCGTTCGCGCCACGCTGGCGCGGTCGAGCTGCGCATCGCAGGCAGCCAGGAGGGTGTGCGCGAAGTCCTCGCGGGCCTCGGCGGCGTGGCCGCTGTCGAAGAGGCGCCCTTCGGTGACGGCGGCCAGGGCTGGCTCGTCTTCCCCGGCGAGGGTGGTCCAGTGCTGCCCAAGATCCTAGGCGAAGCCCAAGCGCGCTCCTGGGACATGACCCACATTCACGTCGAATCGGGCCGGCTCGACGACGTCTTCCGCACCATCACCCAAGGGGAGGTGGCCTAACATGCGAGGCACCCTAGTCGTTCTACGCCGCGAGCTTGCCGGGTACTTTGGCACCCCCGTGGCCTACGTGTTCCTGATCATCTTTCTGGCCATGTCCGGGGCCCTCACCTGGATCTTTGGCGGCTTCTATGAGCGCGGCCAGGCCGACCTGCGCGCGTTCTTCAACTGGATCCCGGTGCTCTTCCTGGTCCTGGTTCCGGCCCTGGCCATGCGGCTGTGGGCAGAAGAACGCCGCAGCGGCACGGCGGAGCTGCTGCTGACGCTACCGATCTCGCTGACCCAGGCCGTACTGGGCAAGTTTCTGGCTGCCTGGATGTTCGTCGCGGTGGCCCTCGCCTTGACCGCCACCAACTGGTGGACGGTCTCCTACCTGGGCGATCCCGATCACGGCGTCATCCTCGCGAGCTATCTGGGAAGCCTGCTGATGGCGGGCGGCTACCTGGCCATCGGCGGATTCATCTCCGCGATGACCAAGAACCAGGTGATCGCCTTCGTTCTGACCCTGGTGACCTGCTTCCTGTTCATGCTCGGGGGCTTCACCGGAGTCATCGAGTGGGTGCGCGACCTCGCCGGCAATCAGGTGGCCGAACTCGTCGCATCCTTCAGCTTCCAAACCCGCTTCGCCGCCATCTCACGCGGTGTCGTCGGGCTCCCCGATCTCGTGTTTTTCTTCTCACTGATCGGGCTGTTCCTGTACGCCAACGTCGTCGCCGTGGACCTCAAGAAGGCCGACTGAGCCGGAGCGCAATCCATCATGTTCAAGCGACTTTTTTCCTGGACCGGCCTCCTCGTGGCCGTCGTGCTGTTCTTCGCCGTCAATGCCGTTTCGTCCACGTCCCTGCGTGGCGCCCGCGTCGACCTGACCGAGAACAGTCTCTACACCCTGTCCCAAGGGTCCCGCAACATTCTGAGCTCCCTGGATGAGCCCATCACGCTGCGACTCTTCTACTCGAAGTCCCTGGCGCTCAAGGAACTCGGCGGCACGCCCGTTCCCGCCTATGCCCAGCGCGTGACCGAGCTGCTCGAGGAATACGAAGCCGTCGCGGGTGCGAATCTGATCCTGGAGATCATCGACCCCGAGCCCTTCTCCGAGGAAGAAGACGAGGCCGTGGGTTTCCAGCTGCAGGGCGTCCCTGTGGGCCCCACGCAGGACAAGCTTTTCTTCGGGCTCGTCGGCACCAACTCCATCGACGAAGTCGAGACCGTCCCGTTCTTCGACCCGAGCCGCGAAGCGTCGCTTGAGTACGACATGACGCAGCTGGTCTATCGACTCGCCGTGTCAGACCGACCGGTGATCGGTCTCCTATCGAGCCTGCCCCTGGAGGGCAGCGCGCCGATGGACCCGCGCAATCCCCAGCCGCCCCAAGCCTGGGCGATCCTCGACTGGATCCGCCAAAGCCTCGAGGTCCAGATCCTCGAGCCAGCCTCCACCGAGATCCCGGCCGAAGTGGACGTCTTGATGCTCGTCCATCCCAAGGAGCTGTCCCCTGCCACCGAGTACGCCATCGATCAGTTCGCCATGGGTGGCGGCCGGATCCTGGCGTTCGTGGATCCGTTCAGCTTCTTCGACCCGACCCAGGGCAACCCGCAGATGGGCGGCATGGACGCCAATAAGACGTCGAGCCTTCCCAAGCTGCTCACGTCCTGGGGCGTCGAAATCGAGGAGGGCAAGTTGGTCGGCGACGACGAGCTCGCGCAGCCCGTGCAGGGCGGCGCCCGCCTGCCGGTGTTCATGAACCTGCTCACCGACCAGCTCAATGGCGACGACTTCGTGACCTCCGAGCTCGGCAGCCTGTCGGTGCTGGCCCCCGGGGCCATTCGCGCCGCCGCGGACGCCACCACCACCATGGAGGTGATGGCGAGCACCACCGCAGCGGGCGCCGGCACAATCGATACCATGACCCTGCAGTTCAGTCAGGGCGACTTCAGCCGGGTCTCCGACCAGTTTGCTGCGGACGGACAACGCCGCAACATCGTGGTCAGGGTCACCGGCCCCATCGAGTCCGCATTCCCCGATGGCGCCCCCGCCGACGCGACGGTGCCGGAAAACGAAGGCGACGACAGCGAGACGGACCCTGATGACGCGGAGGCCGACAAGCCCGAGCATCGCGCCTCCACCGATTCCTTCGAGGCCATCATCGTCGCCGACAGCGACGTGCTGGCGGACGAACTCTGGGTGCGCCGGCAGAACTTCCTGGGCCAGGTGATTCTCCAGGCCGCGGCCGGCAACGGCAGCTTCGTCGTGAACGCCTTGGAGAACCTATCGGGCTCCTCGGATCTGATCAGCCTGCGCAGCCGCGAGGGCTTCCAGCGGCCGTTCACACGCAAGGACGAGCTGCGCGAGGCCGCCGAAGCCGCCTACCAGGCCAAGAACACCGAGCTGGAGGCGCGCCTCCAAGCCACCGAAGCCAAGATCAACGAGCTGCGTCGCCCCGAAGAGGGCGCCAGCCTGCTGGTCAACGAAGAGCAACAGGCCGCCCTCGAGGAGTTCCAGGAGGAATACGTCGGGGTGCGCAAGGAGCTGCGCGACGTCAAGCGCCAGCTCAACGCCGATATCGAGACACTGGGCACACGCCTCAAGTGGCTCAACATCGCTGCGGTCCCCCTGGGATTGATGCTGATCGGACTTTTGACCGCCTTCTTCAAAGCTATCGCCGGAAAGACCTCATGAGTTTCAAAAGCACGTTTTGGATGGCCGCCGGAGCGGCGGCCCTGGGGAGCTTCGCCTACTTCGCCAATCAGAATCGAGCCTCCGCCACCGCGCCGGAGGCCACGACCGCCCTGTTCCCCAGCCTGCGTGAGCAGCTGAACGACGCCGATCGCCTGTCCATCGACGCAGCGGACGGACCGCTGACCTTCGCGAAGGTGGACGGCGCTTGGAGTCTGCTCGAGCGCGGAGGATTCCCCGCCGATAGCGTCAAGGTCGGCACCTATCTGCTCACCCTCGAAGGGGCGGAGCGGGTGGAGCGCAAGACCTCACGGCCCGAACGCTACGCGGACCTGGGCCTCGACCCCAGCTCCGAAGAAGGGGCCCCCACCAAGGTCACCGTCGCCGCAGGGGAGCAGACCCTTGCCGATCTGTGGGTTGGCAAGCGCCGCACCACCGGAGCGGACACCGCCTACTACGTGCGTGTGGAAGGGGAGGACGCCACCTGGGTAGCCGGCGGCGACCTAGCCGCCTCCCCGCGCCTCGCCGACTGGGCGGACACCCAGATGATCGATCTGGAGCGCGAGCGCATGCTCGCTGTGCGCGTCGCCCACCCCGATGGCAACGTCGTCGAGGCCGCGCGTCAGAAGGACCAGGATTCGAGTGAGCGCATGACGCTGCTGGCGATTCCCCCCGGGCAAGAGCTGCAGTCGGAGTGGGTGACCTCGCGCTTCGACGGGGGTCTTTCACGACTGACTTTCGAGGACGTGGAAAGCGCAGAGGACGCCGAATTCGACGCAGCACAGGCCGTCAAGGCCACGTACTGGACCAAGCACGGCCTTGCAGTGACCCTCGAATCGCTGCCCAAAGAAGGCGGCGGCCTGCGGACCCGCGTGTCCGCGGCCTACGACCCCGGCGGTGCTCCAGGGCAGATCGCGGTGCTGCCGGAGGCCACCGCCGAGCTGCCGGACTTGGTCTCGGAAGAGGAAGGCTCGGGCGAAGCAGACGAATCTGCGGCCGACGAACCGGAGGAAGTGCCCCCCACCCCCGAAGAGTTGCAGGCCGAGGCCGACGGCATCAACGCGCAACTCGGGGGCTGGATCTACCACCTGTCCGAGTACAAGGCCCAGGCCCTGCGCCCGACGATGGACGAGCTCGTGAAGGACATCGAGCCGGAAGCGGAAGAGGGCGCTGAGGAGGGCGGCTTTGGAGGCGCCGGCCTGCCGAACGATCTCAATAGCGATCTCGGCGGAACGATCCCCCCCTCCGTGTTCGAGGTCGACCCGCCCGCTGGCGACGGTTCGGACAACACAGACGGTTCGGACGACCCCGACGGTTCGGACGGTTCGGACGGCTCGGACGACCCCAGCGACGGTCGCTGAGCCAGACCCGAGCCGGCGGGAGGGAGACTTTCCGGCGGCCCTGAGAATCCCCTGATTCCCATCCAGTTGGCGGGTGCCTCCGGTCGAAGAAACCCTCTCGCGCCGAGGCGAAACCCCTCCCGTGCGAATCGAGCCCGTCCCCGCAAACGCGTCAAACGCGACTCGGGGCGGGCTCGTCCTCTTTCCCCTCTCATCGGATTGAGCCGGAGAATGCGGTGACAAAGGGGACCCGGTAGCGCACCCTGCCGCGCCTTGTCCACCCCCGCCCGAGACCCGGTCACCCTGGGCCGCGTCACGCGACTCTGGTTCCCCCTCGCCCTGTCGTGGCTGATCATGGGCCTCGAGCAGCCCCTGGTCGCCGCCGCCGTGGCGCGCCTGCCCGACGAGCGCGTTCAGCTCGCCGCGTTCGGGGGCATCGCCTTCCCAGTGGCTCTGGTGGTCGAGGGGCCGATCATCATGCTGCTCGCGGCCTCGACCGCCCTCTGCGGCAGGTGGCGGGACTACGCGCGCCTGCGGGGCTACGTCCATTTTGCTGGCGCGGCCCTGACGCTGCTGCACGCGGCGCTGGCCTTTACGCCCCTGTACGAGAGCGTCGTTGTCCGCCTGCTCGGCGCGGGGCCCGCCATCGCTGGGCCGGGAAAGCTGGCCTTGCAGTGCTTGCTCCCCTGGACCTGGGCCATCGCCTGGCGGCGTTTCCTGCAGGGTCTGTTGATCCGCGCCGAACAGGGCGGGGCAGTGACCAAGGGAACCCTCGTGCGCCTGGCCGCGGACCTGGTCGCCCTAGGGGTCGGCTGGCGGCTGCACCTGCCTGGCGCGGCACTCGCCGGCCTGATCCTCTCCACCGGCGTCCTCGCCGAAGCCGCCTACGTGTCCTGGCGGGTGCGACCCGTCCTAGCCAGCCTCCGGGCCCAGGCCCCCTCCGACGACACCCCCACCATCCGACTGGGCGCCTTCCTGCGCTTCTACATCCCGCTGGCCCTGACCCCGCTGATCACCCTGCTGCTGCAGCCCCTGGGATCGGCAGCGATCAACCGCATGCCGCTCGCCCTGTCCTCCCTGGCGGCCTGGCCAGCCGTGCACGGACTCGTGTTCCTGATGCGTAGCCTCGGCATGGCATTCAACGAGGTTGTCGTCAGCTTGCTCGGCGCGCCGGGCAGCGTGCAGGCACTCAAGCGCTTCAGCCGACTGCTCTCCCTGGGCACCATGCTCGTGCTCCTCGCCCTGGCGGCAACGCCCCTGGGCGAGCTGTACTTCGCCCGAGTGGTAGGCCTGGACCCTTGGCTGACCGCGCTCGCCATGACGGGACTGGCCGCGTCGGTGCTGATGCCCGGCTACCAAGCCCTGCTCTCATGGAGCATGGGCAGCCTCGTCGCCCGCCGCACCACCCGTGGCATCACCGAAGGGGTGTTGCTCTACTTTGCGCTGGCTGCCCTGTTCCTTGGTCTCGCGATTCGCTCCGGATTTGGACCGGGCCTGCCCCTGGCCCTCGCCTGCTTCGTGCTCGCGGGCCTGGGCCAAACCGCCTTCCTCGCCTGGCGTGCTGGCCCAGCGCTGCGCGCCTTCGAGCGGGAGGAAGGAAGCTAGCCCCGGCGGTAGGACAAGATGATCGAGAGGACATCCGCCGCAACCTCGTTGGGCACAGTGAGGGACATGTTGTATTGGGCGATGCGCCAGCGGCCATCCTGCCGGAGCAGGATCCCGGTCCCGCGCATCTCGCGGTAGCCGTCCCGCTCGAGCACTTCGTCAAACCACGCCAGGTCCCCACCGGGCGCCAGCTCGATGTGGCGATCCTGGGGCAGGTAGGTCCAGCCGGGGTTGGGGCCCTCGAAGTTGCTGGTCACATAGAGCTCGTAGGCCTCGCGGTCCCAGCGCTCGTACGCGTCTGTTCCAAGGAAGCTCGCCTCGTCCGCAATGTGTCCAAGGTAGCGCTCGCCGTCGGCCTGGGAGGCGGCCGCGTGCCAGTCGTCGAGCACATTCCCCACCTCGAGGCGTGCCTCAGCCGCCGCCTGCACCCAGGCGACCAAACCGGGCTCCCCGGGCCGCTGCGAGGCCTCGGCCTGGGGAGCCCGGCAACCGGTGGCCCAGACCAGCAGTAGGGCACAGGGGGCGACGAGGGGCCTGCGAATCCCTGCTGGGGCGTGAAGCTGGTGCAAGATCGGTGCGCGCATGCCACCAATGTAGCCTGGACGGGCCCTGCTGCTTGCTACGCCCAGTGCGGAGTCCTACGGTCGCGAATCTCATGTGGCCTCTCCGCCTTCGCCCCGCGCCCGGGGCCCGCGTCCTGGCCCTCTGGGCCGTCGCAGGCCTGGCGGCCTGCGGTGCCGATCCCGCGCCCGCTGGCGCCTTCCCGATTCCAGAGCCCGAGTCCTTCGAACGGGACTTCGACCTCAACCAAGAGCTCGCCCGCAAGCTGGAGGAGGGCCCCCTGGGCGCCCTGCGCGTTGCCGCGGAGCGTGGCAGCGCCGCTCCACTCAACGGCGCGCTCACCGAGGACTTCGCGGCCCGCTTCCCCTCCATCGCCCAGTCGGTTCCCCTCGCGGACGCGACCCTCGAGATCCTGGAGCTGCCGGCCGACCAGGTCGAAGCGGTGGACAGCGCTGCCTTCGCCGATGCCTGGCTAAGCCACGTGCAGCCCTGGCGTCGCCGCGAGCGCGCCACCCTGGACATCCAGCGCCTGAGGCTCGCCGCGGACACCGACAGCCTGCCCTCTGGCGTCGCAGCGCGGGCGACGGGACACGCGCGTCTCTTCCTGGGCGGCGAGTACCCGCGCGGGGATCGTTGCTCCCTACGGGTGGAGGTCGCATTCGAGGCCCTGCGGAGCACCGCCGGCACCTGGCGCCTCGCGCGCCTCGACCTGCTCGAAGGCGAGCGCGTGCGCGGAGGCCCCGATACCTTCCGATCCATCTCCCAGGAAACCGGCTTCAGCTACCACCTGGCGCCGCGCAACCGCGACCTGATCCAGTCCTTCGTCGACGAGCACTTTACTCTCGCCCTCGGTGGACTCACCGCGCTCGACTGGAACAAGGACGGCTTTTGGGACCTACTGGCCACGTCCCAGGCCCAGCTGTCCACCCTGTTCCTCAACGACGGAAACGGCGGCTTCGTCCACGAGCTCCTGCCGGTGGACGCCCCACATGAGGCGGCTTCCTTCCTGCTGTACGTCGACCTGGATGGGGACGGTGTGGAGGAGATCGTCAGCTCCAGGGTCCTCTCCTACGAGGGCGACGTCGCGCGTTGCGGTCTGTACTCCAAGGCCGGGGGCTTTTGGAACCTCAAGGCCGACACGTTCGAGTTTCCCAACCCCGTAGGTCTGCGACGCCTCGCCGTCCAAACCCTCGTGCCGTTCGACGCGAACGGCGACGGGCTACTCGACCTGTTCTTCGCCGTGTACGGTAGCGCACTCTCTCGCGGCGATGACTACAACTCGGTCGAAGCCCATGACGGAGCGGACAACCACCTGTTCATCAATCAGGGGGACCTCACGTTCGTGGAAGAATCCGAGGCCCGCGGGATCTCCGGCAATCAATACACCTACGTCGCCACAGCCTTCGATTTCGATGGAGATGGCGACCAGGACCTCTTTGAGGGCAATGACTTCGGTCCGAACATCGTTTGGCTGAACGATGGCGAGGGCCACTTCACAGCCGACACCGAGCTTGGGATCGCCGGCGACTCCGCCTACAGCATGGGCGTGACCCTGGGGGACTACGACAACACAGGCCGCTGGAGCCTGTACGTGTCGAACATGTCGAGCAGCGCAGGCATGCGCATGATCGATCTCCCCGCGGACCTCGAAGAGCCCCTGCGCGAGCAGGTACGCGTGATCGTGTCCGGCAACCGCCTTTTCGAACAGACGCTCTCCGGCAAGTGGGCGGAACACGCAGCCTCCGCCCGTTGTGACGATGCGGGCTGGGCCTGGGGAAGCGTGTTTGTGGACCTCGACAACGACGGGGACCAGGAGCTGTTTTCCACCAACGGGTTCACGTCCCACGCGAGCCCTGAGCTACCCGACTGGCAGCCCTGGTTCTGGCGCCAAGTGCTCGACGATGCGTCGGCGCTTCAAGCAGGCAAGCCGACCCGGGACGCCAACGCCCACCTTGGGCTGTTCCGGGGCTCATTCAACGGCTACGAGCGCGACCGCCTCTACCACAACCCCGATGGAGCCACTGGTCGATTCGTCGAAGCCGGCTACGTGCGAGGCGTCGACCTGCTCTCCGACGGACGCTCCGTCGTTCCCGTCGACGTGGACGGCGACGGCGACTTGGACCTGGCGATTTGGACGATTCAGGGGCTGGAACTTCTTGAGAACCGCGCCGAGCCCAAGTCCTTCGTGCGCCTCCAGCTCGCCGGCAAGGGCGGCATGGCTGGAACCCTGGGCGCGGTCGTCAAAGTCGAGTCCGCGGGGGTGACTCGCAGCCAGGTGCACCGGCTCGTCGAAGGCTTTCAGAGCCAGGTACCGGGGGACCTGCACTTTGGACTGGGAACCGCCGAGTCCGTCGACAGAATCACCGTGACATGGCCATCCGGCAAGGTCGACACCTGGCCGGACGTCCCGGCCGGCGGTCGGGTGCTTCTCCAGGAGGGCGCCATCGCGCCCCAGCTCAGCCCCCTGCCGGCTTGGCCCACCGAGCGCCGTCCCCGCGGCATTCAGCCGAGCGTCGACACCTTCGCTCGCCGCATCGGCGGCGGGTCGGAGCCCCTGGCCCGCCTGGGTGCACCTGCTGTCCTGCGGGTGGCTGCTCCGGACGGCGAGCCCTGGCCAGATGCCGACAAACTCGCCAAGGCTGCTCCCAACCTTCGCATGGCGCTCCTCGTGCCCGGAGAAGAAGCGGAACGCGGGCTGGGGGATGCCCCCTACGCATCCTTCACCCTCGACAGCGAACTCGCGCGCCAGCTCTTCGGAGAGGCCGAGCCAGTCCGACCCGCGACCTTCGTCTTCGACGCGGAAGGACGTCTCGCACGGATGTTCCTACGCGAAGTCGAGCGGCTTGAGCTGCTCTCCACCCTCGCCGCACTCTCCGAAGAGTCCGCGTTCCCCGAGCTCCTCGTCGCAGCCGGCCGCCGCGCCCTGGCCGAGGGCCGCTTCCGCGACGGTCGCGAACTCTTCCAGGCCGCGATTGCCGGCGACGCCAAGCTCCCCCACGCGTACGAAGGCCTCGCGCGCTCCCATCGCCTGCTCTCACGCCCCGACCTGGCCGAAGAATCCTATCGACGGTCCGTGCAGATCGACCCCGACTACTCCGTCGGTCACTACAACCTTGGGACCACTCTCGTCGGCCGCGGAGCCTACGAGGAAGCCGTGCAGTCCTATCGCGAGGCCCTGCGCGTTCACCCTGCAGAGGTGCGCAGCCATATGTCCCTGGGCGAGGCTATGCTGCTGTCGGGGAACAATGAGGGCGCCGCCGAGGCATTCCGCTCAGGACTAGATCGGATGGATGAAGCCGATGTCGAGCAGCGCTCGGCTGCACTCACCACGATCGGAAAGGTCCTCGCCAAGCTCAAGCGCCTGGACGAAGCAGCCCAGAGTCTCGAGCAAGCCCTTGAGCTGGATCCGCTGAACAGCGATGCACAGCGAGCCCTCGACCTCGTCCGCCAGCTCCAAAGCGAAGACCGCTAGCCTGGGGAAAGCCAGATCCCGCACCCACCACCTGGCTTGGATCGAGCCATTCCACACGATCCCTCGATCCCCATGTCAGATCCCTTCCAGCGCTCCCTCGATCTCCACATCCAACAGCGGGGCAAGCTCGCGATCGCCTCCAAGGTCCCCCTGGCCACCCAGGACGACCTGGCTGCCGCTTACTCCCCGGGCGTCGCGCGGCCGTGCGAGGTGATTGCAGCCGACCCCACACGAGCCCGCGATCTCACGGTGAAGGGCAACAGCGTAGCGATCGTCAGCGATGGATCTGCGGTGCTCGGCCTGGGCAACATCGGCCCCCTGGCGGCGCTCCCCGTGATGGAGGGAAAAGCCCTGCTCTTCAAGGAATACGCAGGCATCGACGCCTGGCCTATCGTCCTCGACACCCAGGACATCGACGAGATCGTCGAGACCGTGCGGCGCATCGCCCCCACCTTTGGTGGCATCAATCTCGAGGACATCTCCGCCCCGCGCTGCTTCGAAATCGAGGCGCGCCTGCAGGACCTCCCCATCCCGGTCTTCCACGACGACCAACACGGCACCGCCATCGTCCTGCTGGCAGGGCTGATGAACGCCGCCAAGGTGACCGGCCGCGAACTCACCGGGCTGAAGGTTGTCATCAACGGCGCCGGCGCCGCTGGCACCGCGATCGCCAAGCTGCTGCGCTGCGTGGGCTACAGCGCCGACGTCTGCGAGCCGGTCGCCGATGTGGTCGTGTGCGACAGCCGCGGAACGATCGGGCCTGGCCGATCGGATCTTTCGCCGGCCAAAAAGGAACTGCTCGGCTACACGAACGCCAAAGGCAAGGACGGGGAGCTGCGCGATGTGTTGGCCGGGGCGGATGTCTTCATCGGCGTCAGCATCGGCAATCTGTTGAACGAGGCTGACGTGCGCAGCATGGCACCGGATCCGATCCTGTTTCCCATGGCCAACCCCACTCCCGAGATCCTGCCGGAAGTCGCCCTCGCTGGCGGCGCCTCCATCGTGGGCACCGGTCGCAGCGACTTCCCCAACCAGGTGAACAATGTGCTGGCCTTCCCCGGCATCTTTCGGGGCGCACTCGACGCCGGCGCCGATCGCATCGACGCCACGATGATGCTCCACGCCGCCCGCGCTCTAGCCGCCTGCGTGCCCAATCCGAGCGCCGAGCGCATCCTGCCCAGCCCACTGGAAAAGGACACCGCCAGGGCCGTCGCCGCCGCGGTGGCCGAGGCAGCGGACCTATAGGGCCGGATCCGCGGGTTGTGCTTGCACGGAATCGGGCTCGAGGGGCGCGGCTCCGCGTTCGACCTCAGCCCTCGAGAATCGTCACGCCCATCGAGTAGCCGGTTCCGAAAGCGCACAGCAGCGCCCGCTTGCCCGGCCCAAGCTTGCCGCTCTTGCGCACCTGGTCGAGAAGGACCGGCACGCTGGCACTCGACATGTTGCCGAGGTCAGCCAGGTGCATCGGGGTGCGTTCCTCGTAGCCCTCGCCGATCAAGCGCTCGGCGATGCCGACGATCATGCGTGTGTTCGCCTGATGGAAGAGGAACTGGTCGATCTCCACCAGCGGTACCTTGGCCCGCTCGCAGTAAGCGGTGATGCGCGGGGGAAGGAAACGGATCATCTCCTTGAATACCTCCTGGCCCTGCATCGCCACGCTGAAGCGGTTCGAGCTGTCCTTGTAGACCGCTCCTTGGCCTTCGCTGCTGCCCAGGCGGTAGACCGCGTGCTCGCCCGCCACCGGGCCGACTGTGATCCTGTCCGCCGAACTCCCGCGGGTTGCCATCCACACCCCGGGCACGGTGGGATCTTCGGGAGGACCAAAGATCGCGGCGCCCGCGCCATCGCCGAAGATCGGCATGGTGGTGCGATCGCTAGCGTCGCTGATGCGGGTCATGGCCTCGGCAGCGACGACCAGGACGTTGGGTCGCTTGGGATTTCGCCCAACCGCCCCCTCCGCCGTGTACAGGGCACCGACAAAACCGTTGCAGCCGAGCACCTGGTCGAACGCGCAGACGTCCTCGGCAAGGCCGAGGGCGTCATGGACGAGACAGGCGGTGACCGGCGACAGCACCGAGGGCGTCGTGGTGTTCACGATGACGGCCCCAATACTCTCGGCTTCGACGCCCGAGTCCCGAAGCGCCCCTTGAGCCGCGGCGATGGCCAGGTCACGCACCGTGAGGGAGGTGTCGAGGTACCTACGGCGGAGAACCCCTAGGCGGCGCTCCGGGAAACTCGGATCCGTCGGAAGGACCTCGAGATTGGGAGCCTCAACCGCCAGGCGTTCGCGAACCTCCCCCATCAGGCCTGCGATGGCGACGTTGTCGAGGCTTGCTCCGGCGACTTCCTCACCAGGGAGCGCGCGGCCGGTACCTAAGAGCTGGGCTTTCATCGGAAGGGCCCCCTTCGGATGGGGACGGGGGCAAGGGGGGTCGAACGGGATCCCTGGCCTCCGCAACCACCAGAGGGGGCATCCCAACCGCGTTCGCAGGTTGGACAACCCGTGGGGCGACCTCAACGTGAATCTGGAAGGAACCTCGCGTCACCGGGCCAATGTGCGTGCAAGTAGGCCCACAGTCCCAGCCACGCAAGATCATGAACCTCATTGCTGGGACTCGAGAGTCCTGGGAGGTCTGCCGGCGAGCGCACCAATGTGAGACTCGCCTCTGCAACCGCCCGCCCGGAACGCCGCGCCCAAGCGCACATGAGCCATGCGGACGAGTCGTGCTGAGCGCAGCACTGGATGCGGAGCGCGGGGCCGGACGGACCAAGACGGCAGATCAGGCACTCAGCAGGGAAGTCGCCATCAGCGCTTCCCCGCCTGGGTTCCAGCCGCCTAGAGGCCCAGCAGGTCGTTGACCAGCCACACCCCGGGGGCACGCTCCACGCCGCCCAGAATTTCAGTCGCCGCGTCCCAGTCCTCGGCCGCCCTGGCCTCCTGCAGCGCGGCCGCGATACGAGCAGCCCAGGGAGACTCCATCTCGGTCAAGCGTCCCAGCAGCAGGTCGAGCTCGGGGCCCGGCTCCTTCCGCTTGGGCGGGAAGCGCACCGCGGCCTTGAGAAACAGGTTCCAGTCCTTGGCGCCGGACGACTTCAGGGGAGCGCGCAGGGCCTTGCTGACGTCTCGCTTGCTCGCGCCGAAGAGTGGCGCCCAGTCGCTGAGTGCGTTGGCCGCAGCCTCCGCACCCTGGTCCTCCAGGATCGGAATCCAATCGTCGAGGGACCCGAAGGCCTCCTCCAGCCGCTTGTGGATCCTGGCGGCTCGGGCCACGTTCGGCTCCAAGGCGGGCTCAAAGCTGCGGGCGGTCACCAGCAGCGGGAGCACGCGCTCCAGATCGCCGGCGGCCAGGGCGTCCTTGCCGATGCGCTCCCAGTCGCGCCGCCAGCGGACCCGCTCGGGGACCCTACGGGAGTCGACGAGCGCCTTCAGTGGGTCGTCGACGAAGGAGTGATAGGGCGGCGATGGCGGAGCCCCCGCTGGAAAGCCCGGATCCCCTTCCCAAACCACGCTGCCGTCCAGATCCAGCAACCACAGGCGTGGCAGATTGAAGCGAGCGATGAACGCCCTCTCAAACGACTCCCCGAG
>CAYWNK010000162.1:0-14579 GCA_964459495.1 uncultured Planctomycetaceae bacterium
GATTCGAGGCCCTTCTCTGGGGGGCCCGGGGCAGCGGAGGGGGCCTGTGCTTCCTGTGCCTCGGGTGTGGGCTTGGGCTGCTGCTCCTCCAGGGCCGCCGCCTGGCGGTCCCGGCGCAGGCTGAGGGCCCTCACGCTCATGAAGGCGACCACCATCAGCAGGATGAAGCCCAGGGCCTCGGTCGAGTTCTTCACCGTGCGCTCGAGCTGACCGATCTTGGCCCCAAAGACCCGCCCCAGGAGCACGTAAGCGGGGGTCATGAAGGCCGCTGCGAAGGCGTCGAAGGCCATGAAGCGCGGGTAGCTCATCCCGGCGGTGCCGGCGGTGAAGAAGCCGGGCAGCCGCAGGCCGGGCAGGAAGCGGGTGGTGAACACCGCCCAGCCCCCGTGTGTCGCGACGCGCTCTTCGATCAGGGCAAAGCGCTCTGGATGCAGGACCTTGGCCACCAGGGGGATCTTGAGGGCCCGGGTCCCCAGGAGTCGACCCGTCCAAAAGGGGATCGAGTCGCCGATCAGGGTGGCCGCCCAGCAGGTGGCGATGATGGGCAAGAGGCTGACCTCTTCCCGGTAGAGGAGGTAGCCGGAGCCGGTCATGGTGACCTCCTCGGGCACGGGCAGTCCGGCCCCTGCGCCCACGAGCACGAGGAAAGGGCCCCAGTACCCAAGGCGCCCGAAGACACCCGAAATCATGCTGTCGGCCAGGAGGAGCACCGCTGCAGATCCTACGGGCCCGGCGAGGGCGCGAGAGGCGCTAATTCGAGGTCCCTGGGCAGAGCTGCCCCCAGCTGGACAAGCTGTCGCGGTTGGGCGGAGCGGCTAGCGGGCTTCGGCCCGCGCGCGGGCGGCGGCGCCGGCCTGGTGCTTGCGCTCATGGGCCTTGGGATGGCCAAGGGCCGCGGCTTGATCGAGAGCAGCGATCCCCTCGGCCAGGGCTGCACCCTCGCCGCCGCGCCAGGGCAGGGCGCTGGGGTCCGCGGCGAGCTCGGCCACGTACAGGGCTAGGACTTGGCCGCGCACCATGTGTAGGGTCGCGGGGGCGCGGCAGGCCAGGGTGCCCCGGCGCAGGACCTCCAGGCCGGCCTCAATCCAGTCCACGCGTCGCTCGGGATCGTCTTCGAGCAGGGCGCCGCCGCGGGTGAAGATCAGGTGGGAGGCGAGCATGTCCCAGCCGTGGGGCGAGAGCGGGTCGAGTGCCAGCGCCCGTTCGGCACGCTCGTAGGCCAGCGGGAAGTCTCCAGCTTCGAGGGCGATGTCGTAGCGGACCCACTCGACGCTGGCGGCGAGGCTGGCGATCGGACCCAGCAGCCGGACGCCGAAGCCCGGCCGGGGGGCAGGGGCCGCGTTCCCCGGGTCGAGCCCCCGGGGCGATCCGTCACCCAAGGGCCACGGCGCAAGGAGGGCGAGCGCGGCGATCCAGACGAGGGCTCTCACCGGGCGCTCCAACCCCGCAGCCCGGCGCGCGCGAGAAGGAGGCCGGCGGCAATCCACGCCGCTGCGCCGACCCACGGCCACGGCCCGATGGTCTCGGCCAGGCGACCCTCGCCGAGGAGCGAGATCGAGCCGGGCAGGTCGCTCCACGGAAGCAGGCCGCCCCACGGGCCGTGGACATGCGGGCCCGCGACGAGCTGCAGTCCACCGGCAAGCACGAGCGTGCAGCTCGCGGCCATGCCTGCGCCCATCCAGGATCCGAAGCCGATGGCGAGGGCGGCGATGACGGCCAGCGCACGGGTGCAGCGCAGCCACGGGTCCCATCCGGCGGCGAGGCCCGCCAGGGGTCCTTGTGCTGGAGGCGCAAAGGCCTCGACGCTGATCCCGCTCGGAACGAGCAGGCCACCTTCCCCTTCGTTGCGCAGCCCGATGACCAGATTGCCCGCGCCGCCGGTGACCTCAAGCTCGACCCAGGTCGGCGTCTCAAGGCTCAGGGTGCGTTCCGACGCGGCGTCTGCGCGGACGGCCGCAACGCGCGCTTCTCGGATGCGTGCAGCTCCGGGCCCGCGCGCAAGCCGCACGCGCGCGCTGGAGATCGAATCGAGGTCGCCGGCGGTGACGACCAGGTTGAGGCTGGCTCCAGGCTCGATGATGCGCGCTCCATCGAACGAGTGGCCGTGGGCGCGGCGCAAGAGAGAAGCGGGCCCGGAAGACACCCAGCCAGCGACAGCGGGGGCCAGGGCCAGCAGGCACGCGCCAGCGGAGATGCCGGCTGCGCATGCCGCCAGGGTCCAGGCCTGTCCGATGCGTGGGGCGAGCCAGTCCCCCTCGCCGCTGCGCCAGCGGCCGATGAGCGCGCCCCCCTGCAGCGCGACGCCTGGGGCGAGGAGCAGGCCGGCCCATTCCCAGTGGGCTTGGGCCAGGAGTGCTCCAGCGGATGCACCCTGTTCGGCAAGCAGGGCGGAGGCGACCGGCTGGGTCCACCAAGCGACGCCAAGCGCGAGGGCGACGCACGGCGCGAGGCCCGAGCACACCAGGCGCCGACACTCCCAGGCAGCCAGGCGTGCAAGGCCAGCTTGAATCCTGCGTCCAGGACGAAGGTGCTCGGTCATGGGCGCTGGGGTCCCGCGTTCTCCCCTGAGGCGCGCTCGAAGAGAGTCGCCAGGGGCAGCTGGCGCGGTCCGCTCGCGACGACCTCGCCGCCCTGTTCCCCGACCCACGCGCGCAGTCGATCGAGACCGCTGGAGTCGAGTCCAGTGAGTTCGATGCGCTCGCCCGGCGCCGCGAGCAGTTCGGCGGGGGGGCCGCTTCCCACGAGTTTTCCCGCGACGAGCACCGCCAGCGTGGCGCAGTGGGCGTGCACGTCGGCGACCAGGTGCGACGCGAGCACGAGGCTGCCGCCGCGCGCGCGATGTTGTTCGAGGAGGTCGTCGAGGACAGCGAAGCCCGGTCCATCGAGGCCGGCGGTGGGTTCGTCGAGCAGCACCAGATCGGGGGAGCCCAGAAAGGCCTGGGCGAGGGCGAAGCGGCGCAGCATGCCCCTGGAGTAGGCCCGCAGCGCGCGACCCGCAGCGTCCCCGAGTCCGACCCGTTCCAGAGCCGGCGCGGCTTCGGCGGCGGATTGGCCGCCCAGGGACGCCAGCAGCCGGAGCGCTGCCAGCCCGCTGAGATCCGCGGGGAAGGGGGCGTTCTCGGGGCACCAGCCCACCCGCTGGCGGACAGCGCTCGAGCCGGCGTCGCCGCCCAGGACGGAGACCCGCCCGGCGCTCGCCCGATCGACGCCCGCGAGCAGCCTCAGCAGGGTGCTCTTGCCCGAGCCGTTGGGCCCGACCAGCGCCAGGCTTTCCCCCTGGGCCAACCGCAGGTCCAAGGGAAAGAGGGCGGTCCGCTTGCGCAGTCCGAGCCCGACCGGAAAACGGCGGCTGGCCCCCTGGAGGGCGAAGGCGGGCGGGCGGTCGAGCATCAGGAGCCCAAGCTAGCGCAGGTGAGCGGGTCGCGCTCGGCTGGAAATGCAGGACCAGGATCCGGGCCGGGCGCGGGGGCAGGGGCCCGGCCCGTCCGTGGGGCTCCGATGTTCCTGCACGGTGCCCTGCCGGGGCCCAGCGATGGGGAGTAGGCTGGCGCCGTGACTTTGCCGAGCTGGTTCCGTCGCTTGCCTTTTGGTCAGCCCACCGCCCCCTGGGTGCTCTACACCCGGCCTGGCTGCACGCTGTGCGACGAACTCGCCGGGGCGGCGGTCCAGCTCGGGTTGGTCGCGGCAGAGCAGATTCGCTTCATCGACGTCGACGGGGATCGGGCGCTCAAGAAGCGGCACGGCCTGCGCCTGCCGGTGCTGGAAGTGGGGGGCACGGAGGTATTCGCGGGCCGTTACGATGGGGGCCGCAAGAAGGAGCTCGTCCGCGCGATCCGCGCCGCGAGCCGCTCTTGGCGTTCGAATCGCTAGCTGTTCATCCCACCCCCATGGCGCGCCTCTACGTTCTCTCCGGCCCGGACTTGGGCAAGATCCACACCTTGGCAGGTGCGGGGCCCTGGGTCCTGGGCCGCAGCCCCCAGGCCGAGGTCACGCTGAAGGGCAAGGCGATCAGCCGCGAGCACGCCAAGCTTGAACTCCTCGAGGCGGGCTGGGCGGTGAGCGATCTTGGCTCGTCGAACGGAACCAAGGTGGCGGGCACCAAGCAGGCCGAAGCTTGGATCGAAGACGGTGCCGAGCTGACGCTCGGGGACGTGGAGCTGCGCTTCCGGGCGGAGACCGGAGAGCCCCCATTGGATTGGGACGAGGAGGGTGACGATTCGGGGCCTGCCCTCGCCGAAGAGATCGGCCTCGAGCTCGACCTGGATCCTGACGGGGCCCTCGAAGATGGGGCGGAGGCGGGCCTGGAGCTGGAGGGGGAGTGGGATGACAGTGCTCCCGCACCCACGGCAGCGCTGAGCGCCAGCCGTCAAAAGCAGCCAGCGCCCGCGCTGGCCGGCGCCACTCGAGCCCCGGAGCCCAAACTGTCCGCAGCCGAAGTCGAGCGTGCCAAGCTCGCCCGCCAGGCTGCGCCCCGAGGGAGCAACGCGATGGCCGGTGGGAATCGCGTGCTGCAGTACCAGGCCAAAGCCCAACGGGACGGCATCGCCGGCGCGGACCTGGCGCAACTCTCGCTCCCGCTGCGGCTGGCGATGTATGCGCTTGGCCTCGCGGCCTTCGCAGGCCTGGCCTACGGCGCCTACCGACTTACGGCGGGCTGAAGGGGGTGGAGCCGTTCCCGCCACCAGATCGCTTTTGGCGTCGATCCGTTCCGGAAACGCTAGGGGGCTCAGCCACGGCACCGTTCGGCGATGGCGGAGCAGGGAGACCTCGGGGGAAGAGTCTTTCCCCTGTAAGAGCCCGCAGTTCCTAGGATCGATCGAAACCTATCGAAGCTTGCTGGGTTGCGGCCCGGCCAAGCCCTTCTCTGATGGGTGTCGGTTTTCCACCAAGGTCTACGACAATGCTCCTTACGACGACTCTGCTGCTTTGCTTTCACTCCACTCCTTGCATTTCCCCCACAGGCGGTCCGGATTGGCCAGGCTGGCGAGGCGCCGACGGGAGCGGAGTGGCCGAGGGGGCGCCGCCCCTCCAGTGGAGTGAGGAGGTCAATGTCCGCTGGAAGGTGCCGATCGCGGGGAAGGGCCTCTCCTCTCCGATCGCGCTCGGGGGGACGATCTACCTGACGACGGCGGTGCCGACTGAGAAGCAGGCCGGTTCCGCTGAATCGGCGGAGGCCAGCGCACCCGAACCCGCCGCGGATGGTCCCGCGGAGCGCCCCGGGAGGGGAGCGGGACGTGAGCGCGGCGGCGGCGGCGGGAGGGGCGGCTTCATGACCAAGACCGCGCCCAGCGAGCAAGACTACCTGCTGCTGGCCGTCGACCACGCGAGTGGCGAAATCGCCTGGACGAGCAAGGCCATCACACACACACCGCACGAGGGGACCCACGGCGACGGCTCCTTTGCAACCCCGACGCTCGTCACCGATGGCGAGCGACTGTTCGCCTCATTCGGCTCCGCCGGGATCTTCGCCTATGACCTGGAGGGGGAACTGCTCTGGCAGACCGACCTCGGGGACATGCAGGTGCAGGGCCAGTTCGGTGAGGGAAGCTCGCCTGTCCTGGCGGGCGACAAGCTCATCCTGCTCTGGCAACACAACGGTGAGTCGTTCCTCACCGCGCTGAACACGAGCGACGGCAAGCCCGCATGGCGTGCTGCGCGTCCGGAAGGCACTTCCTGGACGACCCCCACGGTCGCCGGGGAGCTCGTCATCGTTCCTAGCGCGGCCCAGACCGTGGCGTATTCGGCGAAGGATGGGAGCGTGGTATGGACCTACGGTGAAGCCAGCCCGCCCGCGAACACCGAGCAGCCGGAGCGTCGTGAAGGTGGCCAGGGGCGCCCTGAGCGCGGTGGTCGCGGAGGACGTGCGGGACGCGGGGGATTCCAGAGCCGTTCGGGCCTCAAGGGCAGCGCTGTTCTCGCCGATGGGATGGTCTACTTCTCGACCGGCGGTCGCCGCGGGGGAGAGTTCGTTGCTCTCCACGCCCAAAAGGTCGAGGGCGAGGAGGAGACCCAGCTGGCGTGGCGGACGGAGACCGACGCCCCCGATGTACCTTCACCGGTGGTCGTGAACGGCACCCTCTTCGGCCTGAAGTCCAACGGGGGCCAGCTCACCGCGCTCGACGTGAAGTCCGGCGAAGTGCGCTATGCAGGCGAGCGCCTGGAAGCGCTGGGCAACGCTTACGCATCGCCGGTGGCGACCGCAGGACACCTGATCTTCAGCGGCCGGGATGGCGTCTTTGAGGTCGTGGCGGCCACCGAGGAGTTCCAATCGATCCATGTGAACTCCCTCGAGGATCGATTCGATGCCAGCCCCGCAGTGCTGGGAGACACCCTGATTTTGCGCGGCCACAAGAGTCTCTACTGCATTGCCAAGGACGAGTAGGGCGGTGCATTGCCGCGTTCGCTGATCAGCAACAGCGAAGCGCCCGCTGAAACCCAATGTCACGACACGGGGTTTCAGCGGGCGCTTCGTTTTTGCCGGTCAGCGAACGCGGCAATGGGCTATGGCATCAGTTGAACAGAAGCGAGAGGCCGTTGGTCAGGTTCGAGGTGGGGGTGGGGTTCGCGTCGCGGAACCAGCACTGGAAGTTCCAGGTCTCGCCGGCCATAACGGCGGTGGCGCCAAAGGGGGTGGGGGTGTTGGGGAGGTCGAGGGCGAGGCTGCCCGTGCCGGAGGCGCCGGTGCTGAAGACCTGGGTGTTGTAGCGGCCGATGTCGCCCAAGATGCAGAGGTTGCCCTGGGACCCGCCAACGTTGGGGATGAATCCCTGGGTCTGGGAGTTCACGAAGTAGGCGAACTGGTTGCTGGGCAGGGTCGTGGCCAGCAGGGTCACGTCGTTGGCCGAGGCCAGCGTAGAGCCGGAGGCGGAGATGCTAGCGGCCATGCCCGTGGAGTTCGGGGTCGCCATGCAGTAGTTCGCGCCGATGCCAGTGGAGAGGCAGAAGTAGCCCTCGAGGACGGTGCCGTTCACGTCGACGTCGGCGGTGAAGTACACCGTGCCGTCGGCGGCGAGGGTCAGTGAGGAAATGCCGGTGAAGTCGGTCAGGGCGGTGCCGGGATCGATGGTGCCATCCCCGTCCCAGTCCACGGCCTGGCCTTCCAGCAGGAGCAGGTCGTCGTTCAGGTAAAGCGCTTCCTTGTTGGTGCCTGCGTCGTCCACATCCCAAACGAAGGCCATGTCGCCGGCTTCGTTCATGAATGCGCCCTCGATGGAGCCCTCCAGCACAAAGCCGTCCAGCGTGTCGCCTTCGCGCACCATGATCATGCCGTCGACCAGAATGAACTCATCCAGCGCGGTGTCGGCGTCGGAGTCACCGGTGATGAAGTAGCGGCCGCTCTCTGTGACGCCGACAAAGTCGAAGTTGTCCCAGTTCTCGCCAGCGAGTCCGCCAGCGGAGGCGGGAAGTGGCTGGGCCTCGCGCACCAGACCGCCGCCGATCATCAGGCCGCTGCCGTCTAGGACGATCGCGCCGTCCTCGGTGCTGGACGTGTCCAGGGCGACCGGGGAGATGAAGTGGCCCCCGAGGGAAGACACACGGAAGTCGAAGTCCACCGCCGCGGAGCCGAGGGGGAGGGGCAGGCCGGGGACGGTCTGGCCGGTGAAGAGGACCGGGGTGGCGGTGATGCCGACGAAGAGTCCGCGGGTGGAGGTCGAACCACCCTGGGCCGGGGAGGTTCCGCCGACCCAATAGGCCACGCCGTCCTGGGTGATGCCTCCGCGGCTGCCGAAGGTCCAGAACTCGCCGGGCAGGCTGGCGGGCATCTCCTCGATCATGATGATGTCGTCGTCGATCCAGATGCCGTCCAGGGCGGTGACTCCGCTGACGGTATCGTTGACGCTGGGGCTGTAGCAGACCGAGGTTCCCGAGATGCCGAAGAAGGACTCGAAGGATGTCTGCTCGGAGGTGCCGATGGTGCTCTCTTGGCGCAGCACGCTGCCCGAGCCTCCGCCTAGGTTGCCCCAGACAAGAGAGATCGTGCTCGCCATGTCGGTCGCACTGACCGTGGTGGCGTAGCCCGTTGTCTGGTTGACGGCGGTGTTGTTGATGCCAGTGACGATCAGGCTCCCGGGGAGCGCATCGCCCTCGCGAAGGAGGGCGGACGGAGCCTGGGCGGCCGCTAGCTCGGTGAGCAGGGCAACGGAGAGCAGATGGAGAGCTCGCATGAATGAAGGGCTAGCAGGGGGTGGCGAACGAGGGGCAGGCCGGACTGCTTCGACACGGGCCTGGGATCAATGCCCCTAGTATGCGCGAACACCCACGCTTGGAGGGGAGCCGGGACGCACCAGGGAGGCACGGCGGCGAGCCAGCACCCCAGGCGTGGCCGAACTTGCGCTCCCAGGGGCCCTGCGGTTGACTGTCCATGAACCCATCCTAGACCCCACGAACGACGAAGAATCGAATTGGCTACTCCGAAGACTCGCACTCAACTCCTCGTAGCCGCCCTGCTCCTGGCGGCTTGCTCTGCTTCCGAACCCGTCAGTCCTTCCGTTGGAGCAAGTGGGCCCACGGAAGATCCGAACGTGACTTCGACTGGGGACTCGCCCGCGGACATACCCAGCGCTGGGGCGGCTTCGGAGCCGGAGTCGACGAACCCCGTGGTCTACGTCCTGGGGGAGCTGGCAGATGCTCGGCGTGGGAAGGTGAAGGCGGACCTGGCCATGTTGAACGGGGCCATGACGCACTATGCCATCAACAATGGGGGCCGATACCCGGAGTCGCTGCAGGTTCTCACCGAAGCCGGGCCGAATGGCGGCGCCTTCGTGACCAACGCCAAGAGCCTGATGGATCCCTGGGATCACACCTACCTGTATGAAAAGGGCGAGGACGTTGGCGAGCTGCGGATCTACACCCTCGGCAGAGACGGTGAGCCAGGCGGTGAAGGCGAGGACCTGGACATCGACCAGGTCATGGTCCTCCAAGACGAAGTCTGACCCTGCCCCTCAGTTGATGACCGCCGTGACGTCTTCACTGGCGACGTGTTCGCCGTCGTCGGCGGTCATGCCCAACACATCGGTGCCGTGGAAGTCGAGAGCTCGGTCGAGTCGGGCTCGGCATTCGGATCGAGGCCGAGAATCCACTGCTCCAACAGAGCGATCACCTCTGCGTCCACCGGGCCGCTGCCCAGGGGCGGCATCTCGCAGCAGCCCTCGCTGCTGGAGATGCGCTGGTAGAGAATCGACCTGGCGGGATACGCGTTCAGCGCAGGGCCGCGCGCAGCTTACGCTCGTAGGCGGCGAGGCCGGCTAGGTCGCCGGGTCGCTTGAGACCCTTGAGATCATCGGCCTTGCGCAGTGCATCGATCATGCCCACCTGACGGGGGGACAGCCACTCGGTGCCATCGTTGCGTGCGGCGAGTTCGGCGTTGGTGCGCTGGGCCTGCAGGGGCGTTAGTGGGAGGTAGCGCAGTGGGCTCGCGGAAAGATGGCGAAGCTGGTCGCTGGCGGGGGCGAGTCGCACGCGGTCCTGCAAGAGGAACGCGGAGATGCCGGCCTGTTCGAGGTCGGCTTTTTGCTGCTTGGTCGAGGCGTGCACGCGCTGGGCGCAGCCGGTGGCTTGGGCTTTGCGGACGAGCTCGGTGACCGAGATCACCCTCGGGTCGAACTCGAGGGCTACGACCTCAGATCCGCCGAGGAATGCGGCGCGGGTTTTCACGACGCCGGGGAAGCCGCCGAGCTTGCCCTCTCCGTCCCAGAAGCAGTACATCGACAGCACCAACTGCTCGGTGCGTGCGCCCGACGTTTCGGTGGCCAGGGTGTCGAGCCAGCCGGGGATGTCTTCCCCAGCGGCTTCCAGGGCTAGGACGCTGCGGGCCACCAGCGGCCCGAGCTTCCAAACCCCGTCCTCGCGCGGGATGACGTCCTTGGCGTCCCCATCGACAAAGCGAACGACCGGGTTGTTCCAGGACGGCTCCTCGAAGCGTTTGAGCACCTCTGCGTCGTAGCCCTTGGTGTTGTTGTGGATCAGAACGGGCTCGAAGAGCTCTTCAAAGGCTTCGACGAGCAGCGGCTGGGATAGGGGACCTTCACCGAAGGTCGTGCAGGTGCTTCAGCCAGGGACCTCTTGGAAGCACAGCACCACCGGCTTCGCGTCCGCCTTGGCCCGGGCGAGGGAGGGTTCCAGCTGGCGGGACCAGCGCACCTGGCCGTATTCGACGGGGGCCTCGGAGGCCTGGGTCGGGACGTCCTGGGGGCTGCAGGTCATCAGCAACGCGGCGGGGACGAAGAGGGCGGGGTTCATAGGTGTTCTGACAATGGGACTGCTGGACTCCGCATCCTACGGACTGTGTGGCGGATCCGTGACCGGGCGTGGCACCAGGGCCCCCCAGGCGGTGACCAGGAGGCGGGCGGAGTCGTCCCACGAGTAGCGTTCAGCCTGCGTTTGGGCCTCGGTCGTCGGCTGGGATGCAAGGGCCTCAAGAACGGCCCGCGCGCAGCTCCCCACGTCCCCCGGATCGAAGAAGGCGGCATGACCCGCGGTGATCTCCCGGTGGGCGGGGATGTCCGAGCAGGCCAGGGGGCACCCCGCCTTGAGGGCCTCGAGCGCCGTGAGGCCGAAACCCTCATAGGCTGAGGGCAGCACCACGGCGGCGCAGGTGGCGTAGAGCTCAACGATCTCGTCGTCCTCTGGTGCGCCAAGGAAGCGAATCCGGTCCAGTACGCCGGTCGCCGCGGCTAGGTCCTTGAGCCGGGTGTCCTCCCCGTTCTTGGCGGCGCCGGCCAGCCAAAGGTCTGGCAGCTCCGGGCTGAGGCTGAGCGCGCGGATCAGCAGGCGCAGGTTCTTCCGGGGTTCCAGGTGCCCCACGTGCAGCAGGGGGGCGCCCGCCGCGGGCCTGCGGGGCAGGGGATCGAAGTGGCCGCAGGCGTTGGGTACGACTTGCGCCTCGACGCCGAGCACCTCGCGCAGACGCCTTGCCGTGAACTCGCTGACGGCGAGGATGGCGTCCGCTCTGCGGGCAGCGCTGCGCATCAGAATGCGACCGGCCGAGCGCGACAGGAATCCGCCGCGGTCGACGCGGCGCAGGTCGTGCACGAGCCAGCTGAAGGGCACCGGCAGCTTGGCGGGGACCGGCAGGTGGGACGTGTGCACGAGATCGAAGGGGCGCCCAGCCGCCGTGGCGCCGCGCAGGGCCTGGCGCAGTGCGCGACCCTCATCCCGGGCCCGGCGCCAGGCCGGGTGGCTCGCGGCGCTGGAGGGAATGCACTCGACTTCGGGTCCCAGATCGACGCTGAGCCCCGCGGCGCCCGCAAGGACCGAGAGCTTTCCACCAGCGGATGCCAGCAGACGGGCGGCGCGCGGCAGGAGCTCTTCGCCGTGCCGGGCTACGCCGGCCTGGGCGAGGTCGAGCACCAGACCCGACACCAGCACGCGCGGCGCGCGCTGACCTAGGCCAGGCTCTTCCACAGCTCCGCGATGCCTTGGGCGGTGCGCGACCAGGGGAACTCCCGCGCCCGGTCGGGCAGGACGTAGCGCAGCTCTTCGCGCGCCTTCATCGCGCGGCGTAGCGCATCGGCCACCGACCCAGGGTCTGCGGAGTCGCAGGCAAAGCCCTGCTCGCCGGCGATCTCGGCCTGGGCGCTGCCCTCGGGAACGACGACCGGCGTACCGCAGCCAAGGGCTTCGAGGACGGGCAGGCCAAAGCCCTCGGACCGGGACAGGACGGGCACGACCGCGGCGAGCCGCAGCAGGCCCGGCAGGTCAGCGTCTTCGACTTCGCCCGGCGTCGACACGTGGCGGGCCAGGCCGAGCTTGGAGACGAGCCCCAAGTCGCGGCGCAGGTCGGGCGTGTCGGGGCCCGTGACGACGAGGTGCGGCGTTTGCCCGGGCGCGTCTTTCAGGGCCGCGAGCCCGTGCAGCAGCGCAGCCAGGTTCTTTTTCGCGCGCACGGCTCCGATCGCCAGGATCAGCTGGCCCTCGGGCAACCGGTACCGGTCGAGGAGCATCTCGTCGACGGTCCCCGGCTCAGGCTCCTCCTGGAAGCGCTCGTCTACGCCCCAGGGGATGACGTGCAGCTTGCCCGCGGGCGCGCGCCGCATACCGAGCTCGGTAGCGACGGTCTCGGACGCGGTCACGATGCCGTCGGCTTTCCAGGATCCCAGCCGCGGCCAGAGACGGTGCCGCCAGCCCGCGTTCTCCGTCACGCCGTGCTTCCAGGGCAGCTCGTGGATCGTCTGCACGCGCTTGCCCAGGCCCTTCAGCGGGAAGGACGATAGGAAGGAGTGGACGCCTGCCAGGCCCTGCTCGCGTACGGCCTGGGGCAGGGCCTTGCGGCGCCAGGGCTCGAAGGGGACACCGGCGGGGGGCTCGAGGCGCACGACCTCCAGTTCGCCGGCCGCCTCGAGAGCCTCCAGGCTGCGCCGGGTGATGCGCACGATGCCGGGGGGGAAAGGACGGACCAAGGGGGAGCAGTCGAAGCCGACGCGCATGGCGGTACGTTACCCTCCTGCCCATGCTTCGACTCCAGACACCTCGGATGCTTCCCGCACTTTTGGCTGCAGCCTCCATGGGGGCGAGCTCATCCGCCCAGGAGGCAGCTCCAAGCCTGACGGGCACGGCCCTGGGCGGCGGCAACCTGGCGCGCGAGTCCGACGGGCTGCCCATCTGCGGGCTCGGGGCGGAGTTCCACAAGGGGCGCCGGGACGCCCTGGCCGAACGCCTGGGGAGCGGGGTCCTGGTCCTGCGCGGGATGCCCAAGCCACGGGGCGCGGAGACTTTCCGCCAGGACAAGAACTTTTGGTACCTGACCGGTGTCGAGAGCCCCGACGTGGCCTTTGTGCGCGACGTAGCCACGGGCGCTGAGGTGCTCTTCGTCTCCAGGCCCAACGCGTTCGAGGAACAGTGGAGCGGCGAAATCTGGGACACGGCTGACGAGTGGGTGACAGAGATCACCGGGATCAGCGATCTGCGGGAGGCCCGAGATTTCGAAGCGGCCATCGCTGAGTTCGCGGGTGAGGAAGCGCCGATCTGGACGGTGCAGGCGCCCTGGATCACGATGTCGGGCTCGTACGACTACGCCGGCCGCTACGTGAGTCGCCGGGCGAAGGATCCCTACGACGGGCGCAAGACGCGCGAGCGGACGTTTGCCGACAAGCTCAGCCAGCGCTTCGGCGACCGGGTGCAGGACGCGACCAAAGATCTCTATGAAATGCGCATCGTGAAGACCGAGGCCGAGATCGAGGCCATGTCGCGGGCTGCGCGGGCCGGTGCGCTCGCCCTGGCGGAGGCCATGCGCTCGACCCGCGCGGACCTCGGCGAGTGGGAGCTCGACGCCCTGATGAGTTTCGTGCAGCAGCGTCACGGCGCGGACGGTCCCGGCTATGCAGCGATCGTGGGGTCGGGCCCGAACGCGCTCACCTTGCACTACAACACCTCGAATCGCCGGATGCGCGACGGGGAGCTGGTGCTCGCCGACTACGGCCCCGAGGTCGATCACTACGTGACGGACATCACGCGCACGTGGCCGGTGAGCGGCAAGTTTTCCCCGCGTCAAGCCGAGCTGTACCAGGCCGTGCTCGACGCGCAGGCGGCGGGCATCGCCGCGGCGAAGCCGGGCTCCAGTCTGGGCGAGGTAGACGCCGCCTGCGCCGAGCTGCTGAAGGAGCGTGGCTTCCAGAAACTGATGGCCCACTCCGCGGTGCACTGGATCGGCATGGAGGTGCACGACCCTGGACCGCGGGCGCCGTTGGAGCCGGGCATGGCCTTTACCGTTGAGCCAGGTCTCTACGAAACAGCGACGGCGATCGGGATTCGGATCGAGGATGTCGTCGTGATCACAGAGGGTGGCTGCCGGGTGATCAGCAGCGACTGCCCCCGTTCGATCGCCGAAGTCGAGGCACTGGTCGCGGAACGCGGCATTCTCGATCTGCTGGATGGCGATCGCGCCGGCGGCCGAGACGCCTCTGGCGAGCGCTAGGCCAAAGCTGTGCGCATCGCGCTTCTGATCGACCGTTGGCAGCCCCGCCGCGGGGGCGCCGAGGTCGCCATGGAGGCGCTCGCTCAGCACATGGCGGCGGAGGGGGATGAGGTGCTCGCCTTTGGGCGGCGGGGGCCTCGTCGCGGGGAGGGAAGCGTGGCGCGCTTCCATCCCGTCACCCCGCCCCTGACACGGCCTGCGCGCGGCCCGCGGGAGCGCGCCCTGGGCCAGGCTCTCATCGCTGCCGCGGAGCAAGCGGGTGCGGACGTCACGGTGGGAGTGCGGCACCTGGAGCGGGTCGATGTGCTCTGGCTGCACGGCGGCAGCCACGCTGCGACGATGGAGGCGCGCCACCGGGCGCGCCACGACGGCGGCTTGCCGGAGGGGGGCCTGCGCCTGCGGGGTCGGCATCGCACCTTCGCGGCGCTCGAGTCCCAGGCCCTCCACGGGGGCGCGCAGCGGGTGATCTGCCCCTCGCAGTTGGTGCGCGACGAGCTGGCCGCCCGCTACCCGCGGTCGCTCGAACGGCTGGTGGTCGTGCCGAACGGCGTCGACCTCGGGCGCTTCCATCCTCGCGAGCGGGCCGCCGCGCGCGCGCGCCTGCGCCAGACCCTCTGCGTACCCGAGCGGGTTCCCCTGATCGCGCTGCCGGCGCGCAACCCCGAGC
>CAYWNK010000163.1:0-14480 GCA_964459495.1 uncultured Planctomycetaceae bacterium
GTTGAGCATAGATTCGGGCCGTGGGGCTGTCCCAGAGTAGGCGCCTACGCAGCAGACCCCCGAGCGTTGATCGACACTTGCCCTTCCCCATCCCTAGCCAGAATCCGTCGGGAGGATTCACAACAGAACACGGGATCGGCCCACCGCGCAGCCAACCCAGCGTCCCCGAACCAATCCCCGGGACCGATCCGGGCGAGCCACTCCCTTGCAACCCGGCCCCGCATCCCTATGATCCTGGTCCCAAAGGGGAGGTAGCTCAGTTGGTAGAGCATTGCGTTCGCAACGCAAAGGTCGAGGGTTCGAGCCCCTTCCTCTCCACAACCACCTTCGACCCGCCCAACGCATCCGATTGCCCTGCATGGGGTTGCGTCGACGCGGGATCGACGAGAGGGCCGTTTGTTGCCCAGATTTGTTGCCGGATGGCTAGCGTGACCTCATGGCACGCCCTCCGAATCCCCGGCTGCACGAGATTCAGTTTCGTCTGGAGCAGCGGCCGCTGGCGCTGCCAGCCACGGGCAAGAGTCAAAGACGAGGTCAGAACCGGCCCGCTCTCGGACAGCCAGCAGGAGGCTTCAAAGATCGGGGCACAAATTGCCGAGGAGCTCAAAGCCCAGAGCGCCGGAGCCCCCTCTCAACTTGGACCAGCCATCGAGCGGATCATTGAGGAGGAACTTGCAAGTGGAACGCCCCCCGCGACCGTCCGCGGCGTCTACCAATTCCCCGGCGAGGCAATCACCAAGCGCTACCTCGGCCCCGACACCGCCATGGGCAAGCTCACCGCCGAGGATGTCTGCTACCTGATCGACGAGGCCCTTGGGGAGGTCTCGGCCGAGACCGTGCGCCGCTACCTGCGCGTCCTGAACCGCGCCTGCGAAGTCTCCGGCGTGGTATCCCCCGTCCCCCGAGCTGTTCGAGCCCGGCGCAAGGCCCTCCGCACCACCAGCCACGCCGCGCGTCGGGACTTTCAGTTCTTCCTCCCGCACGAAGTCGAGCCGATTTTGGAGCAGGTGCGCAACTTCGACATGAGGGGCAGGACAGAGCGCATCCGCGACGCAGACGCCAACCTCATCGCCCTGTTCGCCTACACCGGCATTCGGAGCGGAGAGGCCGCGCGACTGGAAGCCCGAGACATCAACCTGGGCCGACGGGAGGTACTCATCCGCGAGCCCAAGGTGAAGTTCGCCCAGCGGATCATCCCCTCCCAGCTGCCCCTTGACCCCATGAACCAAGTCCTATCCCTAAGGCAGTCCAAGCTAACCTAAATCCAAAGCCCAGTGGCTCCGCCTTGCGGCCCACCTCACTAGCGCAGTCAACCAGCTCCCCTAGACCACGAACTGGTAACGCGCCGGAGGGGCATCAAGCACTTCCGTCAAGGATCTCTGCTTGCCCCGCCCTACTCAGCTCACCTGGCGGGGGCCACTTCTCCCATAGCGCCCTTCAGCAACTCAAGGATCTCCCCGAGCTCAGGCATGAGGCTGTCACCCGATCCGGGATGAGGATCGGAAGCTTCGGAGCAATCGAACAAGCTGAGGGGATACATTTTTCGCGAACATCGGGCTAACCCGCAATTGCGGAGCCGAGAATCACCTCCGGATGCCTCGCCCCACCCCTGAGAGTGCCAGAAAGGGATCCTTCAAGGGCTGAACACGCATTTCTCGAAAAGCATTACATTGCTTGGCGGCACCCAAATGCAAATGGCGTGCACATCATTGCTAGCACTCTCGCGCGAAGCATCACCCCGCCCCCAACCTTGGGGGCATCCGGCCCGACAGAGGGCAGCTTTCCGCAACCAGTCACTCAGATGTTCAAAAAAGCAGCATTCGCAGCACTCGCCATCGCCCTACTCCCGTTCATTGCTACTGGAACATCCAGTCAGGATCAAACCTGCGTCGCGAACGCCACCGCAATTCCAACTGGAGACTGTTCTGGGTTCACCGCATCTTGGAGTTGGACGGCCGTCCACGCAGGAGGAGAGTGCAACGGCTGCGAGTACACCGGGCAAGCAGAGCTAGTGGACGATTCAACAGGCGAGATTGAGGATACGGCGAGTTCCCCCGGCGGCCTCCCCTGCAATGGCCACAGCCGATCCTTCCTCTACTGTGACGTCGGAGTCTCCCACACCACCTTTGTGTTCACTTGCAGCTATTGTGTGGCGCTGCCCGCCACCGCCGAATAATCCACAACCATATCTAGATATAACCCCTAGCCATAACGACGCATTCCAATACCTACCAGAAACCACAAACAATGCGCACCTTCACACTCACCACATGCCTTGCGGTGCCAGCCATCTCACTAGCGATTTTCGCGCAGCAAACTCCTGAGGGACCTGCGCAAGAACCAGTAAGAGCTCAGAAGGAGTCCCCTTCAACACCCAAAGTCGAGGAAGCCACGCTTGCTAGCGCAACAGTTCACCCGGTCGCCGAGACCGCTGAACCATCCCGAGAAAGCGTACTCCATGAATCCAACTCCTCCGAAGCGGGAACCGAGTCGGCCACCACCGCCGCCCATTGGATGGACAGGTTCGAGGAAGAATTCGCGGGACAGACTGTGGCTGAAATCAACGCCCACCGGGTGGAACAATCGACCTTGTATCACGCCAGCCTAAGATCGCACGCTCAGGCTTTGGTTGATAGCGGCGCTTACACAGAGACTGAGAGTCCGCAAGTTCCGCCTGAAATCGAAGCTTTCGACAGGCAGGGAAAGGTCCACGTCGAGTCCTTCTTCACTAAACACGACTCGGGCCCACCGACCTACAAGTGGGTAGCCTTCAAGCTTGACACCGCGCCTCCTGAGGCAAAGGAAATCGGTTCAAAGCTGGCCTTCCTGGTCGTCCGAGCAAAGCAAATGGGGGTTAGCTCCAAGACCCAGAGCGGCGTTAGTTCATCTCAGGGGAACTAGCGTCCCACAGGTCGCACGATCCTCGAAACCATCCCCGGCCTGCTCGGAGTGTTCAAGAGCAGGCCGGCGTTCTATCGATTGATTGAAGCCGCCCCCTTGAGCAAGTTCAGGCTTACTTCCAGCTCCCTCGTGGGGTTGTCCCGCTGCTCCAGCGTCAGGTCTGGCGATTCATTGATCCCGGCCCGTGTGTAGGGGGCCAGAGCCTCCCAGGTCGGTAGCACGGCCTCCACGGGCACGCTCCCCCGTGCGCCCCCGATGCACGAGCTGCACGGCAGGACAACGAGCGTGAGCAGTAGGAAGGATGCGATGCGTTTCATGGTGTGCGCCCCCTAGGCGGTGATTGCTGTCACGGACAGGACTCCGGCCCGGACGATCGCCCAGGCCACTTTCTCGACGGTCTCCCAGACGCCGTCCCTCGCGGTGATCTCCGCTTCGAAGGCCAGCATGCGGCTGGTGCGCTTGATCGACTCCAGGGAGATCTCGTCCCCCTGCTCTGCAGCTCGCACCGCTGCCGTGGTCAGCTCCTCGGCGTAGCGGGCGATACTTTCCTCCGTGCCTTCGGCAACAGTCAACAGGGCATCGGTGACCTCCTTGATGATCACACCAGCCACGGGGGTCCAGGGGTTCATGATTCGTCTCCTTGGTTGGCTCGCCCGAGGGCGATGGCTTCTTCGTTCAAGGTCATGATTCTCGTTTGCCCGTCCTGCAGGCCTCCAAGACTCTCATCCATCGAGGCGAGGGTCTCGTTGCGCTCGAGTAGCTGCTGCTTCGCTGTTGGGATGGCTTCTCGCAGATCTCGAATGAACTCCGTCTGCTCCTTGAACCAGTCACAGATCGCGTCGCCGACCTTGTTGATGCCCAGGCGTGCGAGTCTGTAGACACCGAACAGGAGTAAGAGGAGCAATCCGGCGGCAAAGCCAAATCTCTCGAACCACCCAACGTCCATGGGGTCGGTGCTAGCCGAGACTCCCAGCAGCATGAAGAACTCGTGCACGGTCATGCTGGCCATGCGACTCCGTCCAGCACCGTCTGCACGGCAGCAGGGGACAGAGCAGCTTCAATGCCCTCGAGGGCGGCCTGATACACAGCCTCGACACCGGCGAGCCACGCCTCTAGCGATGTGCGCGCAGCAAGCAGAGCCGTTGCCACCGCTGCGACGTCGGCCCCCACCCGCGGCACCATTGCCTCGAGCATGGGGTACTCGCCGGCTGCTATTGACCCATCCGCATTCGCGACCCCCGCGCCCTTGAGGGCTACCTCGTCTGCGAAGACCTGGGCTGGGTCAGCCGGAATATGCCGCCTCCGTCCCCGGTTGGCCTCTATCGACAGCTGGTCAATACCCTGCTGACGCGCCTGGGTGATGGAGATTGCCACCGCCGCGTCGGGCACCCCCCCGGCGTCGGCCCAGGCCAGGTACTCCCGGTAGGCGGAGTGCGTTTCGTCCAGGGGAATGCGCAGCTGGTCGCGGGTCCGAATGACGGCGTTTTCGGCAAGTTGGTATTCGGCCATGGACTAGAGCTCCGCGTCGGCGACCCAGTGGGCAACGCAGTTGGTGGCAGGGGAAATCACGCTGGCGATCAGGGGGACCCCAGTCGCCTCGGAGCTGGTATCCAGGATGTTGACCACGTCCTCGCTGACACCGTTCTATTCGATCTTGCCAGCACCTTGATTGCCGGCCTGTGGCGAGTAGAAACTCACGGCGGGTGTCGCTCGCTTCGCAACCCGAAAGCGGGTGTTCAGCGTCTCCCAGGCGTTGCCCACGTCAAAGCCCCGGGTGGCCCCTTGGCGGTTCTGATTCCCGGCCTGCACGGTGGCGGGATAGCTCTGCTCGTAGTAGCGCTGGCAAAGTAGCAGCTCGATGTCCAAAGGCCTCTCGTCGAAACCGGTGGCACTGGAGCCTAGCTCCACTTGAATCTGTGCGAATCGGACGCTGAAGAGCGCTTGAGGGAAGACGAAGGCGAGTTCCAGAAAGCTACCTGGGCCAGCAGACTTCCCGAACGTACTCGGCACCGCGACGGTCCACTCGAACCGGGTCCAGCCCGCTGATACCTGCCAGACTTCTTGGCCCACGGCGACGGACGCATCGCCGCCTGAGCCGAAGTTCTGGGTGATCGTTGGCCGGACCTCAATGATGGAGTCACCTCGGACACTGCCCGAGATCGTGATCGTCTGACCTGCGAAGGTCCGAACGTCCTCAATCCGTTGTGCCATCCGGGGCACCCCGGATGTAGGGAGGGACGTCTGGACGAATCGAAGGTTGTACTGAGGCGATCCTGGGACGCCGGGGTCGCTTGTCACGAAGGACTCACGCCTGATGGTCGCCTGACAGGACCCACCGGGGTCGTCAGCGCGCACAGCCCATCGATCTGCAATGTACTCCTCGCTGGCTGTTACGTTGCCTTCGAAAGCTCGCTGCCAGATCTGGAAACCTCCGTTGATCAAGGCGTTGCGCGCCCCCCCTACTGCGCCGGCGAGCACCCGGATTGCCTGACCGACCTGGGTGTAGTCCTCGAAGTCAGGCTCCTGCCCTGAGTCCACGATCAGATTGCGGAGTTCCTCCGTGACACCGTTCGCCCAACCCGCTCGGGGCTGGCTGCCTTGGATGCCGTTCTGCGGGTCGCCGTCCGTGAAGAGGCCGTTGGGCCCCATCGTCGGGCCAGTCTGTCTGTCCATTCCTGCTGTGGTCCTCCTAGACCTTGATCACCAACTCGCGCCGGCCGCCAACTCGGCGTCTCGGTTCACTCCGTTCTCGTCTGTGTTGCCGTCGAACACGATTTGCCCCGCGGCGACCTGTCTATTGAGAGGACCTGAAATCCACTGCCCCGTGCGAAACACGTTGCGAGTGAGCTCCACATCGGAGGGGGCCGGGAAGTCCTTCGCCGTCAGCTGAAGCTGGTAGTTGCCATCGACCCCGAACCAGTTCTCCCGGATGATGACCTTCCCGTCGACCGGACCGTCACCGCCTTGAATCTGAATGCAGATCGCCGGATCGAACATGGACGTGTCGACGTCCCACATGTCCCAGTTGATCTGGTCGAACGTGATCGGCGCGCCACGCTTGCGAATCTGAGCACCGTCGGAGTGCGGCGGCTCATCCGGGTTCGCCGCGTAGGGCAAGTAGCCCAGGTTGTGGACGTAGCTATGCCCGATGTAGACCGGCGCGGTGTCGCCGTCCATCCGGAACGCGTCCACCGCGAACTCGCAGTCCAGGTGCGAGTAGTAGCCCTCGTGCGCAAAGATCAGGCGGCTCGCGTGGTGGACGTGGCCATGCTCTGCCCTGAATCCCGAGTTCCCCGCGCTCTGATGATGGATGCAGTACTGCGCGCCCTGTCCGTCGATCTCGAAGTCGAGCAGCTCCACGTCGGAGGCCGCGATCGTGACCGTCCCCGTGAACTTGAAGCCCTCGTAGGTTCCAGGCTCGGTGATCGTGTTCGGCCCGATCCAGTCCACTAGGGGGACGCGAGGTCCCGTATTCGCGGAGGTACACAGCGGGGGGAGGTTCTTGTTGCCGCCCCCAGACCCAGACCCACCCGAAGCGCCACCGGGCCCGATCACGAGTGAATCTAGGCTGAGGAGTGCACCAGTCAGCGCGGACCCGCTCTGCTGCTGCCATTGCCCATTGCCGTGGACGTTGTCACTCCCCAACGGAAACGCTGTGAAGGGCCCTCGGATCTTTGTGTCGATGTCGAACCACCCGGCAAGTGGGTCAGAGCTCGCCACTGCTCTCCGCCTCTCCACCAGTACACGGGATTGAATTACGTAAGTCCCTGAAGAGTAGGTGGTTGTCGCAGTTTGGCCGGCCACCTGCTTTGCGTTTTGGGCGATCGATCGCCCTTGGGCCGCGCCCATCCCCAGGCGCTGGGGTCACAGGGCCGGCAATTGACGGGGAGCAGCGGGGCACAGCGTATCGGAACTGGGCCATTCTGGAGCTGCTCGCGGGTTCCCGCGCAGCCAGTGGGTTGGCTCCGGGAATGTGTTCGATTTGATTCCGTAGAATGCGCGCAGGCCCTGGAACCGAATCCTGGGGTCCGCAAGCATGCGTCAGCTGGAAGTCACCGGTTGGCAGGTGCGGAGGACGCCGGGACGGAACGGGCTGCTTTTACTCTCCCTATCACACCCCCTTTAGCTGATTCACGATGCGTCCCCTTCCCCTCGCTGCGACTGCGACTGCGCTTGCCCTTGCTACCGGCGCCTACGGGCAGAACTTCTCCTATCCCGACTTCACCTCGACGGCCGGACTCAGCACGGTCTTTGAGGCGACTGCGATTGGACCGGTCATGCGCGTGCACAACGAAATCCCCTCCACCGGCGGAATGAACATGGGCGCCGTGTGGTTCGACAGTCCCGTTGCCGTGCTCAATGGGTTCGAAACCACCTTCGAGTTCTCGATCACTGGGACCGGCAACGGTGACGGCATGGCCTTTGTTGTGCAGAACGATCAGCTCGCGGGATTCAACGGGATGAGCGGAGTCAACGGCATCGGGCGGCACGCCTCTGCCTGCGGCTATGGAATGTTCGACACCTCCCCTGTCGGTGAGTCACTCGACAACTCGCTCGTGATCGAAATCGACCACGTTCGCAACGACAACCAGCCCACCAGCAACCCGATCCTTGACCCCGACGGCAATCACATCAGCATCCACACCGGAAGCACCGACGATAACCTGCAGCAGGAGTCCTATTCCATCGGCCGCGCCGAGGATGCCGATCTGAGCGTCAACCTCGACGATGGGTTCATCCACACCCTGCGCGTGGTTTATGTGCCGGGGACGATCGACGTATTCCTCGACGGCCTTCTGGTCCTCAGCACCCCGTACAACTTCACCACCGGCGGTACCTGGATCGACTCCGGCTCGTCCGTCGGCGGCCTGAACCTGATCGGCGGAACGTCGGCGTATGTGGGGTTCACCGGCGGTGGCGCGGGTAGCCCCAAGAACCACGACATCCACTCCTGGAGCTTCATCTCCGGTTCTGCGATCGACACCTTCTGCGAGCCCGCCAACGCCAACAGCACCGGGGTGCCCGTCACCCTGAGCGCCAGCAACTCGATGGGCGGCGCCGGCTGGCATCTCGATGCCGCGGGCGGCCCCTCGAACATGGCCGCCTACTTCTTGATCTCCAGCGGCAACGGATTCGCCGCCTCGATCAGCGATGGAATCCTCTGCTTGGCCTCCCCCCAAGGCCGCTACAACCCTTCGGCGGGCGGAGCCTTGAACTCGCTTGGCTTGTTCGACGGCAGCGGCAACCTGATGAACATCGCGGGGACCGGCGGACCATCCGGAATGGGCTTTGATCTGCCCATCGCCCTGCCCAATCCCCCCGGCGGATCGATCACCGTAGGATCCACCTGGCACTTCCAGCTGTGGTACCGGGACACCAACCCTAGCCCGGTGACGAACTTCTCCAACGGCATCACCATCGTCTTCTAGCTCTTGTGATTCATGCGGGTCGAAGGCCCAGCGAAACATCGAGGCCCGCCCCTGCGGGCCTCGATCCTGTTTCCCTGGAGCAAGCGCCTCCCGATCTCACAGGACGGATGAATGCGATGCGGCCCTTGCACGGTCTGCCCTAGGCACGCTCGGGGAATGGCCGGCTCCAGAACCGAGCCTGAACCTGGCCTTCCAGGGTCCCGTTTGCTTTCGGGCTAAGCCTGCGCATTCAATCCTGCCATCGCATGCCTAGCTTGACGACCTCGCCAGCCTTGACGCCGGCGCTGGTTTTGGCATCCACCGGAACAACCTTCCCGGCCCAGGCGGCGGAGCACTCCAGGGGATACTCTCCTGGAGCTGTGAGCTCAACCTGGGCAAGCAGACCAGTCGCTCCCTTCCCATGGGCAGTGACATCCACAAAGCTCGCCGATCCAGCCCCCTGAGTCGGGCGTACAGCCTCCAGAAGTTCGGCCGCCAAGCTCCGACGGGTGCTCCAGTCCTGGGGAGCTCCCTCCACCAGGATCTCCATGCGATAGCCGGAAGCTGGTTTCAACTCTACGATGATGTCGTTCGGTCCTGCCACGACGGGTCCGGGATCGACCTGCCCTAGGCCCACCCCCTTGTCGTAGGACTCCACCACCGCGGTGAATTCGCCCGGGATCGACAGCAGTCGCCAGGCCCCCCCACTCCAGGTCGCAGGGAGCTGAATCAGGCCGGTGCCGGCCAGGATGCCGCTGCCTTCGTCCCCGGCCTCGATCCCGTCCGCCATGACCCTCCAGCGCAAGCGGCCCGGCGCAACGGGACTCTCACCGGGATGGGGCTCACCTTCTGCCGCCACCGGCCATAAGGAAACTTCCGCCATGCTCGACAGGTCGATGGACAAGTCCCCGACCTCAGCGGGTTGGATGGTGAACTCCCGGACGACGCTGCTGGGGAAAATGTGCGCCAGGTAGTCCCCACCAGGCAGGTAGGCAAGCTGGAGCATCCGATTGCTCCCCTCCAGGGACATGTTCTTGAGGGCATGGTGCTTGCCCTGTGCACTGGCGCCCGCGCCAGCTCCCTTGGGGCTCACCACCAAGGCTAGGGACTCCGAGTACAGGGTTCCGGCGGGGGGAGGAGTGATCGTCATTCGAATGCCACCCAGTGCCTCCTCGTCCAGCGGAACGGCTTGGGGTTCTCGTTGTAGGTGCGGAGGTACGACCGGATCGACTTCTCGAGTGCGCGTGTGCTGCGGTGGACGCCTCGACGGAGCTGCTTTGATTCACCGAACTGGCACAGGCGCAGTGCGGCACCATTCCGACACGGCTGCCGAAGATCGGTGCCCGGTTGCGCGTGACCGCAGGCAAGATCTGGGTGTCGATGAGCGAGTCCTATCCGCTGCAGGGCTTGCTGATCCAAGCTTGGCGCCGTGTCGCGTACGGGTAGGCAGAGAGCAGCCGAGAGCTCGCGCTCCGCGCTCTAGCGAAACTCGATCGAAACCGGCAGGCTGAAGTTCGAGGTTTGGCCCGGGTTGATGTCGCGATACCAGACCTGGAAGTTCCAGGTTTGACCAGCTTGGACCGACACCGCCGGCGTGAGCGGAACGTTGGAGAGGTCGGGGTTGAAGACCATGATGCTGCCTCCAAGGGTGTTCTGGACATCGCTGTTGAAGCGCGCTGTCGGAGCGCCAAGGCAGAGCCGGCCCTGGCTTCCAGGGGGCATGAAGATGTCGGCCTGGGCCATCGAGGCGAGCAGGTAGCCCGACTGGTTGGAGGGCAGGCTGAGACAGCGGAAGCTCACCGTGTTGAAGCTCGCCTTGCTGCTTCCCGAAGCTTGGAGGAGCGCAACGTTGCCGGCGCTGTTGGGTTCGGCGTCGCAGTAGTGCGTTGCGATGCTGCGTTCCATCAGGACCAGGGATTCTCCGCTGCCATCGAGCTCGCCACGGACAAGGATGAAGTTGCCGTCGTTCGAGACCTGCAGGGAACTCTGATTGAGGTAGATCTCGGTCAACTGTTGGCCTTGAACGAAGGTAGCGCCGGCGCGCATCAATACGCTGTTCCCCCGGAAGATGCCCCTGTTGAAGCCTGCAGGAGCTCCGTTCAGGACCGCTCCAAAGTAGGGGTTCCCCCCCTGATCCACGTGGACACTCGTCTGGTCGAAAGACGCGAAGGTCGTGCCAAAGACAGGGGCCGGACCTCCTTTCTGGGCGACGACCGTACCGTCGACCACGATGACCTCATCGTCGAGCGGGTTCGAGCTATCCAAGTCGTAGCGCAGGATCCACGACCCGGCCTCGTTGCTGTCCGAGGGCGCCGCAGTGGTATCGCCATAGTTCCGGCCCGGGATTGGCGATGGCGTATTGGACTGGGCGATGAGCGTCCCGCTAGCAAAGACGACCTGGTCCTGGCTTCCTGCCGCGGCAGCCAGACGGGCGTTGAACGTCCCGTCGCCGGTGTTGTTCAGACTCTGGGAACCGTCGGAGGTATAGAACTGATCGAGCGGGACGGTCTGGCCAGGCAGGACCATCCCCACCGTCGCTAACACGGTTTCATTCAGGCGATTGCCGGCGCTGTCGAGCTTGAACCGCACGAGCGCCCCCACGACCTGGTTCGAAGCCGCTGGGTCCACAAGGGAGCAGGTGACCAGCACGAATGGCCCCTCCACCACGGTGACGCCGAGGATGCTCTGGTAGTAGGCCGCCGGAGAGTAGCCCGGAGCATCGATCCGATCGAGCACCACAAGGATCGGCTGCGTGTCCCTGTAAATCACGCTGCGATTGACTGCGGGGCTTGGCCAACCACTCGTGCTCATGACGTAGAACGCCTCGCCCGTGTCCGCCAGATCGCAGCTCGCGACGACGTTCACCACTCCGCCCACAGGCTGGGCCACGGGGTCCCCCTCCCGGAAGACCACCTGCCCATTGCGTAGGAACACCCCGTCACTCGCCGGGCTGGGATCGTCCAGCCGAAGCCGGGCGATCCAGTCCCCTCCGTTGTTCACGCGGTACTTCGCGATGAAGCCGAGGGGAGCCAGGTTGTGCCCGGTGCCCGGAACGGGATCTCCGGCCGAGAGCAACTTGACCGGGGTCGGGACTTGCGCGCTGGCGGCGCTGGAAAGCAGGAAAGAGAGCAGCAGAAGGAAGGGGAACTTCATCGATTGGAGGGGCTAGGGCTGGGGCTGGACACCAATCGCCAGCCCCTTGCCCCCTAGCGCGCGGGACGATCCGCTGTCCCGTCAGCAGATCCGGAAATCCCTGGTCGAGGCGCCCAGAGGCGCACGATGGGAGAAGTCCCAGCAGGGCCGGTCCATTCCAATCCGAGCCCGACCCAGCCGCGCCCTCTCTGCCCAGCCACCGCCGCGGTATGGTCGGGGGGTGAATCGAGCAATTCCCTGGCTGGCCGTGGGCCTGTTGACCGTCGGCGCCTTGCGGGCCGACGGGGAGTTGGTCGAGCAAATTGAGCTCATCAGCCAGCAGATCCGCAGCGCCCCCCGGGATCCTGGCCTCTACCTCCAGAGGGCCGATCTCCTGCGCCGCTGGCGCCGGCTCGAAACCGCCCTTGGCGATCTGCGCCAGGCCGAACGCTGGAACGGCGAGCCAGGGAAGATCCTCAGCACCCGGGCGCGGATCCTGCGCGATGCGGGGCACAGCTACCGGGCGCTCGCCGCCTACGGGCGCTGCCTCGACCTCACGCCCGACGACGCCGGCCTGCGCTGGGAGCGCGCGCGCCTCCTCAACGCGCTCGGCAGACCGCGCTCGGCGGCCAGGGACCTCGAGCGCATCGCCATCACATCCACCCGAACGAAAAGCCGCCCCGAGCCGGACCTCTACGTCGCCTGGCACAGCGAACTCCTCGAAGCAGGCCTGCCCCACCAGGCCCTCGCCGCCCTCGACGCCGGAATCCAGAGCCTCGGCCCACTCGTCAGCTTCGAGGTCCCCGCCTTCGAGCTCGAGCGCTCCCTCGGCCAGAACGCCGCCGCCCTCCGGCGCCTCGATCGCCTGGCAGGCAACGTGCCACGCATGGACGGCTGGCTGCTCGCCCGCGGGCAGGTGCTGCGCGCTTCAGGACGCACGGACGACGCTAGGATCGCCTACCGCGGCGCGCTCGACAGGCTGCGCGCACTCTCCGCCCGCAGGCAGCGCACGCAGACCGCGCGCACCATGCTGGCCGAGGCCGAAGACGCCCTGCGCGATCTCCGCTAGGTGCCTACCTGCGCCCGCGGCGCCAGGCTTTCTTCTTCGGCACCTTGCCCGCCTTCACGTCGGACTCAAAGTCCTCGATGATGTCGAGCCAATCGTTGCCGTAGTCGTCGAGCTGCCAGTCGGCGATCCCGACCATGGCCTCCAGCGCCTCCATCGTGGCGGGACGCTCGTCGGCGAGGCGCACCAGCAGCAGCCGGTTCGCCAGATAGGCCGATTCAATGCCCAGACGGTCGGATTCGCCCTTGCGCCACGTCTTGAGCCGGTCGTAGAGGTCGAGCGTGATCTCGTCGAGGATCTCGGTGCCGTCGCGCTTGGGAAGTACCGGCAGGCGCTCCAAGGGTCCTTTTTCCTCCGCCGCCTCGACCGCGTCGAGCACGGGATTGCCCATCGTGCGCGCCATCCGTGGCGTGAAGCCCTTGATCTCGGTCAGGCGCCGCGGGTTGTGCGGCATGCGCCGGGCGATCTCCAACAGCGTCGGGTTGCTGATGATGCGGAAAGGCGGTTCGTCGGTCTCTCTGGCGTACTTCTCGCGCAGCACCACCAGCTCGCGCAGCACCTGGCGGGAGAGCGGCGACAGGTCGCGCACGCCTTTGATCCGCACGAACTCATCGGGCGAAAACTTCGGATCCGAGGGCTCGAGCTCCTCGAGCCGCAGGCACTCGGTCTCCAGAATATGCCGGCGCTTGCGCTCGTCCAGCTGGCTGCGCTGCTCGGCCGCCAAGGCCTGTAGGTAGTGGGTATCGAGCCGCGCGTACGCGATCTGCTTGGCGCTGAGCGGGCGCTTGGCCCAGTCCGAGCGCTGCATGGACTTGTCGAGACGCACGCCAAAGTGCTCTTCCAGCACCGACGCCAGGCCCGGAGCCGCCGAGCCGAGCACCGCCGCAGCCACCCGCGTATCGAATAGGTTGCGGAAGCGAAATCCGAAATCACGGCGCAGGATCAGCACGTCGTACTCGGAGTCGTGGAAGATCTTGACCACCTCAGGATCGGCGAAGATCTTGCCGAGTCCCGAGATGTCCAGGTCCGCCAGCGGGTCGAGCAGGTAGTCCTGCCCCTTGACGGTCACCTGGATCAGGCAAACCTTGTTCTTGTAGGAGTAGAACGAGTCCGCTTCGGTGTCGACCGCGACTTCCCTCTCCCCCGCCAGCGCTTCCAGCAGGTCCTCGAAGCCCGCCTGGTCCTCGATGAGGATCGGAGGCTCAAGGTCGGGAATCGTCATGCAGGGTGGGCCGCCGCGGGAACTCCTCCCGACCTGTGGACCGGAGTACCAGATCCCCGGCGCCGTCCGGAGGACGTACGAAAAAAACCCAAGGCGGGATGGCGAGGGTGACGGGACTTGAACCCGCAACCTCTGGCGTGACAGGCCAGCACTCTAACCAATTGAGCTACACCCCCGCGCTTGGGGCGGGAAGGATAGCAAGGGCACGGAGCCGGTCAAGCCCCGCCCCCAGCAATCTCCAGCTATCCGGTCCGGACCGACCGGACCGGGTCGAAGCGGCCCGCGCGCCAGATCGGGTACAGGGCGGCCAGGACCGAGACAGCCATGGCCCCAGCAGCCCCCACGACCAGCCAGTACCCGCCGCTGCGAATCGGCAGCTCGAGCCCCGAGAGCTGCTGCACCGCCCCGACAGCGAGGGGCGTCAGAGCGGCTCCGAGCAGGGCCCCGAGCAGCCCCCCCACGAGCCCGACCACCAGGGCCTCGAGCAGAATGCAGCCCGCAATCTGCGGGCGACTGGCCCCCAGGGCGGTCAGCACCCCGAATTCCTTAGCCCGCTCCAGCGCCGCCAGCAGCATGCCGTTCAGCACCCCCAGCGCCGCCAGGGCCCCGGTCAGCAGGATCAGAATGTCGAACAGGACGAAGTCTCGGACGATGTCCGCCCGGTGGTGGGCGTGCACCTCGGCCCCCGTACGCAGGCCGATGCCCCCCCGAAACCGCGGAAAGCGCTCGGCCAAAAAGGCCTCTGCCATGG
>CAYWNK010000164.1:0-14373 GCA_964459495.1 uncultured Planctomycetaceae bacterium
GTGAGAATCTTGTCCGCGGAGATGGACGGCATGCCGGTTGCCCTCGAGTCCGGTGTCGAGCTGGCTCCGGGCGAGCGCAACCTGGTGTTCCGGTTCACCGCGAGCACGTTTGTGGATCCCAAGCGTGCACGCTTCCGCTATCTGCTCGAGGGCTACGACGAGGACTGGGCCGAGGTCGGAGAGGAACGCAAGGCGAGTTACACCCGAGTCCCGCCCGGGCGCTACACCTTTCGGGTCATCGCGTGCAACCGCGATGGCGCCTGGAGTGAGAGCGAAGCAGCGCTGGAAATGGTCCTACGCCCCCGATTCGTCGAAACGCGAGCCTTCGAGCTGTTGTTGGCGGGCGCGGCGATTCTGGCGCTTCTCAGCTCTTGGCTGTGGCGCGGCCGTTCGGCCCGCGCGCGGGCGATGCGCCTCGAATCCGAAGTGAGAGAACGCACGGCGGAACTCGAGATATCGCGGGAGATGCTCGAAGAGCGGGTGGAGGTACGCACCCAACAGCTCTACGAAGACATGGACAAGCGGATGCGGCTCGAGGAACAGCTCCGCCGGAATCAGCGCGTGGAGTCCATCGGCCGGTTGGCTGGCGGCCTTGCCCACGATTTCAACAACTACCTGATGGTGGTGATGGCGGAATCGGATTCAGCGATGTTCCTGCTGGAGCAGGAAACCTCGTCGACAGAGGATCTCGTCCGCTGCATGGACGGCATTCGGGACGTGAGCCTGCGGGCTTCCAAGCTGACCAGGCAGCTGCTTGCCTACAGCCGGCAGCAGGTGCTCAAACCGGAGTACTTGGGACTGTGCTCGGTGGTGGACGGCATGCGCGACATGATCCGAAGGCTCGTTCCCGTTGAGATCGAAGTCAGCTTCGACCTGGCCCTGGGAGAAGACACGGTCTTGGTCGACGTGAGCCAGCTGGAGCAGGTCCTGATCAATCTGGTGCTGAACAGCAGTGAAGCGATCCATGGGTCTGGGGTTATCGAGATCGCCGTAGAGCAACGCAGGGACGAGGAGCAAGCGCAGGCTCTCAAGCATCCGGTCCAGAAATGGGTCGTCCTCTTGGTTCGGGACACGGGCTCGGGGATGGATGAGGTCACACAGGCGAACCTCTTCGATCCCTTCTACACCACCAAAGACAGCGGTTCAGGGCTTGGGCTTGCCTCGGTTCACGGCATCGTCGAGCAGTCGGGCGGCTTCATCGAATTGAAGTCGGAGTTGGGAGTGGGGACCTGCTTTGCAATCTGGTTCCCCGCCAGTCAGTCCTTGCCCCTAACGCAGGACACTGCTCCGGCAAAGCCCCAGAAGAGGGCTGGGCGCCGAGTGCTGGTGTGCGACGACCAGGAGGCGGTCGGGCGGGTCACAGCCAACATGTTGCGTACGCTGGGCTATGAACCCGAGGTGTACGTCGACCCCGAGGCCGCTCTCGCCGCGACCCGGCGCGAGGGCAAGGCCTTCGATGCGCTGGTCACCGATCTCGTGATGCCGGGAATGACGGGACGCGAGCTGGTTGAGGTCATTCGCGAAGAGTCGCCGGAGCTACCGGTGCTCTACATCTCGGGCTACCTCCAAGACACGCTCGACTCATCCGCTGACCTCGACGCTCAAACGCGCTTCCTGGCCAAGCCGTTCCAGCTCTCCACCCTCAACGAAACCCTGCAGGGCATGCTGGCTTCCTGAGTGCGCCGGCTCGCTTATCGGCGGAGCGCAAGTAGCCGCGATTGACCTTTGAGATTGATCTCATCCGCGATCATGGCGGGTGCACTCCAGACCTTGTCCTCGTCTAGCAGAGGTCTCCAGCGATTTGAGCCCTTGCAAACGGCCCATTTCCTTAGTCGAACTCTTGGGGCGTCGTGGCGCGCCTCGCGCTTCTCTCAGAGTGTCTCTCCCCAGCCGGCCAGCGCTCCTGCGCCGGGCCCTCCGTGGCCAGATACCGATTGGATGCGGGCGGGACGCGCTCCAGGTCTGGGTCGACGAGCGGAGAGCTTGTGTCGCGCGCGGCACAGTCCCGCCCGGTACAGCGGTGAGTGGGACCGGACGCCACAGACCTAGCGGCCGCGAAAGGCAGCCGATCCGAGGTTCTGGTTTGAATCCGCAGGAATCATCCAGGCTAGGATGGCGCCGATGACCCCTGAGTCCTGGTGCTTCCTCCACGCCGCAGACCTGCACATCGACAGCCCGATGCGCGGGCTCGTCGCCTATGAGGGGGCGCCTGCGGAGGCGCTTCGGCTGGCGACCCGGGAGGCTTTCCGGGCGATGATCGAGCTCGCGTTGGCGCGCGGGGTGCGCTTCGTGATCCTGGCGGGGGATCTCTTCGACGGCGACTGGCCGGATTTCGAATCGCGGCTGTGGTTTGTCACGCAGGTGAGGACCCTGACGGCGGCGGGCATCGGCGTCTACGCGGTGCGCGGCAACCACGACGCCGAGAGCCGGATGACGTCGGAACTGCGCTGGCCCGAGGGGGCGCGCGTCTTCCGTTCGAAGTCTCCTGAGTCCATCGAGATTGGGGAGCTTGACGTCGTGCTGCATGGGCAGAGCTACAACGACCCCAAAACAGAACAGAACCTGGCTCGGGACTACCCCGGGGCGGTGGCCGGCAAGCTCAACATCGGCGTTCTACACACCGCGCTCGAGGGGCGCGAGGGGCACGGGACCTACGCGCCCTGCACGACCGCGGACCTGGAGGCCAAGGGCTACGACTACTGGGCGCTCGGTCACGTGCACGCGCGCGAGGTGGTGGCCGAGGATCCTTGGATCGTCTTCCCCGGTAACCTGCAGGGTCGCCACGTGCGCGAGACCGGCGCCAAAGGCGTGAGCCTTGTGCACGTCGTGGAGGGCTCGATCCAGTCCGTTGAGCACGTGGACTGCGATGTGGCCCGTTGGGTGGTGGTCTCGGTGGATGCCTCCGGCTTGACCGGTGAAGACGAGCTACTCTCCCTGATCGAGGAGCAGCTCCAGGGCGCGTTCGAGGGGGGCGCCGGCCGACTCGTGGCGGCGCGGGTGCAGGTGACCGGCACGACTTCTCTCGATCCAGTTCTGCGGCTCGACGAGGTGCGTTTCGTGCAGGAGGTCCGAGCGAGCGCGGCGCGGGTGTCGGCGGACCTTTGGGTGGAGAAGATCAAGCTGCAGACGGTGGCGCCGGTGGCGCAAGGCCCCGCGCACGAGGGTTTGCGGGGACTCGGGCAGCGGATCGTGACGGCGGAGCTGGAGGACGAGGAGCTGGCGAATCTGACGCGGCAACTCGCCAAGCTGTCCGGGCGCCTGCCAGCCGGGGTTCGCGCAGCCTACGACCCGGGCGACCGCAAGGTGCTCCGGGCCGCCCTTGACCCGGCCCGGCGCTACCTCGCGGCGATGTTGAGCCGCGTGGACGAGGGGCCAGCCAACGGGGACGACGCGTGAGGTTCCGCGAGCTTCACCTACGGCCCTTCGGGGCGTTCCAGGACCTGCGCTTCGATCTCGACCCGGAGGGAGCTACCGGGGGCACGGGCGGACTGCACCTTGTCTACGGGTCGAACGGAGCCGGCAAGTCGACCACGCTCAGCGCGATGCGCTCGGCGCTCTTCGGCATTGCGAGCCGCACCGGCAACCACCGCTTCCCTTCAAAGGAACTGCGCATCGGAGCGCACCTGGCCCATTCCGACGGGCGCGAGCTGCGCTTCACCCGGCGCACCTCGCCCAAGTCGCCGCTGTGGACGGAGGGCGATGACGAGGCGTTGGCGGAAGAAGAGCTGCTGCCGTTCCTAGGCGAGCTCTCCCGGAGCCAGTTTGAGTCCATCTACGGCCTCGATCTCGCCACGATGATGGAAGGCGGGGAGCAGCTCCTGCGGGGGGAGGGGGATCTGGGCCGTGCGTTGTTCGGAGCGAGCCTTGGGGGCACCCAGCTCGCCACGATCTCCGCCCGTCTGGATGGCGAGATGGCCGAGCTCTACGCCGACAACGCGATCAAGGCTCGCATCAACGCCGGGCTCGCCCGTTGGAAGGAGGGCCTGGCCCAGCTCAAGCGTGCATCGAGTTCCCTGAACGCCCACAAGAAGCAGCAGACGGCCCTCAACAGGGAGCTGCGCCGGGAGACCGAACTGCTCGCGGAGCGTGCGGCCTGCCGGCAGGAGGTGCAGGAGGCCGATTCCATGCTGCGTGGCCTTGTGCCCCTGCTGCGCATCGAGCGGGCCCAAGAAGAGCGCGCAAAGCTCGGAGCGCTCGAGCCGCTGCCTGCGGAAAGGGTGAAGAGGCTGCGGGCCATGGCGGCGGAGAAGACCGCGCTCGAGGCGGCGATCGCCGACCGGGCGGAAGGGCGCCGGGAGCGCGCGGAGCGCATGGCGGAGTCGGAGGCCACGGCGGAAGCGCGGGTCCTCGACCAGGGGGCAGCGATCGAAGACTTGGCCGGTGGAGTGGAGGCCTTCCGTCTCGCGCAGGAGCGCCTGCCTGAGGTGAGGAGCAGGCTCGCAGCCCTACGGGCGACCGCGAGCCCGGCCCAGGGCGGGCTGCGGCCCGGGCTCGATGTGGCAGCGGCCCTGGCCGCCCTCGAAGGACACGCGCTGGCGCAGCACAGTGCAGAGCAGGCCAGCCGCACCGCGCGCGAAGAACTCGAGGAAGCGGGGACGCGCTTCGCGCGTGCGCAGGAGGCGGTACAGGGCGCAGACACAACTATCGCGGAGAGCCTGGCCGTGGAGCTTTCCGGCCTTGCGCCGTTCCGTGGTGGGCTGCCGGAGCTGCTGGCGGCGGCGCCGCCCCACGCCGCCGTGGTGCAGGAGCGGCAGGAGCTGGAGAGCGCTCGGGAGCAGCGCGCGCAGGACTGGGGACGGCGCCGTACAGCAGCCCAGGCGGCTGCGGCCGGCGCCCGTTCAGAGCTTGAGCAGCTGGGGGCTGAGCCCGGCGGCGCCCCGCCGACCTCCGTTGATCTGGCGGCAGCGCGGGCGGCACGTGAGTCGGCCTGGGCCGAGCTCAGGGAGGCGCTCCAGTGCGAGACCGTGGCCCCGCCGCAGGCCGTGAGCGCGTTCGCGCAAGCGGTCGCTGAAGCCGACGCGATCGCTGATCGACTGCGGCTGGAGGGTGAGCGTTCGTTGCGGTCGGCTGCAGCGCAGCGGAGCCTAGAGACAGCCGGTGCGGACCTCGAGGCCCTGGACCGGGAAGAGCAAGACGAGCGGGATCGATGGCGGGCGGAGGATGGGCAGTGGCGCGAGGCCTGGCCTTTCGAGCCCCTCGGTGGAGCTGCGATGGCCGCCTGGGTGCGAGAGCGCGCGGCGATCTTGGAGCGCGCGGAGCAAGCGCATTCGGCCTTGCGCCAGGCTGTGGACGAGCAAGCGGCGACGCTGGATGCACGGCAGGCGAAGTGGGCCTGTGCGCAGGCGGCCAGCGACGGGGCGCGGGCAGCATACGTGGACTGGGCGGAGCGGTTCGGCTTGCTCGCGGATGCGGGGATCGAGCACGCGCGCGAGCGACTGCAGGCGCAGCGCCTTGCGGGCGAAGCCGCGCAGTCGCTCGGCGAGCTGGAGCCCGAGCACGGGGCGTTGCAGCGGCTGGTGCAGGAATTTCAAACGCGCGCGGGCGAGTTGAGCCAGGCCACGGGCATCGGCTGGGACGCGCAGGGCTCGGACGACGGCGAGCGGGCGCTCAAGCGGGCGGGGCTGCTGCGGGCCGGTTTACAGCGCGCCCGGAGCGCCCAGGTCGCACTCGAGAGTGAGCGCAAGGCCCAGGCGGCGGACGACGGGAAGGACGCGCGCGACGGCTCTCGGCTCACAGAGCTTGCCGGCGAGCGTGAGGGCGAGGTGCAGTCGGCAGGTGCTCGGGGCTGGGACGAGCTACTCGCCCATGCGGAGCGCTCCGAGCGCCTCCTAACCCTGGATCGGGACATCGAGGTCGCAGAAAAAGAGCTCGCGGGCCTGCCGATCCCCTGGACCGTCGACGCACTGCAGGAGGTGCTCGCAGGGCGGTCGCGGGATGAGCTGGCGAGTGTTCACGGGGCGGCTGCGGAGCGGCTGGAAGCGCTCGACGGGGAATACACCGCGCTGCGCGAGCGCATCGGAGGCTTGCGCCAGGAGGTCGAGCGGGATGGTCGCGACGAGGCGGCCAGGATCGAGAGTGAGCAGGCGAGTCTCCTCGCGAGCCTTGAGGGAAACACCCGCCGCTATGTTCAGGTGGTCCTGGCCAAGCACCTGCTGGAGCGCGAGATCGAGGCTCACCGCACCAAGAATCAGGGGCCGCTCCTGAGCCGGGCCGGGGAGCTGTTCGAGCTCCTGACCCTGGGCGCCTACGAGCGCCTGGTGCCGGGCGTGGAGGGGCAGAGGCGCGTGATCTGCGCGCGCCGCCCAGATGGAACGGACGTAGGAACGTCAGGAATGAGCACGGGCACCTGCGATCAGCTCTACCTCGCCCTGCGCATCGCAAGCGTGGAGCAGATGTTGCGCACCGCTGAGCCCATGCCGTTCATCGCGGATGATCTCTTCGTCAACTTCGACGACGATCGCACGGAAGCAGCGCTCCAGGTGCTGTTCCAGCTCGCAGCCCACACCCAGGTCATCGTGTTCTCGCATCACCGGAGCGTCGTCGAGATCGCTCGCCGCCTCAGTTCGCAAGGCGTGCCGATTCACCTGCACGAACTGGAGCCCGAGCAGGCGCGCGAAGCGTCGCGGGAATCCGCGCCGTCCGCCGGATCTCCCCGGAACCCTGAGCCGATCGAACCCAGCACCCCATGACCTCCGATCTCTTCGGCCTATTCGAGGCCCTGCCCGACGACCAGCGGGGGCGCTGGCGTGCTCTGCGGGCCTTCGCCGAAACCCGCATCCAGCCTGGAGCGGACGAGGCATGGCTTGCCGGGCGAAGCCAGCCAGGGATCGCGGCTGCCTTCAGCGAGGTGGCGGACGAGCTGCTCTTCCCGGGCGGGTTCAGCTGGCCCCCGGCGGATCCCCTGTTCGCGGGCCTGGTGAAGCTGGAGTTGGGTCGAGTCGACGCGTCTGCGGCCAGTTTCTACGGCGTGCACGTCGGATTGGCGATGGCCTGCATCGAGGTCTTCGGAAGCCCCGCCCAACGGGAGCGCTGGATCGGCTCGATGTCCCGCTTCGAGCAGATTGGTTCGTTCTCGCTGTCCGAACCAGGGGCGGGTTCCGACGTGGCGCGCGGCCTGGGCTGCATGGCGCGAAGAACGGCCGACGGCTGGGTGCTGAACGGGCAGAAGAAGTGGTCGGGCAACGCGCCGATCGCCGATGTGCACGTCGTGATCGCCCGGACCGCTGAAGACGGAGTGGTGCATGGCTTTCTCGTGGAGCGCGACGCGCCGGGCCTCGTCGTGGATCCGATCGAGGATAAGATATCCAAGCGCGGCGTCGACAATGCAACGCTGACGCTGGAGGCTTGCGCAGTGTCTGAGTCGAGCCGGCTGCCCGGCATCGGCCGCTTTGGGGACGTGTCCCGGGCCCTGGCGATCGGACGGTCTGCCGTGTCGTTTGAGGCCCTGGGGATCGCGATGGGTGCCTACGAAGCGGCCCTGGACTACGCGCAGAAGCGCCAGCAGTTCGGCAAGCCGATCGCAGGCTTTCAGCTCATCCAGGACAAGCTGGTTCGCATGCTGGCTGAGATCACGGCGATGCAGTGTCTCTGCTTTCGCCTGGCCGAGATCAGCGTCCAGGGGGAAGCGGCGCCCGAGCAGCCTGCGCTCGCGAAGGTCGTGTGCGGCGGGGGCATGCGCCGGGTGGTTTCCTTGGCCCGCGAGGTGCTTGGGGGAAACGGGATCCTGCTGGAGCACGGGGTCGCGCGGCATTTTGCGGACGCCGAGGCGGTCTACTCCTACGAGGGCACCCAGGACATCAACACGCTGATCGTTGGCCGCCACATCACAGGCCTGGGCGCGTTTGTTTGAGAGGCAGCCGCCCGGGGCCTGCTGGAACTACCCGGTTTCGTCGCCCTTGAGCTGGGCCAGCTTCTCGGAGTAGGCACGTCCCAACGAGTTGCGTTCGAGCAGGGCGATGACCTTGCCCGGGTTGTCGACCGCAACGACGGGGACGGCGTTGACGGCGCGCCTTGTCATCAGTCGCTGGACGTCGTGCAGGGTCGATTCAAGGGTCACGGTCACGACCTGATCGCGCATGAAATCACTCACGATCACCATGTCGCCGACGACGTCTTCGAGAAAGATGCGGCGCAGATCGGTGAGCGAGAAAATTCCGACGAGCTGGCCTTCGTCGTCGACTACGGGGAAGTGGGTCTCGTGGGAATCCGCGACGATTTTCATCGCCCCGCGCAGCGTGACCTCCTCGTGGATCAGGCGCGGTTGCCGGACCTCCTCAAGCACATCGCTGACACGCATCGACTGCATGATATCGATGACGAAGTCGCCGGTGTGGGCGGGGGAATCCACGGGGCCGCCGACCTGGGCCCGGTACAGCGTCCAGCGGCTTGCGATCAGCTGATGGACCACGGCCACGAGCAGCAGCGGCGGTAGCAGTGCGTAGCCACCGGTCATTTCCGTCACCATGACAACCGAGGCCACGGGGACCTTGGCGACGCCGGCGAAGTAGCCGCCCATGCCAACGAGCGCAAAAGCGCCCGGTTCGATGCCGAGGCTGGGGAAGGCCAGCGCACCGAGGCGGCCGATCAGGGCTCCGACCATGGCACCGATCGCAAGCGCTGGCGCGAAGACCCCGCCTGAGCCCCCCGAGGAAACCGAGAACGAAGTGGCGAGGATCTTGCCGGCGATCAGCGCGCAGAGTGCGCTGATTGGCAGCGCGTCGTGGATCGCACCGCCGATGAGTCCGTAGCCGCCGAAGAGCACCCCGTGATCGGTGGACCAGCGCGTGAGGCCGATCGCCAGCAGGCCGAGCAGCAGGCCGCCGATCGCCGGTCGCACGCTGCGGGGCACGGCGCGCAACCGCTCGAACACCCCATGGGTGCCGTAGAAAACCCTGACGAAGAGCCATCCGATTGCGGCGCAGGCGATGCCCAGAGCGAGGTAGACGATCAGGTGAGAGGGCTCGAAACCGAGCCTGGCGAGAACCTCCGGGTCGACCTCGATGACCCGCTCCCTGCCGGTGATCGAGGTGTAGGTGGCGTAGCCGAAGATCGATGCGATGATGCATGGCACGATCGCTTCGCCCTCGAACTCTGGCTTGCGGTACAGCACCTCGGGCATGAACAGCGCTCCGCCCAGTGGGGAGCCGAACATGGCGCCAATGCCGGCGGACGCACCGGAGAGCAGGAACAGGCGCTTGTCGCGATCGGAGAGGGAAAGCCGATCGGCTACGGCGCTCCCCAGGCCGGCTCCGACCTGGGCGATCGGACCCTCCTGGCCAGCTGAGCCCCCCGTGCCGATGGTGATTGCGCTGGCGAGCGCCTTCACGGGGATGACCCGCGAACGCACGCGGCCTTTCAGGCGGTGGAACGCACGGATGACCGCGTCGGTGCCGTGGCCTTCCGCTTCGGGGGCCAGGCGCTCGACCATGACGCCGACGATGAGGCCGCCAAGCGTCGGGACCAGGAGGATCAGCCACCAGCGCCCGACCGCGGCCTCGCCCCGAATGCCGGTGGGAAGATGGAAGGCGATGTGCTTCAAGCCGCCCGTCACAGCGTGGAAGATCCAGCCTGCGACGCCACCAGCGGCTCCTACGAGAGCGGCGAACACGATCCACTTCATGAAGTGACCCAGCGCGGCTGACTGGGTCAGACGCTGAAGGGTGCTACCCAGCGAAGTGCGCAGGGACTGGCTCACTCGGCAGGATCGTCCGTAGACGGGCCGGCGGAGCCCTCTTCAGTTTCGTCCGTCGCGCCGCCGGTAGGTTCGTCCTTGGACTGGGCGGGCCACAGGTCGGATCGCTCGTCGCGCATCTGGTTGAGCACGGCGGTCATGAGTTTCTCCTCACCGAGCATGGCGATCATGTCGACGTTGAGCTGGCAAACGGCACATACCGGCCGCAGACCGCGGTAGCTCATGATGTCGGTTTTCTCGAGCACCACGTCTTCCAGGCCGTACTCACCCGCATGGGTGGGCACCCCGTCTTCGTCGAAGCCGAAGAACGACTTCACCTCCGCAGGGGTCCGGCGACAGACGTAGCAGCGGTCGTGCCCGCCGCTCTGATCCATCGCGTGGAAGTAGCGCTCGAATTCCTCGTTGAGGTCGCTCATAGCAGCTCCCCCTCGGGGACGCGCTCGACCTCAAGGGGCCTGTCGGGCCGGTTGGTGATGCCGTACACGAGCTTGATGGGGGGGGCGCGGAAGACCTTCGTCAGCTCGGCGAGCTCGGCTTCTAGGCTACCAGTGCCGCGCACTCCGTCGGGCACGATGACGGCAGCGACGGTTTGATCCCCCGCTGTGCGTCCGACCGCGCGGACATAGTCGCCCGGGAAGCGGCCCGTTTCGATGACCTCGTCGTCTAGAAGCTCGGCGGCTTCACGGCGCAGGTGGGAGAGCAAGAAATCGACGCGGGCTTCGTCGAAAAGCCGCTCGAGGTCAGGCTTGACGAAGTCGTGGTAGACGCGCTTGCCGCGCCCGGCATGAACCAGGCTGAGGTTGGGCTGCAGGTGGCGGAAGTGGAAGGCCAGGAAGTTGTCGGCGATGCGGTAGCGGCCCTTGCGCGACCGCAGGGGATCGGGGTCGGTGATCGGGACCTCGCGCTCGACGAGGCGCAGCTCGCGCAGCACGTGCAGGTAGCGGTTGGCCGTCGTCGAATCGACGCCTACCGAGAGGGCGATGTCGCCAACGCGCTCGGAGCCTCGGGCTACAGCGGCCAGGATGGAGTTGTAGGTGGCGGGGCTGGTCAACTCGGAGCGGAGCAGGAATTGGACCTCATCGAAGAGGTAGCCTTCCGGGCGCAGCACCTCCTTCAGCAGGTTCTCTTCCAGGCTGCGCTTGGACCGCAGGCGACGCAGGTAGGCGGGCATGCCGCCCACGATCCCGTAGGCCAGAACCCGTGCCTGGACGTCCCAGTCGGGGAAGAAGCGAATGGCGTCGACGGGCTCGAGCGGTTCGAGCCGGCGTTGACCGGTGCGGCGACCAAACAGGGGAGAGCGCTCGGCGAGCACCTCTTTCTCCATGAACGAGACCTGGCTTCCGCACAGGATCAGCATCAGCTGGCTCTTCTTGCCGCGGGTGTCCCAGAACTGCTGGAGCTGGCTCGGCAGGCCCTTGCTGGAATCGCACAGGTAGGGGAACTCATCGAGCACGATGATGAGGCGCTCGTCCCCTGCGCGCTCGGCGGCAAAGCCCAGGGCTGTCGACCAGTCGGGGAACTCGATCCCGTCGACCAGGTTGTCCCCCAGGCCCTCCTTGAGCGCGTCCCGGAAGCCCCGCAAATTGTCCTTCTCACGCACCTGGGCCGCGAGGAAGTACACCGCTCGGTGGCGTTCGCAGAGCTTCTGCAGCAGCTCGGTTTTTCCAACCCGGCGGCGCCCGTACAGCACAAAGAGCTCGGGATCTCCCGAGTCAGCCAGCTCTTCGAGTACCTCCAGCTCTGCGTCTCGTCCGACGAACTCCATGGTGCGCACGATAGGGCATCTGTATACGCAGGAGTAGCTTACGGTGGTTTCTGTTGGGGCGCGGGAGCCCAGCGGGCGGACCCATTGCTCGGGGCAAGGCTGGGCCCGCCTGCGCCCGCTGCCGGGCGGTTCTTGTCGGTGGATGCCGATGGGTGGAACACTACGAGGCTCGGAGCCGTCCGAGGGCTAGACATGAATTATCCTGTCTATACGAAGACGCCGCTGAAATGCGGCCCTCAGCCACTCCATCCGATCCGGCGGGGATCCGATCTCGTCGCAACTCGTTGCGGTCCTCCGTCGGCTGGCCATGGATCCTATTCTGCCCACAGGCTCGCCCATGCTTCGCTTCCTACCCATCGCCTCCGCGGCGATCGTCTGCATTTCGGTCGCTTCTGCCCAATCCGCAATTCAAGCGGTTCCGCTCCCTGGTGCCGTCCAACACGCCGGGATTTATCACGTGGCTACCGGGACATGGACCCGTCAGGCCGCCAGCGCCGCCGCAACTGGCAGCGACATCATCTACGACAACACCGTGGACTCGGGGTACTTCGCAACCCTCGGATCCAACATTGCGCAGGGCGATTTCTCACTCATCGATGCCGGTCGCTTGCCTGGACCGACGAGCGCCGTGGCCGATGGCTTCATTGAAACATACGTCGTCGACACTTTGACCTTCGGGTACTGCACGGACCAGGTGGGACCGACCATCGGCGCGACCTTCAATCTCTATGAGAGCTACGATCCCTGCGACCTGATCCTGACGAGTCCAGGCTCGCCCTTCACCCTGTCGGGCACGTTCGTAGGCACTGGGCTTCCCGGTGCTGCGGCCGGTGCGGTGGCATGTTGGACCGTGACGCTAGACCTTGCCGGCAGCGGGCAGGAGTTCTGCATGGAGGGGGAGGGGGGCGACCAGTTTCCTGGCCACGATGGTGACCTCATGACGGACTCCTTTGGCGTGGAGTTGATCTTCAACGGGGTTGCAGGCTCGAACACGGGCCCCCTGCTGGCCGGAGACCCGACTTGGACGCCCGCGGTTGCAGGCGCGCTCACCGTGGGCGGCACGGGTACGTACTACGACAACACGGGTGCGGCGACCTGTGGCAACACGGGACTGGATACCCAGGACTTCATGGCAATCGACGGCCCACTGGCGCCCTTTCCCCCTCGCTGCTTCTTCTTCGGCGGGTACCTGAACACCAACGGTTGCGGCAATGCACAGAACAACCCGCATGCATCCATCTACCTCTCGTTCGGCTCCGCCGTCTTCTGCGATAAAGATCCCAGCGATGGTCCGTTCTGTGAACCGGCAGGGGTGAACTCCAGTGGCAACGCCGCGGTCCTGTCCGCTACGGCCACAGCGGCAGGGGCCGGGGTTCGGCTCAACGCCAGTGGTGGGCCCCAACTCCCGAACAGCGGATTTGGCCTCGTCGTGGTCTCCTCGGGGACGATGGCGGCCGTATCCATCGGCGATGGCACCTTGTGCCTGGCGAGCCCCCAGGGGCGCTATCACCCCGATGCCGGCGGCGCCCTGGTCTCGTTGGGGCAGTTCGACGCGAACGGAAATTTCGAAAACCTGGCGGGGACCTCGACGACGGGCTTTGGCTTTGACATCCCGACGGCCTTGCCGACTCCGCCCGGCGGCTCGATCAGCGGCGGGTCGACCTGGCACTTCCAGCTGTGGTACCGCGACCTCAATCCGGGCGGTACCGTGAACTTCACCAACGGAGTGTCGGTCACCTTCTAGGCCACTTCGGTCGGCGGACCCGTGGAGCTTCGCTGAACTGGGATCCAAACCAAGGCGCCCGCGCCCCCCGCTGCTGCGGGGGGGGCGGGCGCCCTGCGTGGTGCGCCGAATGGGCCGCCGACTACTTGGACTTGATCGCGTCGCGGATCTCGGCCAGCAGGACCTCTTCCTTGGAGGGTTCGGCGGGGGCGGGTGCCTCCTCCTCTTCCTTCTTCATCGAGTTCATGATCTTGATCATCACGAAGATCGCCAGGGCGATGATGACGAAGTTGATGATCGACTGGATGAAGGCACCGTACCTGATCTCGACAGCTTCCTTGCCCTCAGCTTCGAGCACCATCGACATGTCGGAGAAGTCCACGCCGCCCATCAGGAAGCCGATGGGGGGCATGATGACGTCGCCGACGAGGGACGCGACGATCTTGCCGAACTCAGCGCCGATAATGATGCCGACTGCCATGTCGACAACATTGCCGCGCATGGCGAACTCTTTGAATTCCTTGATGAAGCCCATGGGGTCCTCTACGGGGGGTGCGGTGGGAACGGAAGGCAGACTGAGCCACCCGCTGTTTTTCGAGCGGATAAGCCTAGCGGTCGACCTACCCCGATTCCGAGATCCGATTCCCCATTAGGCCCAATCTACGGAAAGAACCAACGTTCCGTTGCGACTGATATTCCCTTGCTTAGCGAGCCAGAGGAGTCGCTTCCAGGCAGCAGACTCTTCCGGGTCGAGCTGCAGGGATCCCTGCGCCAGCTTGAGTCGCCGGCCGAGATCCTGACCTGTCCACGTTTGGATTGGGACGAAGGTCTGGGCCTGGATTCGCCCTCCCCGGGGGTCGAGCAGTGCAAGGAGTTGTGCGGCGTCGAGTGACTCGGCGTGGAAGCACCCGCGCCGGCGGTCGAGGGCCTTCAGCCTGCTATCCGCCTCCCGGCCCGCTTCCTGGCCTGGCAACCCTGGCTGGAAGAAGGGTTCGGCGAGCACAAGTCTACGGCGGGCGACCCGCGTCGCCTCAGCGAAGCAGAGCCCAGGCCGTTCGAGATGGTGGGGCACATGGCGGAGCACGACGACCGGAATCGATCGATCGGGGAAGGGCAGGGCCTCCGCGCTGGCGGAGACTAGAGGGACGCCCGACTCCACCAGGGCGGGTGCAGGGGCCTGCTCGAGACCCATCC